>NZ_BDJA01000004.1:0-490130 GCF_003864275.1 Pseudomonas sp. SCT
GAATCCGCCATCCGTGCAACCCTTTTATTTCGCTAACCTTTTGATTTACAAGAGGTTTTGCTTAAGGACTGCGCCGGAAGTGGTGCGCATTATAGGAGCCTGAAAACTAACGTCAACCGTTTATTTCAGTTTTGTTCGGGCTTCAGCGTTACACGAGCAAACGACTTTTTGCCAGCCTGGCAAACGTGGGTTGCACCGAGCTGGAATACAAAGCCACGATCCACGACTTGGCCGTCAACACGCACACCACCAGAACCCAACAAGTCACGAGCCACAGCGGCATTCTTAACAAGCGCAGCCTTATTAAGCACCGACGCGATAGGCATACCCTGATCGGATGTCAGCTCGATTTCCGGAAGATCCTCCGGCAATTCTCCATCCTTCATGCGATTGCCCGCCGAGCGATGCGCTGCAGCCGCAGCTTCTTCACCATGGAATCGCGCGACTATCTCCTCCGCCAGCTTGATCTTGATGTCGCGAGGGTTGGCCCCACGCTCAACATCCAAACGAAGCTCGTCGATCTCTGCTTGCGCGCGGAAGCTGAGCAGCTCGAAGTACCGCCACATAAGCGCATCAGGAATGGATACCAATTTGCTGTACATGACGCCCGGCAGCTCCTGGATACCTACATAGTTGCCGAGAGACTTGGACATCTTCTTGACGCCGTCCAACCCCTCAAGCAACGGCATCGTCACCACGCACTGGGACGCCTGCCCATATGCCCGCTGCAGCTCACGGCCCATAAGGAGATTAAACTTCTGATCGGTTCCACCCAGCTCGATATCGGCCTTGAGCGCCACCGAGTCATATCCCTGCACCAACGGATACAAGAACTCATGGATCGCGATTGGCTGATTAGTCGAGTAACGCTTATGGAAGTCGTCCCGCTCGAGCATACGTGCAACGGTGTACTGAGAGGCCAGGCGGATGAAGTCAGCAGGAGTCAGCTTGTCCATCCATGTCGAGTTGAAGGCCACCTCGGTTCGAGCAGGATCAAGAATCTTAAAAACCTGCGCCTTGTACGTCTCGGCGTTTTCAAGAACCTGGTCCCGTGTCAGCGGTGGCCTCGTAGCACTTTTGCCACTTGGGTCACCAATCATCCCTGTGAAATCCCCTATAAGGAAGATCACTTGGTGCCCCAGCTCCTGCAGCTGCCGCATCTTATTAATGAGCACAGTGTGCCCGAGGTGAAGGTCCGGAGCGGTAGGATCGAAGCCAGCCTTGACGCGCAGAGGCTCGCCCCGCTCGAGCTTAGCGACCAGCTCCGACTCGACGAGCACCTCATCAGCGCCCCGTTTGATCACCGACAGTTGCTCTTCAACCGACTTCATGGCAAGCCCTATACCATTATGAAAGGGCGACAACCTTACAAGATCGCTGGGCGATTACAAGCCACAGCGTACCGGCCAGCAGATCAGCCTCAGCGAGGGTTGCCTCCGATGGGCTTTGCTTATATTTTAGACAGTTATTTCCCGTACAAAATAATGCCAGAAGCCCAATGATGCCTTCCAAATCAAAAGCTCCGAACTACCCCAAGAGCCATCTCCTGGCTGCGAGTGGTGTAGCTGCGCTGCTGAGCCTGGCGCTCCTCGTATTTCCATCACGTGAAGTCGAGGCCAAGAAGACTTTCATCGATCTGAAGCTTGAGACTTCTTCTGGGCAGATCTTCATCGAGCCCGACCAGAAAGAGTCCACCCTAGCCCAGTCTCCGTTCTCCTCCGCAAGCCAGCTGGAACCTTCCGCTGAAGCCCAGCATGAGATGCCGCCAGAAGCGGATGCCGGCCAGGAAACCAGCGCAGCAGAGGATCCTCTGACAAAAACGGTTGTGGTAGCCAATGGGGATACGCTATCGACCGTATTCGCCAAAGTGGGCTTGTCACCGTCGGTAATGCACGCGGTACTTGCGAGCAGTCAGGATGCGAAGCAACTTTCACGGTTGAAGATCGGCCAGGCCTTGGAGTTCAAGCTGACCGAGGATGGCGAGCTGGCCAACCTACGCAGCAAACTCAACAGCCTGGAAACCTTGGCGCTTGAGAAAACGGCCGATGGATATGCATTCAAGAAAGAGCAGGTCAAACCAGAGGTGACCTCTGTTTATGCCCGGGGCGAGATTGACAGCAGTCTGTTCCTCGCAGCAAAGCGCGCGGGCCTTAGCCACAACCTGACGATGGACCTGGCCAACGTGTTCGGTTACGACATCGACTTCGCCCTAGACATTCGAAAGGGCGATAGTTTCGAGGTCATCTACGAAGAGAAAACCGTTGAAGGCGAACGGGTCGGGACGGGCAATATTCTCGCCGCTCGTTTTACCAACCGAGGCAAGACCTACTCCGCCGTTCGTTACACCAGCAAGGACGGTGCTACCAGTTACTACAATGCCGATGGCACCAGCATGCGCAAGGCGTTTATTCGTACACCAGTGGATTTTGCGCGGATCAGCTCGCGCTTTTCCAACGGACGCAAACACCCGATTCTGAACAAGATTCGCGCGCACAAAGGCGTCGACTATGCGGCACCGCATGGAACACCGATCAAAAGCGCCGGTGACGGCAAGGTTCTGCTCGCCGGACGCAAAGGCGGCTATGGCAACACTGTGATCATCCAGCACGGCCAACGCTACCGCACCCTTTACGCACATATGCAGGGCTTCGCCAAAGGCGTGCGTAATGGCTCCACGGTGAAGCAGGGACAGATCATTGGCTATATCGGCACAACGGGTCTATCCACCGGCCCGCATCTGCATTACGAGTTCCAGGTTGATGGCGTGCATGTTGATCCGCTGGGGTTGAAACTACCAATGGCCGATCCGATTGCGCAGAACGAGAAACAGCGTTTCATGCAGCTGAGCCAACCGCTAATGGCACGGATGGATGAAGAGAAGGCCACCATGCTGGCCCTGAACCAGCAGTAAGCATGACTCTTTATCTGGGAGTGATGTCTGGTACCAGTCTCGACGGTCTGGACATCGCTCTCATAGAGCAGCATACCCAGACCCGACTGATCGCTACGCGCTTTCAGGAAATGCCAGCCACACTTCGCCAAGAGCTGTTGGCGCTCTGCTCGACCGGAGCGGATGAGTTGGCACGGGCGGCGATTGCCGAACAACGCTGGGCTACATTAGCCGCCGAAACGATCAACCAGCTACTCTCCGACCAGCAACTGTCTCCTCAAGCAGTGCGCGCCATTGGCAGCCACGGGCAAACCGTACGCCATGAGCCTCATCTTGGCTTCACCATTCAGATTGGCAACCCACCACTTTTGGCCGAGCTTACCGGCATCAGCGTCGTCAGTGATTTTCGCCGACGCGACGTTGCGGCCGGGGGCCAGGGCGCACCGCTCGTTCCTGCGTTCCACGAATCCGTTTTTGGCGACAAAGAGCGCATCCGCGCTGTTCTCAATATCGGTGGATTCAGCAATCTGAGCCTCCTGTGTCCCGGCAGTCCCACCAACGGCTTCGATTGTGGTCCCGGCAATGTGCTCATGGATTCCTGGATCCAGCGCCATCGGAACCAGGCGTTCGACCGCAATGGCGACTGGGCGGCAAGTGGGTCGGTCGATGAGGAACTGCTAGCTGCGCTGCTGAGCGAGGAATTCTTCACGACTCAAGGACCAAAGAGCACCGGACGGGAGCTCTTCAATCTGAACTGGCTGGACAAACACCTTGCCGAGCATGGCCACCTAAGTCCCGAGAATATCCAGGCGACGCTGCTAGAGCTGACCGCGAAGAGCATCGCCGATTCCCTGATGACGACCCAAGCAGAGACACAAGACCTTCTGGTATGTGGCGGCGGAGCACATAACGTTGCCTTGATACGACGACTGCAAGCATTGCTCCCCAGCTGCGACGTACGAAGTACGGAGAGTGAGGGTGTACCGCCGGACTGGGTAGAGGCGATGGCGTTCGCGTGGCTGGCGCACTGCTGCCTGGAGCGCATACCCGCTAATCGCCCAGCGGTTACCGGCGCGCGAGGTGATCGGATCCTGGGCGCGATCTATCCGGCCTAAAATGAAAACGCCGTGCATTGCACGGCGTTTCTGAAAGCGGCAAACCTCAGATCGAAAATGACTGACCACATCCACACGTGGTCGTAGCGTTCGGATTCTTGATTACAAAACGGGAGCCTTCCAGGCCTTCCTGATAATCAACTTCCGCGCCGGCCAGGTACTGATAGCTCATCGGATCGACCACGAGACTGACTCCCTCTCGCTCGATAATCGTATCGTCGTCGGCCACGTCCTCGTCGAACGTGAAGCCATACTGGAAACCCGAGCAGCCGCCTCCAGTGACGAAGACACGCAACTTCAAGCGAGGGTTGCCCTCCTCATCGACCAGGCTCTTCACCTTGCTCGCTGCCCCCTGACTGAACTGGATGGCGGTGGGCGTGAAGGATTCGACACTCATTCGGTTCTCCTGGCGTGAAACGCCCTACTGCGTTGACGGTGCATTATCGGCTTTCCTGACAAAACCGGTCAACTATTAGACCGGTAGCTCTTATTAACGCCGATCAGGGCAGCAACGCCACGTTGCCAAGCCCCAGCCTTTCGTCAAGGTCGAACAGGATATTCATGTTCTGAATTGCCTGACCAGATGCGCCTTTCACAAGATTGTCGATTACCGACAACACCACAACCAGATTGCCACCTTGCGGACGATGCACGGCGATGCGGCAAACGTTGGCGCCACGAACGCTGCGTGTTTCGGGGTGGCTACCTGCTGGCATCACGTCTACAAAGGGCTCGTTGGCATAACGTTGCTCGTAGAGGCGTTGCAGGTCCACGGACTTGTCTTCGACAGTGGCATACAGAGTCGCGTGAATACCGCGAATCATCGGCGTCAAGTGAGGAACGAAAGTCAGGCCGATATCGCCGCGGGCGGCACGACGTAGCCCCTGGCTGATCTCTGGCAAGTGGCGATGCCCTTTTACTGCATAGGCCATCATGCTTTCGCCCGCCTCGGTAAACAACGAACCGATCTTAGCCGCACGCCCAGCACCGCTTAACCCGGACTTGCAATCTGCAATCAAGCGCGAGGCATCGGCCAATCCGTTCTCGAGCAGCGGCAGGAAACCGAGCTGCGTGGCAGTGGGATAGCAACCGGGAACGGCGATCAAGCGTGCCTTTCTGATCTGCTCGCGATTGACCTCCGGCAAGCCGTAGACGGCTTCCGGAAGCAGCTCCGGAGCACCATGGGCTTGGCCATACCACGCTGCCCACTCATCGGCGTCCTGCAGACGAAAATCGGCAGACAGGTCAATGACCCGTGTTCCGGCCGCCAGCAACTCACCGGCCAATGCATGCGCGACGCCATGGGGCGTGGCGAAGAACACGACATCGCACACGCCCAGCGTCGCAGCATCCGGGACGCTGAATGCGAGATTGTCATAGTGGCCGCGCAGATTCGGATACATGTCGGTGACTTTGACGCCATCCTCGGAGCGAGAGGTGATAACCGCCACCTCGGCCTGCGGATGCTGGGCAAGCAGGCGTAACAACTCGACGCCCGTATAGCCTGTGCCGCCAACGATACCGACCTTGATCATGACCTGCCCTCGAATGAACGTGTAAAAGCGCGATGATAAAGCTGCTTGGCGCCGGGGCCAACCGGCGGGATGACGGAGGCGATCCCAGCCACTACTATCGACGCATTCTTCTTCCCAGGATTCAACCAATGCTCTATCTGTGGCTCAAAGCCTTGCACATCATCGCCATCGTCTGCTGGTTTGCCGGCCTGTTCTATCTCCCTCGTTTGTTTGTCTATCATGCAATGAGTGAGGATCAGCCTAGCCGTGAGCGTTTCAAGGTAATGGAACGCAAGCTTTACCGCGGCATTATGCTCCCATCGATGATCGCAACCCTCGTGTTCGGGATCTGGATGGTCATTCTCAACCCCGGCCTGTTCAGCACAGGTGGCTGGCTGCATGCCAAGCTGGCCTTGGTGTTGGTGCTGGTCGGTTACCACCATATGTGCGGCGCGCAACTGAAGCGCTTTGCACGAGATGAAAACGTCCGGGGGCACGTCTTCTACCGGTGGTTCAACGAAGTACCTGTGCTCTTTCTGCTGGCCATCGTGATTCTCGTCGTCGTCAAGCCGTTCTGACGCCTGCGGCCTTTGCCCAGGCTGCCGACAAGCATTGTGTTATCCGTGTCCGAGTCCCGATTGATCGCAGTTGTGTCGAGCTGGCCAGGCTTCTAATCTGCACCATCATTTATTTGTGACATGGACGCCACATGCAAGAAGCCCACTTCAAGATCGTCTTCAATGGCGAACTGATGCCCGACATGCCAGTCGAGACGGTCAAGTCGAACCTGGCAAGGCTGTTCAAGACAGACGCAAGCAAGGTCGAACGCCTCTTCGGCGGTCAGGACGCGGTAATCAAAACGAGGCTCAGCCAACAGGACGCCGATAAGTACCTTGCCGCACTCCACCGTGCGGGGGCGAAAGCCCGCAAGGAGCCAGAGCGCGCGGTGCCTGCGCTGAGCCTGGTGCAAACGGAGGAAGAGCGCTCAGCTGCGGAGTCTGAAAGAGCTGCAGCCAGCGTCATGACCTGCCCTAAATGCGAACACATACAAAGCCAGGCCAGCGAATGCACGGCGTGCGGCATCATTATTGAAAAGTACCTGGCCCGTCAGGCACAGCTTCGCGACGCCTCTGCAATGCAAGGCAAAAGCACAATCCAGTCTCCTTACGCGTCGCCATCCGCAGACGTTAATGAAACCATGCCGCTCCATGGCGAGCTAAAACCGCTTTCCATCTCTGGACGCATCGGTCGACTGCGCTACCTGGCATGGTCGCTGGTAGTCATGCTTACAGCGACGGGCTTGTTCGCGATAGCGGCATTGCTCATGCCGATATCCAGCACGCTCGGATTTGTTTGTGTGGCCGTGGTCGGCATCGGGATGCTGGTAGTGAGCGTCCAGATTGGTGTCCAGCGCTTGCATGACTTTGGCTGGTCCGGCTGGCTGATCCTGCTCAACCTGGTTCCGCTACTGGGCAGCCTTTTTCCCTTCTTCATGCTGCTTATGCCGGGAAATCGGGAGGTCAACCGCTACGGCTCACCTCCACCGCCCAACAGCCGCTCGGTGAAGGTGCTCGCCGCGTTGTGGCTGGTGCTGATCATCTTCGGCTTGGTAGCGGCATTGACCGTCCCGGCGCTGGTGGACATGCGCCGCGGAGCCGCCCTCTAACTTCTCCGAGCCCGGCTCAATCGGCTTGCACGGTTCGCCCTTGAGCCCATAAGCGTAACGCCTCCAAACGCTCGGCCATGACGATCGACAGCGGAGATGTCGCGCGGATGCACTCGAGCAACATCGGCTGATCGACCTGCCGCTGCTGAGCCTGGGCGGCATACACGGCACTCACAACAACCTGCTCGATTTCGGCACCAGAGAAACCGCTGGACGCCTCGGCCAACAACGTCACGCCCAGATCATCAGGCCGTAGCTCGCGACGAGCCAGGTGAATACGGAAGATTTCCTCACGCGTCGTATCGTCTGGCAAGTCGACAAAGAACAGCTCGTCAAAACGGCCCTTGCGCAACAGCTCCGGTGGCAGCCGATCAATCGCATTCGCGGTGGCAACCATGAATACCGGCGCCGAACGCTCGGCCATCCAAGTCAGCAGCGTACCGAGCACCCGCTGACTGACTCCACCATCCATATCGCCTGTCGCCAGGCCTTTTTCGATCTCGTCCATCCACAGCACACAAGGCGCCATCTGCTCAGCCAACGTCAGCGCCTCGCGCAGATTGCGCTCGGTTTCGCCGAAATACTTGTTGTAGAGACAGGCAAAGTCGAGCCGCAGCAATGGTAAACCCCACAGCCCTGCTACGGCCTTGGCGGCGAGACTCTTGCCGCCGCCCTGCACACCAACCAGCATCACGCCACGCGGCAGATCATCGCCCCTCCCGCCCAGGAATGCGCCCTGCCGCTCCGCCAGCCAACGCTTGAAATTGGCCAGTCCGCCCACCTCGGCAAAACGGGCGGTCTGATACTCGAAGCTCAGCACGCCTTCGAGATCCAGCATCTGGAACTTCGCTCGATTAAGCTCGGGCAGATCCTCCTGGGTAATTGCACCGTCATCGCAGATCACGTTGCGCGCCAGCGCCCGCGCTTCAGCGTGACTGAGGCCGCGCAGGTTTTTTACGACCTGCTGCAGGGTTCGATTGTCCGTGCGTACACGGGCGCCGCGGTTGCGCTCGCTCCATAGAGTGGCTTCTTCACGAACGATGGCAAGCAGCTCCTCCTCTGCTGGTAGCGAAAGGCTGAAGCGTGCCGCATAACGCTGGACCTCTGGCGGAAGCTTGAGCGCATGCGAGACCAGCACCAGGGTCGGCGCAGTGGATGCTTCTCGCATCGCCACGTCCTTGAGTAGCCGCACCAGCTTGGGCTCGCTGAGAAACGGATGGAGGTCGCAGAACACATACAGGTTTGCTCGGAGGTCATGCTTGACCAGCTTCAGCGCAACCTCAGGGGAACAACTGTCCTCACCGCCCTGCTGCTCGCCGTCGAACCCTAGGTGCCGCAGCCCGTCGGTCGCAGACCACACGTACAAGCCCAGCCCCTGGCGTACGGCGAGCCCGGTCAGCGTCTCAAGCACTCTGCGCTCATCCCATGATTCGACCATCACCAGCTTGACCCGCGAATCCAGGACCAATGCGAGATCATGTATATCGTTCTTCACCCAACCTCCCTGTACGCTCACTGGCGCGTAACCGCCCTGATACACTGTGTGACCGAGTCTCCCCTGGAGAACAGTCATGGATTGCTTGTTCTGCAAGATCGTGTGTGGGGATATTCCCGCACACAAGTTCTATGAGGATGATCAGGTTATCGCTTTCCATGACATTTCGGCGCAGGCACCGGTGCACTTTCTGGTAATTCCGAAGAAGCACATCGCCACACTGAATGATCTGAGCGAGGAGAACGACAAGCTGCTGGCCGGGCATATCCTCCTCACCGCCCAGAGGCTGGCGCAAGAACAAGGCTGCCAGGAAGGCTTCCGCGTGGTGATGAATTGCAACGACCTCGGAGGCCAGACCGTCCATCACATTCACATGCACGTACTCGGGCAGCGACAGATGCATTGGCCGCCGGGCTGAGCTACCACTCCAGCCCCTGCAGCCCCAGCAACCTGCTAGCGGTCTAATCTTGTTCCGGAGGACATATGACCAGCCAACGCCACTACTCCCCAGCCGACCGCCTGCTGATGCAGGCCGATGCGGCATTGCGAACCCTGCTGCCCTTCAGCGGGCAGCCCGCACGGCCATCGCCGGCCGTGCTGAAGAACGAGAGCGAACTTAGCGAGAGCGAAACCCGTCACGTGGCAGGTTTGATGCGCATCAACCACACCGGCGAAGTCTGCGCCCAGGCGCTGTATCAGGGGCAGGCTCTGACAGCCCGCCTGCCGCAGGTGCGTCAGGCAATGGAACAGGCCGCGGATGAGGAGATCGACCACCTTGCATGGTGCGAACAGCGCATTCGTCAACTAGGCTGCCATACCAGCGTGCTCAATCCTCTGTTCTACGGACTGTCGTTCGGTATCGGGGCGTCCGCGGGACTTATCAGCGATCGCATCAGCCTGGGCTTCGTCGCCGCGACCGAAGACCAGGTATGCAAGCACCTGGACGATCACCTCGGCCAACTGCCGGCAGAAGACGAAAAGTCCCGGGCCATTCTCGAACAGATGCGTGAGGACGAAGCACAGCACTCGACCGCAGCCATCGCGGCTGGCGGCCTGCGCTTCCCTGCGCCGATCAAGTTCGGCATGAGCCTGGTATCGAAGGTCATGACCAAGGCGACATATCGCATCTGACCATTGAAAAGGGCGCTAAGGCGCCCTTTCTGGTGATCTCGCGATGTCTGGTGACGGCTTGGCGAAATGCGCGACAGTCTGTGCGTCGCTTAGCCGAGTTCGACAATCTCGTAGGCGTGGGTAATGTCGATACCGGCACGACCAAGCATGATGGACGCGGAACAGTACTTTTCGGCCGACAGCTCGACGGCGCGCTTCACTTGCGCATCCTTCAGCGCTCGACCTTTGACGACGAAACGCAAGTGGATCTTGGTAAATACCTTGGGGTCCTCGGTAGCGCGTTCGGCCTCGACAAAGACCTCGCAACTATCTACCGCCTGTCGCGACTTCTTCAGAATGCTGACCACGTCGAAGTTACTGCAGCCGCCCAAGCCCAGCAGCAGCATCTCCATGGGGCGTACGCCGAGGTTCCGGCCACCGTTCTCGGGCGGGCCATCCATCACGACGACATGGCCGCTACCGGACTCACCAAGAAACATGGCACCGTCGACCCATTGAATGCGCGCTTTCATCGCCAACTCCAATAAAAACAAGACCGATAGCTTAACATGGGCATTCAAACCGGCCGCGACCACGCACGCGACTAAAGGTGCGTTGACCCGCACGTTTCGGTTGTCGCACCTTTGCAGGCGGTCTACCCAGGTCTGTTAAGCTGACGAAAGCTGAATGACAGCCACATATAACAATAATCAGCCTTTATTTGAGTACTTATCCGGGACCCACAGCATGGTAGCTATCACACTTACGCCCAAGATAAAGAATATCGACAAGTTGCTCGCGCACTGCCATAGACGGCGGTACACAGCAAAAAGCACGATCATCTATGCAGGCGACCGTTGCGAGTCGCTTTTCTTCATTGTCAAAGGCTCGGTCACGATTCTTATTGAAGACGATGACGGGCGCGAAATGATCATCGCCTACCTGAACGCCGGCGACTTCTTCGGAGAGATGGGGCTTTTCGAAAAGGAAGGAACGGAAAAGGAACGCAGCGCCTGGGTTCGCGCCAAGACCGAGTGCGAAGTGGCTGAGCTTAGCTATGCGAAATTCCGCGAGCTGACCCAGCAGGATCCGGACATTCTCTACGCGCTAGGCAGCCAGATGGCCGAACGCCTGCGCAATACCACCCGCAAAGTCGGCGACTTGGCGTTCCTCGACGTCACCGGCCGCGTCGCGCGCACCCTGCTTGACTTGTGCAAACAGCCCGACGCCATGACTCATCCGGACGGCATGCAGATCAAGATCACCCGTCAGGAAATCGGCCGCATCGTCGGCTGCTCCCGCGAAATGGTCGGCCGGGTACTCAAGAGCCTGGAAGCCCAAGGTCTCGTCTACGTCAAAGGCAAGACCATGGTGGTATTCGGTACTCGCTGACCCCGTAAGACCGCTACCTGCCGGCGCGCGATGCGCAGGCAGGCGGTCACTCCGGATCGGCAACGACAGGAGCCACGCGGCCACGCGAACGATCGGGGTAGAACAGGCGCTGCAGTTCTACGCCTGGCTGTTCGGCGCGCATGAATGCCTCACCCACCAGAAACGCATAGACCTGGTTGATCTCCATCAGCTCGACATCGGCGCGATTGAAGATCCCGCTCTCGGTCACCACCAGCCGATCCTTCGGAATCCGCGGCAGCAGATCCAGTGTGGTTTCCAGATTGACCTCGAAGGTATGCAGGTTGCGGTTGTTAATGCCCACCAGCGGTGTTTCCAAGCGCAAAGCACGTTCCAGCTCGGCTGCGTCATGCACCTCGACCAGCACATCCAGCCCCTGTTCCTTGGCTACCGCCGCCAGCTCGTGCATGCGCGCATCATCCAGCGCCGCAACGATCAGCAGAATGCAGTCGGCGCCCAGCGCTCGCGCTTCGACCACCTGATAGGGATCGATCATGAAATCCTTGCGGATTACCGGCAGTGAGCAGGCTGCACGTGCCTGCTGCAGGTACGCGTCGGCACCCTGGAAGAAATCGATGTCGGTCAGCACCGAAAGGCAAGCTGCGCCACCCGCCTCGTAGCTGGCGGCAATTTCGGCGGGCAGGAACGGGTCACGAATGACACCCTTGCTCGGCGACGCTTTCTTCACCTCGGCGATGACGGCCGGCTCCTTACTGCGCACACGCCGCTCGATCGCAGCGGCAAAACCCCGCACCGGATCGGCCACGGCTGCCCGCTGCTCAAGCTCGCCTAGGCCGACTTCAAGACTGCGCTGGGCGACCTCCTCGAACTTGCGCGCGATGATCTTTTCCAGCACGGTCGGCACGCTCATTTCTGATTCTCCTGCTTGAACACTGCGGTGAAGGACACCAGTTCCTCCAGCTTGTCGCGCGCCAGCCCGGTGCTGAGCGCGTCGTGCGCCATCTCGACGCCTTGCTTCAGGCTGCTCGCCAGGTCGGCGGCATACAGCGCGGCACCGGCATTGAGCACGATCATGTCAGCAGCTTTCTGGCCGTTTTCGCTCTGTCGTCGTCCCAGCGCATCACGGATCAAGGCCAACGAGCCCTGTGCGTCCTCGACATTCAGGCCGATCAGACTCTGACTCTTGATGCCGAAATCCTCGGGCTGAATGCTGTATTCGCGGATCTCACCATCCTTCAGCTCAGCGACATGGGTCGGCGCCGCCAGGCTGATTTCATCCAGCCCATCCTGCGCATGCACCACCAGCACATGTTTGCTGCCCAGACGCGACAACACTTCGGCCATGGGCCGGCACAACGCCTTGCTGAACACGCCGAGCACCTGATGACGGACGCCGGCCGGGTTGGCCATCGGTCCGAGAATGTTGAACAGGGTACGCAAACCGAGCTCGCGGCGAGGGCCGGCTGCATGCTTCATGGCGCCATGATGGGCCGGGGCGAACATGAAGCCGACGCCGACCGTATCGACGCTACGCGCCACCTGTTCGGGCGTCAGGTCGAGAAAGACTCCGGCAGCCTCGAGCAGATCGGCGCTGCCACTCTTGCCCGACACGGCGCGATTACCGTGCTTGGCAACCTTGCCGCCAGCCGCGGCAACGACGAACGAGGCAGCGGTGGACACATTGAAGATGTTCATCCCGTCGCCACCGGTGCCGCAGGTATCGACCAGCTTGTCGGTGTCGAAACGCACCGGAGCGGCCAGCTCGCGCATCACCTGCACGGCGCCAACGATCTCGTCGATGGTTTCGCTCTTCATGCGCATGCCCATGAGGAACGCACCGACCTGCGCATCGGTGCACTGACCGGTCATGATCTGGCGCATCACCGCCTGCATCTCTTCGGTGCTCAGGTCGAGCTGACCGACGATGCGGTTGAGGGCTTCCTTGATATCCATCAGCGCACACCTCCGGTCTGCTTCAGAAAATTCGCGAACAGCTCATGGCCCTGTTCGGTGAGGATCGATTCGGGGTGGAACTGCACGCCCTCGATGTTCAGCGTCTTGTGCCGCAAGCCCATGATCTCGTCGACCGAGCCATCGTCCAGCTGGGTCCAGGCTGTGATTTCCAGGGACTCGGGCAACGTTTCGCGCTTGACCACCAGCGAGTGGTAACGGGTGACGGTCAGCGGATTGTTGAGCCCGGCGAACACACCCTGATCATGGTGAAACACCGGGCTGGTCTTGCCGTGCATGGCCTGGCGGGCGCGCACCACATCGCCACCGAAGGCCTGACCGATGCTCTGGTGACCGAGACAAACGCCGAGAATCGGCAACTTGCCGGCGAAATGACGAATCAGCTCCAGCGACACACCCGCCTCGTTCGGCGTGCACGGGCCGGGCGAGACGACGATGCGCTCCGGATTCAGCGCTTCGATCTCGGCCACGCTCAGTTCGTCGTTGCGCACCACCTTGACGTCGGCACCGAGCTCGCCGAGGTATTGCACGACGTTGTAGGTAAAGGAATCGTAGTTATCCAGCATCAACAGCATGATCAGTTCTCCTGCTGGTCGCGTTCGGCCAGGGCCACCGCGCGGAACATGGCGCGGCGCTTGTTCAGCGTCTCTTCCCATTCGAGCGCCGGCTGCGAGTCGGCGACGATGCCGGCACCAGCCTGCACGTGCAGCTCGCCGTCCTTGATTACCGCGGTACGGATGGCGATGGCGGTATCCATGTTGCCGTTCCAGGCGAGATAGCCGACGGCGCCGCCGTAGACACCACGCTTGACCGGTTCCAGCTCGTCGATGATTTCCATCGCGCGGATCTTCGGTGCCCCGGAGAGCGTGCCGGCCGGCAGGATCGCACGTAGTGCATCCATCGCTGTCAGCGGCGCCTTGAGCTGACCGGTGACGTTGGAGACGATGTGCATGACATTCGAATAGCGCTCGATGACCATCTTCTCGGTCAACCGCACGGTGCCGGTCTCGGCGACACGACCGACATCGTTGCGGCCCAGGTCGATCAGCATCAGGTGTTCGGCGAGCTCCTTGGCATCGCTGAGCAGGTCCTGCTCCAGCGCCAGATCAGCTTCTTCGTTGGCGCCGCGTGGACGGGTACCGGCGATGGGGCGGACCGTGACCAGGCCTTCCTCGACGCGCACCAGCACTTCCGGCGACGACCCCACCACGTGGAAGTCGCCGAAGTTGAAGAAGTACATGTAGGGCGTCGGGTTGAAGCAGCGCAACGCGCGGTACAGATCGATCGGCGCAGCCTTGAACGGGATCGACATGCGCTGGGAAATCACCACCTGCATGCAGTCGCCGGCGAGGATGTAGTCCTTGATGCGGTTGACCGCCTGCTCGTAATCCTCGCGGCTGAAGCTGGAGCGGAAGGTCGGTTCGGCACCGTTGCTCTTTTCGAAATCCAGGCCCAGGCGCGGGGTGATCGACTGGCGCAGCTTCGCCCGCAGCGCTTGCAAGCGAGCCTGGCCCGCCTCGTAGGCTTCCGGCTGCGACGGGTCGACCAGCACGATGCAGTGCAGCTTGCCGGCGAGGTTGTCGAACACCACCACGGCGTCGGAAACCATCAGCAGGATATCCGGTGTGCCCAGCGGATCCGGGTTGGGGCAATTGCCCAGTTTGCGCTCGACATAGCGCACGCTGTCATAGCCGAAATAGCCGACCAGCCCGCCATTGAAGCGCGGCAGGCCTTCGACCGGCGCGACGCGGTAGCGCTGCTGGAAGGATTCGACGAAGGCCAGCGGGTCCTCGACCTCGCAGGCCTCGGTCTCGATGCCATCGGTGGTCACGCTGATGCGGTGGTCCTGCACGCGCAGCACGGTGCGGCATGGCAAGCCAATGATCGAATAGCGCCCCCACTTCTCGCCGCCCTGAACGGATTCGAGCAGATACGAGTTCGGCGCATCGGCCAGTTTCAGGTACAGCGACAGCGGCGTGTCGAAGTCGGCAAGGGTTTCGAACGACAGAGGGATGCGGTTATGGCCTTCGGCGGCCAAACGCAGGAATTCTTCGCGGGTCATGTCAGCCTCGTGGTCTGAGGAGGGTTCGAACGAACAACGGCAAACGCGCCGGCCTAGCCGGCAGGAAAAGTCAGGCGCGCCAGCGCCAACGGGCCAGGGCCTTGATGACTTTCATCCATTGTCTGCGGGTGAGCACCACGAGCTGATCTCTTCGGTGGGTCAAAAAGAGTCCGGCCACACTAGCGCAGGCCCGGAGCCGAAGCAACCAGCTCGCGCAGGTCGTCGAGCACCAGCGCCGGCTGCTCATGCGCGATGGGCTCGCCGTGGTTGTAGCCGTAGGTAAGCGCGACACAGCGTACTGTCGCGGCCTTGGCAGCCCGTACGTCGTTGCGCGAATCCCCCACGAACAGCGATTCACCGGGCACAACGCCCGCCTTGTCCATCACCCAGAACAGCGCCGCGGGATCGGGCTTCTGCTGCGGCAAGGTATCGCCGCCGACCAACCACTGGAAGTAACCGGCCAACCCCTTCTCCTCCAGCAGCGGTTCGATGAACTGCGCCGGCTTGTTGGTAATGATTGCCAGCCTCACCTCGCGCTCGCGCAGCCAGTCCAGGCATTCACGAACGCCCGGATAGACGGTGGTCAGCTCGTGGCCGCCGGAGTATGCCTGCATGAACAGCGCCAGCGCCTCGTCGGCCAACTCGTCGGCCACACCGTCATGGTTCAGCTGACCGGCCAATGCGCGACGCACCAGCACGCGCGAGCCATTGCCCACCCAGTCGCGCACCCGCTCGATGCCGGCAGGCTCGCGGCCGAGCAGCATCAGCATCTTGTCCACTGCGGCGGCTAGGTCCGGTACCGAATCCATCAGGGTGCCGTCCAGATCGAACATCACCAGCCGTGGCAGTCTGCCGTCGAACAGTTGTTCCAGACGGGTCATGGGCGCGCCAGCGCCAACTCGGCGCGCATCTGGTCGATCACCGCCTTGTAGTCCGGCTGGTTGAAGATCGCCGAGCCGGCGACGAAGGTATCGGCACCGGCCGCGGCGATTTCGCGGATGTTCTGCGGATTGACGCCGCCGTCGATCTCCAGGCGAATTTCGCGACCGCTGGTGTCGATCAGCGCACGCGCTTCGCGCAGCTTGTCGAGGGTATTGGGAATGAACTTCTGCCCGCCGAAGCCCGGGTTGACGCTCATCAGCAGGACCATGTCGATCTTGTCCATCACGTACTTGAGCACGTCCAGCGGCGTGGCCGGATTGAACACCAGACCGGCCTTGGCGCCGCCATCCTTGATCAGCTGCAGCGAGCGGTCGATGTGCTCGGAAGCCTCTGGATGGAAAGTGATGTAAGTGGCGCCGGCCTCGAGGAAGTCGCCGATCATGCGATCCACCGGCTTGACCATCAGATGCACGTCGATGGGCGCGGTCACGCCATGCTTGCGCAGCGCGGAGCAGACCATGGGGCCGATGGTCAGGTTGGGTACGTAGTGGTTGTCCATCACATCGAAATGGACGATGTCGGCGCCGGCGGCCAGCACGTTGTCCACTTCCTCGCCCAGGCGGGCGAAATTGGCGGAAAGAATCGAAGGGGCGATGGCGAACGGCTGCATGACGACCTCGGGTAGCACGGCAAGATGCCGCGCATTGTACCCGAGGGCTCGGGTCGCGGCGCACCTGACATCCGTTGCGGATGCCGGCGCGCACAGGGTGGTTCAGGTCAGTTCGTCGAAGCACTCGCCGATGATCGCCAGGCCACGATCAAGCAGCTCGTCTTCGGCAGTCAGCGGCACCAACACCCGCAGCACGTTGTAGTAGGTGCCGCAGGACAGCAGGATCAGCCCCTTGTCCCGCGCACGGGCAACGATCTGTGAGGTAAGGGCGGCAGCCGGCCGCGCATGATCACCGTCTTCGAACAGCTCGATGGCGATCATCGCGCCGAGCCCGCGCACCTCGCCGATCTCCTTGTGCTTGGCCTGGATTGCCTTGAGGCCCGTGGTCAGCCTCTCGGCTACCGCCTTGCAGCGGTCGAGCAGCTTCTCTTCCTCGAAGACTTCCAACACCGCCAGCGCGGCGGCACAGGACAGCGGATTGCCGGCGTAGGTGCCGCCCAAACCACCAGGAGCAATGGCATCCATGATCTCGGCCTTGCCGCAGACGCCGGCGATCGGGAAGCCGCCACCGACGGACTTGGCGAAGGTGGTCAGATCGGCGACCACACCCATCTGCTCCATGGCGAAGAAGGTGCCGGTGCGCCCGGCGCCGGTCTGCACTTCGTCGGCGATCAGCAGGATGCCGTGCTCGTCGCAGAGCGCACGCAGGCGAGCCATGAAGTCCTTCGGTGCGACATTGAAGCCGCCCTCACCCTGCACCGGCTCGATGATGATTGCCGCGATGTCGCGCGGCTCGGCGTCGTTCTTGAAGATACGCTCAATGCTGGCGATCGAGTCATCGACGCTGACGCCATGAATGGCACAGGGGTAAAGCGCGCGGAAAATACCGCCGGGCATCAGTCCCATGCCAGCTGAGTACGGTGCCACCTTGCCGGTCAGGCCGAGGGTCATCATGGTGCGACCGTGATAGGCGCCGGTGAAGGCGATCACGCCGGCACGGCCGGTGGCGGCGCGGGCAATCTTCACCGCGTTTTCCACCGCCTCGGAGCCGGTGGTGACCAGCAGGGTCTTCTTGGCGAAATCACCCGGCACCCGCGCGTTGATCTTCTCGCACAGCTCGACATAGGGCTCGTAGGCCAGCACCTGGAAGCAGGTGTGGGTCAGCTTGTGCAGCTGCTCTTCCACCGCCTTGACGATCGTCGGGTGCAGGTGACCGGTATTCAGCACGGCGATGCCACCGGCGAAATCGATGAACTCGCGACCTTCGACGTCGACCACGCTGCTGTTCTTGGCGTGGTCGGCAAAGATCGGGTGGATCTGGCCGACGCCACGGGGGACGGCGGCGACACGGCGTTGCATCAGGGATTCGTTGGTCTTGCTCATAAGCTCCTCGGTAGCCGCTCATCGTCGGCTCGGGTCATGAAGAACGCCAGGAAGCGGGCGCGGCAGCATACGATGATCGACTGCCGAGCCATCCAAAGCGTTCGGATTACAGTAAAACTCCGTGCATTATTTTGCACGCCCGATTTGGGCCGTTTGATCAGATGCCGCCCAGGCACAGGTATTTGATTTCCACATATTCATCCAGGCCGTACTTCGAGCCTTCACGGCCGAGGCCGGAGGCCTTCATGCCGCCGAACGGCGCCACCTCGGTGGAGATCACCCCGGTGTTGATGCCGACCATGCCGTACTCCAATGCCTCGGCGACGCGGAACACCCGACTCAGGTCGCGGGCGTAGAAATAGGCGGCGAGGCCGAATTCGGTGTCGTTGGCCTGGCGAATCACCTCGGCCTCGTCGCTGAAGCGGAACAGCGGTGCCAGCGGGCCGAAGGTTTCCTCGCGCGCCACGGCCATCTCGGCAGTGACGCCGCCCACCAGCGTCGGCTCGAAGAAGTTGCCACCCAGCGCATGGGGTTTGCCGCCAGCCAGCAGAGTGGCGCCCTTGTCCAGCGCGTCCTGCAGATGGCGCTGCACCTTGGCTACGGCCGCGGCATCGATCAGCGGTCCGGTGGTCACGCCCTC
Organism: Pseudomonas sp. SCT; assembly: GCF_003864275.1. Classification (NCBI taxonomy): domain Bacteria; kingdom Pseudomonadati; phylum Pseudomonadota; class Gammaproteobacteria; order Pseudomonadales; family Pseudomonadaceae; genus Pseudomonas; species Pseudomonas sp. SCT. The sequence goes on from NZ_BDJA01000004.1 coordinate 18,770, forward strand.
CTCCGCACCGTTGCCGACCTTCAGCCGCGCCACCGCAGCGGAAAGCTTGTCGACGAAGGCGTCGTAAATACCGTCCTGTACGTAGATGCGGTTGGCACAGACGCAGGTCTGCCCGGCGTTGCGGTACTTGGACATCATCGCGCCCTCGACCGCCGCATCCAGATCGGCGTCGTCGAAGACGATAAAGGGTGCGTTGCCGCCCAGCTCCAGCGAGAGCTTCTTCAGCGTCGGCGCGCACTGCTGCATCAGCTTGATGCCCACCGCGGTCGAGCCGGTGAACGAGAGTTTGCGCACCACCGGGTTTTCGCAGAGTTCGGCGCCTACCTCGCGGGACGTTGCCGCATCGGCGGTGATCACGCTGAACAGTCCCGCCGGGATGCCCGCACGCTCGGCCAGCGCAGCAAGTGCCAGCGCCGAGAACGGTGTCTGCGGTGCCGGCTTGAGCACCATGGCACAGCCGGCGGCCAGCGCCGGACCGGCCTTGCGGGTGATCATGGCGCTGGGAAAATTCCACGGCGTGATCGCCGCGGTGACGCCGACCGGTTCCTTCTGCACCAGGATGCGCTTGTCGCCGGCGTGGGCGGGAATCACATCACCGTAGAGGCGCTTGCCTTCCTCGGCGAACCATTCGAGAAAGGATGCGGCGTAGGCCACCTCCCCCCGCGCCTCGGCCAACGGCTTGCCCTGTTCGGCGGTCATGATCCGCGCCAGGTCTTCCTGATTCTCCAGCATCAGCTCGTACCAACGGCGCAGCCGTGCGGCGCGCTCCTTGGCGGTCAGCGCGCGCCAGGCCGGTTGGGCTGCCCGCGCGGCTTCGATGGCGCGGCGGGCCTCGTCGCGGCCCAAGTTCGGCACGGCGCCGATCAGCTCGCCGGTGGCCGGATTGAAGATTTCGATGCGCGCGCCACTGTCGGCCTCGCACCACTCACCGTTGAGATAGGCGGTTTGGCGCAACAGATCGGGTTGCCCAAGTTGCAGAGTCATGTGCGTATTCCGTCAGGCAGGTTGTTGGGTGCGCAGCTTCTCGGCACGGCCACGCAGCCACTCCAGAGTCAGCAGCAGGGCGATGGAGAAGCCGATCAGCAGCGTCGCCGCGGCGGCGATGGTCGGGCTGAGGTTTTCGCGGATGCCGCTGAACATCTGCCGCGGCAGGGTGATCTGCTCAGGTCCGGCGAGGAACAGGGTCACCACCACCTCATCGAACGAGGTGGCGAAGGCGAACAGCGCGCCGGAGATTACCCCGGGCGCGATCAGCGGCAGGGTCACGCGGAAGAACGCGGTCAGCGGCGAGGCGCCGAGGCTGGCCGCAGCGCGCACCAGGTTGTAGTTGAAGCCCTGCAGCGTCGCGGAGACCGTGATGATCACGAAGGGCACGCCGAGCATCGCGTGCACGAGAATCAGCGACAGGTAGCTGTTGCCCATGCCCAGCGGTGCGAAGAACAAATAGCTGGCGACACCGATGATCACCACCGGCACCACCATCGGCGAGATCAGTATGGTCATCAGCAGCGCCTTGCCGCGAAATTCCGCGCGGGTCAGGCCGACGGCCGCCAGGGTGCCGAGCACCACAGCGAGAAAGGTCGCGGCGGGCGCGATGAGCAGACTGTTCTTCAGCGAGCGCATCCAGTCCGCCGAGGTGAACAGCGCCTCGTACCAGCGCAACGAGAAGCCCTGTAGCGGATAGACCAGGAACGAGCCGGAGTTGAACGACAGCGGCACGATGACCAGCACCGGCACGATCAGAAACAGCAGCACCAGCGCGCAGAGGATGCGCAGCGCGTAGTACCAGGCCCGTTCGACGGGCGACATATAGGGGCTCAGCATGAAAGGTTCTCCTGCCCGGCATGAAGACTCTGGAAAGGCGGCCACGCCGCGACGTGCGTCATCTCAACCCAGCCGCAGACGGCTGGCACCGACCAACCAGCTGTAGATGACATACAGCAGCATGGTGGCGAGCAGCAGCAGACCGCCCAGCGCCGTGGCCATGCCCCAGTTGATGGTGGTGTTGGTGTAGAAGGCGACGAAGTAGCTGACCATCTGATCGTTCGGGCTGCCGAGCAGCGCCGGGGTGATGTAGTAGCCGATGGAGATGATGAACACCAACAGGCAACCGGCACCGACACCGGCAAGGGTCTGCGGGAAGTACACCCGCCAAAAGCTGGCGAACGGATGACAGCCCAGCGACACCGCGGCGCGCATGTAGCTCGGCGAGATGTTCTTCATCACGCTGTAGATCGGCAGGATCATGAACGGCAGCAGGATGTGCACCATGGCGATGTAAACACCGGTGCGGTTGAACACCAGCTGCAGCGGCTCGTCGATCAGGCCCATCTTCAGCAACGCACCGTTGATCAGCCCGCCCGACTGCAGCAGCACGATCCACGCCGCCACGCGCACCAGGATCGAGGTCCAGAACGGCAGCAGCACCAGGATCATCAGCAGGTTGCTCTGCCGCGCCGGCAGGTTGGCCAGCAGATACGCCAGCGGATAGGCCAGCAGCAGGCAGATCACTGTGATCACCAGGCCCATCCAGAACGTCCGGGCAAAGATGTCGAGGTACACCGCCTGATCCGGCGAGACCTTGGCCAGCTCGCCCAGCTCGTCGATACGGTGATCAAGCGCTGCCAGCAGGTAATAGCCGGTCACCGCACTGTCGTTGCGCTGGATCACCTGCCAGAACGCCGGATCGCCCCAGCGCTCGTCGAGCGCTTCCAGCGCATCCTGATAGGAGGCAGGCACTTCGCGAAACGGCAGCGCCCGCGCGGTCTTGGTCAGCAGGCTGCGGTAGCCGGCCAGCTCCATGTTCAGTCGCTTGGACAGGTCGCCCAGACTCTGCTCCCGCCGCGCCTGATACAGATCCTCTGCCAGCGCCTGATAGGCCGGCTCCGCCGGCAGCCCACGACCATCCCATTCGGCCAGCGCCGCCAGCGTGCGTGGCAGCGTGTTCACCACTTCCGGGTTCTCCACGCTGCGCCAGAGCAGCGAGGCGATGGGCACCAGAAAGGTCAGCAGTACGAACAGCAAAAGCGGCAGGATCAGCGCCTGCGACTTGAGCTTGTTCACCCGTTCGGCCCGTGCCAGTCGCTGTTTCAGATTGGGCTCGGCGATCTGGTTCGCCGGCAGGGATATTGCTGTGGCCATGAAGACTCCGCGATTCGTTCCGATAGCTGGGACCGGCCCCGCCAATGCGGCGGAGCGCTAAGATCAGCGTGCTGCCCAAGCGTTGAAACGCTGTTCGAGCTGTTCGCCGTAGTCGGCCCAGAAGGTCACATCCATCGCCACCTGATCGGCGATGTTTTCCGGTGCGGTGGGCATCTGCGCCAGGCGCTTTTCATCCAGCAACGACACGGCCTGGGTGTTCGCCGGGCCGTAGGCGATGTTCTCGGAATAAGCCTTCTGCTGCTGCGGCTCGACCGTGAAGGCGATGAACTTGCGTGCCTGCTCCTGGCTCTTCGCGCCCTTGGGGATGGCCCAGGAATCGAAGTCGTAGATACCGCCGCTCCAGACGATCTGCAGGTTGCTCTCGTTCTGCACGGCGGCGATGCGGCCGTTGTAGGCGCTGCTCATCACCACGTCGCCGGAAGCGAGGAACTGCGGCGGCTGCGCGCCGGCTTCCCACCACTGGATGTTCGGCTTGAGCTGATCGAGCTTTCTGAAGGCGCGGTTCTGGCCGTCCTTGGTGGCCAGCACCTTGTAGACGTCCTTGACCGGCACACCGTCGGCCATCAGTGCGAACTCGAGGGTGTACTTGGCGCCCTTGCGCAGGCCGCGCTTGCCGGGGAATTTCTCGGTATCCCAGAAATCTGCCCAGCTGACCGGCGCGCTTTTCAGCTTGTCGGCGTTGTAGGCGAGCACCGTCGACCAGACGAAGAAGCCGACGCCGCAGGGCTGGATTGCGCCTTCGACGAAATCGTCCGGATTGCCGACGATGCTCGGGTCGAGTTCCTCGAACAGCCCCTCGTCACAGCCGCGGGACAGTTCCGGAGACTCCACTTCCACCAGGTTCCACGACACGCTGTTGGTGTCGACCATCGCCTTGACCTTGGCCATTTCGCCGTTGTACTCACCCGCGACGATGCGGCCATGCCCGGCGGCTTCCCAAGGCTGATAGAAGGCCTTGACCTGGGCCTGCTTGTTGGCGCCGCCGAAGCTCACCGCGGTGAGGCTGTTGGCAGTGGCTTGACCGGCACAGACGAGCCCGAGCGCCAGCGCGGACAGTTTCAGGTAGTTGCTCATACCAGTTCGCTCCATGATGCAGTTGTTTGGGTTTCTTGTAGGTTTCGCTTCAAGCCGCCTGCAGCGGGTCGAGTGCACGGACGTGCTCGACATGCCAGCCGATCGGCACCACGTCGCCCACGCGCAGGGCTTGGTCGAACTCGGCGATCGGCTGCTTGACGAAGAAATCGCTGACCCCGCAGACCTCGAGACGGATACGAATGTGGTCGCCGAGGTAGATGAACTCGGCGACGCGCCCGGTGAAGCGGTTCGGGCAGTTGGCGCTGGCGCCGTTGAGCAGCACCCGCTCCGGACGGATCGACAGGCTGACCGGCGTTCCCGTCGCGCCGACGTTGACCGCCAGCGCCTCGACGGTTTCGCCGCGGCCGAGCTTGACCGTGCAACTATCGCCACGACGGTCGAGCAGATGCGCCGGCAGGCGGTTGTTCTCGCCGAGAAAGTTGGCGACGAAGGTGTTCACCGGCTTTTCGTAGAGGGTGCGCGGGTCTTCGATCTGCTGGATCTGGCCCTGATGGAATACCGCTACCCGATCGGACATCGTCAGCGCTTCGCCCTGATCGTGGGTGACGTACACCACGGTGACGCCGAGGCGTTCGTGCAGATGCTTGATCTCCATCTGCATCTGCTCGCGCAACTGCTTGTCCAGCGCGCCCAGGGGTTCGTCCATCAGCACCAGCTGCGGCTCGAACACCAGCGCCCGGGCGAGGGCAACACGCTGTTGCTGGCCACCAGAGAGCTGCGCCGGATAGCGGTTGCGAAAGCCCTCCAGCTGGACCATCGCCAGCGCGCGCTTGACCCGCTCCTTGATGTCCGGCTTGGCCATGCCGCGCACGCTGAGCGGAAACGCCAGATTCTCCGACACGGTCATGTGCGGGAACAGCGCGTAGTTCTGAAACACCATGCCCATGTCGCGCTTGTGCGGCGGCACGTTGTTGATCGCCCGACCATCGAGGAGGATCTCCCCCGCGGTGGGCGTTTCGAAGCCGGCCAGCATCATCAGGCTGGTGGTTTTACCCGAGCCGGACGGCCCGAGCAGGGTGAGGAACTCGCCGCGGCGGATGTCCAGATTGAGATCCCTGACGATCAGCGACTCACCGTCATAGCTCTTCTGGATGCCGCGAAAGCTCACCAGGATATCGTTCGCCGTTGACTCGACCATGCTGCTGCACCTGCGTAACCGTTGAACCGTGACCACAGCGTAGAAGCGCAGCGGCGGCGGAAAAATCGGTACAGCGGAGCGATTAGCCTAGGCGTGAGGGAGAGTCGCGTGTAGGGAACGCCCTACACGGCGGGTCGGTGGCTGGTGCTCAGACCAGCTTGTGTTCCATGGCGTAGCGCACCAGATCGGCCACCGAATGCGCCGCCAGCTTCTGCATCAGGCGGGCCTTGTGGGTGCTGATGGTCTTGCTGCTCAGCGCCAGCTTGCCGGCAATGTCGTTCACCGAATCGCCCTGCACCAGCCGTTCGAACACCGAGTATTCGCGTTCGGAAAGCAGCGCGTGGGGTGGCCGCGAATCGGTCAGGCCAACCTCGAAGACCATGCGGTCGGCCAGCGCCGGATCAATGTAGCGACCGCCACCGGCCACCTTGCGCAGGGCGGTCAGCAGCAGCGCTGGCTCGCTGTCCTTGGTCGCGTAGCCGGCCGCGCCGATCTTCAGCGCGCGCGCCGCCATCTGCGCCTCGTCGTGCATCGACAGCACCAGTACGGCCGGCGGCTGGTTCAGCGCGCGGATCCGTGGAATTGCCTCGAGGCCGTTGACGCCGGGCATGGAGATGTCCAGCAGGACCACATCGCAACTGATCTGGCGCAACTGGTCGAGCAGCTGCTGGCCATTGGCGGCCTCGCCGACTACCTGCATGTCACGCGCCATGCCGATCAGCTGCTTGATGCCCTCGCGGACGATGGTGTGATCTTCGGCGACCATGACCCTGATCATGACGGCAATGCTCCAGTGCTTGCGGCTGATGGAAGCGGCACCGAGTCCAGTGGAACCCGCGCCGTGATGGTGGTGCCCTCGCCGGGCTGACTGTCGATTATCAGTTGCCCGCCGAGCATCTGCACCCGCTCGCGCATGCCGACCAGGCCGAACGAACTGCCGGCGCCGTGCGCGGCGACCGGAAAACCGCAACCATCGTCGCTGACGCGCAGGCAGAGCATGTTGCCTTCGAGCAGCAACTGCACGCTGACCGTTTGCGCCTGGGCGTGGCGCATCACATTGGTCAGCGACTCCTGAAGAATGCGGAACAGGCCGATGGCCTTGGCGTTACCCAGCAACGGCGGGCATTCCGGCACTTCGACCAGACAAGCCACGCCGCTGCGCTCCTCGAAGCGCCGCGCCTGCCACTCCACGGCCGAGGCGATGCCGGCATCGAGAATCGGCGGGCGCAGCGCGGTAGCGACATCACGCACCCGCTGGAACAGCTGGGCGATCAGCCGCTTCATGCTCTCCAGCCGCTGCGCCAGGGCCGGATCGAGGTCGGCGAAGCCCAGCTCGCACATCGAGGTTTCCAGCTTGAGTACGGTCAGCACCTGGCCCAGCTCGTCGTGCACTTCGCGGGCGATATGCGCCTTCTCCTCCTCGCGCACGGTCTCCAGGTGCGCGGCCAGCTCGCGCAACTGCGCGCGCGAGGCATCCAGCTCCAGCTCGATGCGCTTGTTGTCGGTGATATCCCAGACGATGCCGTCCCATACCTGGCGGCCATCCGGCTGGCCGCGCACGGAGGCGCGGATATCGGCCCAGCGCACCTCGCCATTGCGGTTGAGAATGCGCCCCTGCCAGCGCCAGTCCTGGCTTTTCTCCAGTGCCAGCTGCTGGCTGGCCCAGTAGCCCGCCTCGTCATCGGCGTGCACCAGGCTGCGGATGCCCTGCCCCGGCTGCAGCAGGCGCTCGGCGGAATAGCCCACCAGGCGCTGGCTGGCTTCGCTGATATAAGCCACCCGTACCGGGGCCTGCGGCCCGTCGCGCTCCAGGCGGAACACCAGCCCCGGCACGTTGCCGGCCATGGCCTTGAGCCGAGCCTCGCTCTCCTGCAGTTGGGCGCTGGCGCGGCGTCGCTCGGTGATATCGGCAAGAAATACCACTAGGTATTCACGACTGCCGAAGCGCAGAAAGCTGTAGGTGACCGCCGCCGGAAAGCGCTGGCCGTCAGCGCGCAGCCATTCGCATTCGTGTACCTGGCGATCATCCTCGCCGGTACGCGCGGCACGCCAGCGCGCCAGCCAGGCATCCATGCCCAGCGCCGGGTCGAAGGTTTCCAACGGCTGATCGAGCAATCCGCCGGAGGCATGCCCGAGCAACATCTCGGCGGCCTGGTTGGCGTAGCGCACGCGACTGTCCCAGTTGAGCCAGAGGATGCCGACGGTGCTGTGATCGAGACAAAACTGCGTCAAACGCTGCGCTTCTTCGGCCGCCTCGCGCAGCTCGATGTCGCGGCGGGCGGTCTTCAGCCGGCTTTCCAGCACTCCATGCTGGCGCCGCTGCCAGGCGAGCATCAGCAGGCAGGCCAGCAGCAGAACGCCGAGCAGCAGGCTGAGACTGCGCCAGTAGCTGATCTCGCGGCCGAGATCAATGCTGCGGGTCTTGAGCCACTGTTCCTGCAACTGACTGAACTCCCGCGCCGGAAATTGCCGCAGCGCCGTATCGAGCACGGCAGCGAGTTCGGCGCTGTCACGCCGCGAAGCGATACGCAGCAGCTGCGGGTTGCCCAGATCACCGACCACCGCCAGCGAGTCGTACTCCACCTGCTGCGACAGCCGCGCGAACACCGGCTCGTCGATCACGGCATAACTGGCCTTGGCTTCCAGCACCTGACGCAGCGCATCGGCCTGGCTGGTCGCGGTCAGCACGGTGATATTGGGATAGTTGCTGGCAAGAAACTCGGTGACTGGACCCGGCCCGACGGCCGAAACCAGTTCGCTCGGATGCAGATACTCCAGGTCGATGGCGCGCGGGCCGCCACGGTCGCCGACGAGCAAGCGCGGAATGCGCAGGAAGGGATCGCTGTAATGCCACAGACGCAGGCCGGCCGGCGTCTGACGCAGGCCCGGCGCCACATCGATCAGGCCTTCGCGGGCGGCCTTCTCCAGCGCAGCCTCGTCACTGAAGCGGCGCCATTGCAGGCGCACCCCGAGGTCGTCGGCAAGATGCTCCATCAGCTGCACATGAAAGCCTGACAGGCGCCGCTGGCGCTGGTCATACTCGGCGTAGGGCGCGCCCATCACCACCCCGACGCGCCACTCCGGATGCTGCTCCAGCCAGGCACGGCTGTCGTCGTCGAGCGTCACGGCGCCAGCCGCGAACGGCAGCGCCAGGCTGATGAGAAGAACGAAACGCAGGGATAAGGCGAGCATATATTCACGCAATTGATGGGCGTGCCGACACGCTGTTGTAATGCATAACCCCTGCCGGCGCCAGCGTGGTGCCGACACCCATAGCGGAGACAATCCATGCGCTGCCTGCCTGCTCTCGTGCTTCTGTTCGGCGTCGCGCTGGGCGGCGGCGTGCCGTACATGGCCGCGGCGCAGGAACCGGAGGCGGCTCAGGAAGCACCAGCGGATGAACCCAAGGTGCAGCGCCCGGCACCGCAAATGCGCAGCGAAGCGCTGGCCGCAGGGCTGCAACGGCAGCTCGACGCCGCCGCCCAGCTGCAACTGGGCGAGGAGGACAGGTTCCTTGCGCTTTGGCAGCCGGCGAACACGGCAAAGGCCCGCGGCGTGCTGGTCATCGTGCCCAGCGAAGGCGAAACCGCCGACTGGCCACGCGCAATCGCCCCGCTACGGCGCGGCCTTCCCGAACATGGCTGGCACACCCTGAGCCTGACGCCCGCTGATGCTGCCCTGACGCCCGGTCCGCGCATTCCCGTACCACCAGCAGCGACCGAAGCGCCTGATACGCAGGAAGCACCGGACGCAGACGAGACAGGCCAGCCGTCCGATCCCGGCAGCGCCGGTTATCTACCCGAGCAGATAGCTCCAGCGGACAGCGACGGGCCAGCGACGGAGCCGCCGCAAGCGAATGAGAATGCAGAGCAACCAAGCCATGCCGAGCGGATGCAGGCGCGTATCGATGCCGCGATCGAGCACGCCCGTACGCTGCAGGCACCGATGATCGTCTTGGTCGGCCATGGCACCGGTGCCTACTGGGCTAGCCAGTACATGGCGCAGCTTCAGCCGAAGGATGTCGGCCAACTGGTGGTGATCGATCCACGTACGCCGCCGATGCCGGAGCAGCCATTGGAGGCCTATCTTGCGACGCTCGCCGTCGGCGTAGGCGACTTCTATATGAACGATCGGCCGGCTGCACAGGAGCAGGCCATGCAACGACGCAACGCGGCGCGCCGTGCCGGCCACAGAGATTACCGACAGGTCGCACTGACCAATCTGACCGGCGACCGGCACTACGAACAGGAACAACTGGTGCGCCGCGTACGGGGCTGGCTGGACCGTAAGCCAGCCCGGTAAGTCCGTATCAGCGAAAGCCGCGGCGCTCGCGGATCAGGGCGTAGGCGCTATGCAGCTCGCGGGTGCGCTCGGTGGCGTCGCGCACCTGAGCGGCGTTCGCACCGGCTCCGGCCTGCTTATCGGGATGATGCTTACTCAGCAGGCGGCGGTAGGCCCGCTTGATCAGCTGCGGATCGGTATCCGCACGCACACCCAGCAACTGCATGGCCTGCTCATAAGCGCCTCCCCGACCGGCCGGCGCCTCCTTGCGCCGAGCCGCGCCCGGGTCCAGCGCCGCGACCTCGGCCGCATCCCAGCCCAACCACTTGCCCCAGAGCAGCACCAGCTCATGTTCGCGAGCGCCGATTGGCCCCTGCGCACGCGCCATGCGCCAGCAGGCCTGGATCATACGACGATTCTCTTCACGTTGGCCGCGCAGCCGCTGCAGGGTGTCACGCAGGCCATCACCGCTGGCCTTGCCGCGATTGAACGCAGCGATGGCTTGCCGCTGCGCCGCAGCATCAAGACTCTGACGGCGCATTTCGTCACGGGCGGCCTGGATATGTGCCGGGCTCACGCGTCCGCCACTCTTGGCCAAACGCCCCAATAGGAAGAACAGCAAATCATGGCCTTGCAGCACCGGTTTACCGGCCAGGCGCGCACGCAGGCTGGCCCAGGAATCGAGCCCTAGCCGGCGATCCAGCACCTGCCCCAGCAGACCGCCGAGCAAAGCGCCCGGAATGCTCGCCAGCAACCAGCCGATCAGCAGCCCCAACAGCGTGATGGGCCAGAACATGTCAGCGTCGCGCCTCCAGTAGTTGCTCGACTTCCGCCAGGCGCTCGTGGGTGCCTACGTCCACCCAGAGCCCGGCATGGCACTCGCCACTCACCTGTCCATCAGCCATGGCACGGCGCAGCAACGGCGCCAGTTTGAAGGCCCCCGGCTGGCAGCCTTCGAACAGCGCCGGATGCAAAACGGAGATGCCGCTGTAGGTCAGCGCGTCGTCACTGACCTCGGGTTCCGTGACAGCCGATTCGGCCAGACTGAAATCACCCTTGGGGTGGTGCGGAGGATTGTCCACCAGTACCAGATGCGCGAGCCCCGCCAGAGGGCGCCGCAGTTGGGCGAAGTCGTAGTCGGTCCAGATATCGCCGTTGACTACGAGGAACGGCTCATCGCCCAGCAGGCGCAGAGCCCGGTGGATACCGCCGCCGGTCTCCAGCGGCTCGCCTTCGGCCGAATAGCGGATCGCCACTCCGAAGCGGCTGCCATCGCCAAGATAGTCCTCGATCTGCTGCCCAAGCCAGGCGTGGTTGATCACCAGTTCGTCGAAGCCGGCGGCCGCCAGCGCACGAACGTGGTACTCGATCAGCGGCACGCCGGCGGCGCGAACCAATGGTTTGGGCGTATGCAGTGTCAACGGGCGCAGCCGCTCGCCCTTGCCGGCGGCCAGAATCATCGCCTTCATGCGTGCGGCGCCTGCGGCAGCTCGGCCAGCAGCTGTTGCAGCTCGGCCAGCTCTGGTCGCCGCGCCAGCACCGCCTCGATATAGGCAAAGAAGCGCGGCACGTCGGCCAGGTAACGTGGCTTGCCGTCGCGGTGGCAGATTCGGGCGAAGATGCCGATCACCTTCAAGTGACGCTGCAGCCCCATCAGGTCACTGGCACGCAAGAACTCTTCGAGCGAATCAGGCAGCGCGACGCCGGCTGCACGCGCCTTGTGCCAGTAGCCTTCGAGCCAGGTCTGAACCTGCGCTTCGGGCCAGCTGAGAAAGGCATCCTTGAACAGCGAGGTGATGTCGTAGCTGACCGGGCCGAGCACGGCATCCTGAAAATCCAGCACGCCGGGGTTGGGCTCGCTGATCATCAGATTGCGCGGCATGTAATCGCGATGCACCAGCACCCGCGGCTGCGCCAGCGCCGAGTCGATCAGCTTCCGGCAGATACGCTCCCAGGCAGCCTGCTGCGCGTCAGTGAACGTATGGCCAAGGTGGCGCTGCACATACCACTTAGGGAAGAGCTGCAACTCGCGGCGCAGCAGCGCTTCGTCGTATGCCGGCATCGGCTGCGAGACAGGCTGCAACTGGAATTTCAGCAGGGCTTCGATGGCATCATCGAACAGCGCGTTGGCATTACCCTGATCGATCACGTCCAGGTATGTCTGGCGTCCCAGGTCGGAGAGCAGCAGAAAGCCGCGCTCGAGGTCGGCCGCGAGCACCTGCGGAACATGCACGCCGGCTTCATCCAGCATCTGCGCCACCTTGACGAAGGGCCGGCAGTCTTCCTGGGGCGGCGGCGCATCCATCACGATCAGGCTGCGCTCGCCGCCCTGCCAGCGGAAGTAACGGCGAAAACTGGCGTCACTACTCGCCGCTGTAAGCTGTGCGGCCGGTACTTCGCCCCAGCCGCAACGGGCGAAGACTTCAGGTAGTTGCTGGTCCAGCCAGGCGCTCAGGTCCAGCAGACGTTGATCTTGATGCGGCATCCAGGGGGTCTCCACGGCGCTAGCCGATAGGCGGGTCATGCTTTATTATCCTGCATCTTTCTCAGCCCATCGAGAGGCGTGCGGCCCAGCCGGCCGATGGCTCGCCGCAAGCACGGACCAAAAAACAAGATGGCAGTCAAATACCCCGCGTTTCGTAAAAAATTCCCTCTACTGGTTACTGGCGGTCTGCTTGCATTGCAACCGGTAGCTGTACCTTTTGTCTTCGCAGCCGAACAGTTTGCCTGCCAACCCGATGCGACCGGTGGCTGGAATTGCGCTTCCAATGTGCCGAGCCAGACACTGCCGCCGCGCCCGGCGCAAAGTGGTAGCGTTGCGACCACGCCGAGCACCAGCAAGTCGACAACCGCCAAGGCGCAGGCGCCGACCGCAACCACCAAGCTGGTCACCGAAAGCAAAGGCCGCGCCCTTGCCTCGCGCAGCGCCGACTTCAGCCACCTCGACTGGGTGCCGCGCGATCAGCTGACCCCTGCCCAGCTCGCCGAAACCGGCCCGTACTGCGCCGGCACCTATGTCGAGCCGGATCGTCCTGGCAAGTTCGACACCACGCCGATGAGCGAAGCGCCGACCTATGTGTCGGCCAAGGCGACACGCTACGAGCAGGAGCAGGAAATCGCCACCCTCGCCGGCGAGGTGGTCCTGCGTCAGGGCAGCATCCAGGTCGAGGCGGACGAAGCCAGCCTGCACCAGCTGGAAAATCGCGGCGAGCTGACCGGCAACGTGCGCTTCCGCGACCGTGACGCACTGCTGGTCGGCGATCGCGCCGAAATCTTCCTCGACAGCGGCGAAGCCAAGGTGGAAAACGCCGAGTACGTCGTGCATTCCGGCAAGGTCCGCGGCAGCGCGCAATACGCCAAGCGCGAAGAGACCGCCATCATCCGCCTCAAGGATGGCACCTATACGAGCTGCGAACCGGGTGAAAACACCTGGCACCTGAAGGGCAACAACGTCACGCTGAACCCGGCCACCGGCTTTGGTTCGGCAACCAACGTCACGCTGCGGGTCAAGGATATTCCGGTGTTCTACACCCCCTATATCCACTTCCCCATCGATGACCGTCGCCAGTCGGGCTTCCTCGCGCCGAGCATCGGTTCCTCCAGCGATACCGGTTTTTCGCTGCAGACGCCCTATTACTTCAACCTGGCGCCGAACTTCGATGCGACCCTGTATCCGCACCTGATGACCGACCGCGGGCTGCTGATGGAAGGCGAGTTCCGCTACCTGACCCGCAGCAGCGAAGGCCAGTTCGGCGCAGCCTACCTGGACGACAGCAACGACGACCGCAAGCTGCAGTCCGAGTACGAAGACCAGCGCTGGATGTACAGCTGGCAGAACCGTACCGGGCTGGATTCGCGCTGGCTCGCCGAGGTGGACTACACCGATATCAGCGATCCGTACTACTTCCAGGATCTGGATACCAACCTGGATATAAATCAGCCTGATCACCTTGATCAGCGCGGCACGCTCACCTATCGCGGCAACACCTACACAGCGCGCCTGAACATGCACGCCTATGAGCGCGCCACGGTCACTGACATCACGCCTTACGAGCGATTGCCGCAGCTGACCCTGGACGGGCGCCTGCCTTTCCAGCCGGGCGGCCTGAATTTCGCCTACAAGACCGAGTTCGTCAGCTTCCAGCGCAGCCTGCGCAGCGGCAACTTCATCAACGAAGACGGCAATCCGGAGCAGTGGTACGACGATCGCCTGCGCGGCCTGACTCGCGCCGAAGGCGAGCGTCTGCATCTTGAGCCGGGCGTCAGCCTCCCTCTGAACTGGTCGTGGGGCTTCCTCAAGCCTTCGCTGAAATATGCGTACACCCAGTACGACCTCGACTTGGACGGCCGCGGCCAGAGCACTCTGGCCAGCTACGAATCGTTCGACAGCAGCCAGAACCGCAGCGTGCCGATCCTGAGTGTCGACAGCGGCCTGTACTTCGACCGCGACACCCAGTGGTTCGGCAAGGACTATCGCCAGACCCTCGAGCCACGCATGTTCTATCTCTACGTACCGGAAGAGGATCAGGACGACATCCCGATCTTCGATACCGGCGAGAGCAGCTTCAGCTATTCATCGCTATGGCGCGAGAACCGCTTCTCTGGAAAAGATCGCATTGGCGACGCCAATCAGGTTTCGCTCGGCGTGACTAATCGCTGGGTCGAACCCAACGGCTTCGAGCGTCAGCGTTTCAGCATCGGCCAGGCGTTCTACTTTGAAGATCGCAAGGTGCAGTTGCGTGGTATCGATTACCGCACTCGCGCAAGCGCCACTTCCGACGTATCGCCGTACGCGTTGGAATACATGTATCGCTACAACCGCGATTGGCGCTTCACCTCGACTTTCAACTGGGACCCGGACAGCCACAGCACACGCTCTGGCAGCGCAATGTGGCATTACCAGCCGGAAGACAACCCAGGCAAGATCATCAATCTAGGCTATCGCTACCGCAACGACACCATGCGGTTCGACCAGGCGACAGGCGAATGGACCTACGGCGGCGATTACGGCACGCCAGACTCGCCGGAGTACATCAAGGACTACTACAAGATCAACCAGCATGACTTCTCGGTCATCTGGCCGGTCGTCCCGCAATGGAGCGTCATCGCCCGCTGGCAGCATGACTACAGCCGCAGCCGCACGCTGGAAGCCTTCGGTGGCTTCGAGTACGACAGCTGCTGCTGGAAGCTGCGCCTGATCAATCGCTACTGGGTCGACTACGACGAGACCAGCCTCAACCCCGACCGCAACGACGAGCCGGACCGCGGCATCTTCCTGCAGATCGTCCTCAAGGGACTCGGCGGCGTAGTCGGCAATGGGACCGAAACTTTCCTCGACGAAGGCATTCAAGGCTACCGTGAACGTGAAGATCAAGCTTTCTGAAGTACTGCGCCCGCTCGCGCTCGGCGCTCTGCTGCTGAGCGGTGCGACTCTCGCGCCTGCGGCCCTCGCTCAGGTTCAGCCACTGGACCGCGTCGTGGCGATCGTCGATAACGACGTCATCATGCAGAGCCAGTTGCAGCAGCGGATACGTGAAGTTCAGCAGACCATCGAGAAGCGTGGCGCTGACGCGCCGCCCATGGATGTCCTGCAACAGCAGGTGCTGGAGCGCCTGATCACCGAAAACCTGCAGCTGCAGATCGGCGATCGTTCCGGCATTCGCATCGCTGATGAAGAGCTCAATCAGGCCATGGGTACCATCGCCCAGCGCAACAATATGTCGCTGGAGCAGTTCCGCGAGGCGTTGTCGCGCGATGGCCTGAGCCTGGAAAGCGCGCGCGAGCAGATCCGCCGCGAAATGGTCATCAGCCGCGTGCGTCAGCGTCGAGTGGCCGAGCGCATCCAGGTATCCAACCAGGAGGTGCAGAACTTCCTGGCTTCCGACCTCGGCAAGCTGCAACTGTCCGAGGAGTATCACCTGGCGAACATCCTCATCCCGGTTCCAGAAGCAGCTGATTCGGCAACCATCCAGGCTGCCGAACGTACCGCGATGGATACCTACCAGCAGTTGCAACAGGGCGCCGACTTTGCCCGCCTTGCCGTGTCTCGTTCCGGCAGCGAGAACGCACTGGAAGGCGGCGACATGGGCTGGCGCAAGGCGGCTCAACTACCGCCGCCCTTCGATGCCGTAGTACGCGAATTGTCGATCGGTGAAGTGACCGAGCCGGTGCGCACGCCGCCGGGCTTCATCATGCTGAAGCTGCTGGAAAAACGTGGCGGCGAGACACAGGTGCGTGACGAAGTGCATGTCCGCCACATCCTGATCAAGCCGAGTGCGATCCGTAGCGAAGACGAGGCCCGCCTGCTGGTACAGCGCTTGCGCGACCGCATCAGTGCTGGCGAAGACTTTGCCCAGCTGGCCAAGAGCTTCTCCGAAGATCCGGGCTCGGCGCTCAACGGCGGCGACCTGAACTGGATCGACCCAGCCTCGCTGGTACCCGAGTTCCGCGAAGTCATGGCGAACACGGCAAGCGGCGAACTCTCCCAGGTGTTCAAGTCGCCCTACGGCTGGCACATCCTCGAAGTGCTTGGCCGCCGCGCCACCGACGCCAGCGAGCAGTTCCGCGAGCAACAGGCGCTAACCCTGCTGCGCAACCGCAAGTACGATGAAGAACTGCAGGCCTGGCTTCGCCAGATCCGCGACGAAGCCTACGTCGAGATCAAGCTCTAAGCTTCAAGTAGAAGTCACACGTTAGACAGGAATGCGGGGTGTTGGCCGAAGGGTCGCCACCCCGTTTTTCATTCCGGCGGCAACCACCACCCCAATCCGAGAGTGCCTCGATGTCTGTTTCCTGCCCCTTCGTTCTCACGCCCGGCGAACCGGCCGGCATCGGTCCGGATCTCTGCCTGCTGCTTGCGCGTGAGGCCCAGCCTCAGACCCTGATAGCCATTGCCAGTCGCGCGCTGCTGGCCGAGCGCGCTGCGCAGCTCGGGCTGGCGATCGAGCTGCGTTCAGTCGACCCGCATAGCTGGCCAAGCGAACCGGCACCAGCCAACAGCCTGTACGTCTGGGACACGCCACTCGATGCACCAGTGACGGCGGGCCAGCTCGATTCGCGCAATGGTCGCTACGTTCTGGAGACGCTGACCCGCGCTGGAAAAGGGTGCCTGGACGGCAGCTTCGCCGGCATGATTACCGCGCCTGTACACAAGGGCGTGATCAACGAGGCCGGCATCCCCTTTTCCGGCCACACGGAGTTTCTCGCCGAGCTGACCCACACCGAGCAGGTGGTGATGATGCTTGCCACACGGGGCTTGCGCGTCGCACTGGTGACCACGCATCTGCCGCTCAAGGATGTCGCGGCAGCAGTTACATCGGAGCGTCTGGAGCGGGTTACGCGGATACTGCACAACGATCTGGTCAGCAAGTTCGGTATTGCCCGACCGCGCATTCTGGTCTGCGGGCTGAACCCGCATGCCGGTGAGGGTGGACACCTGGGCCGCGAAGAGATCGAAATCATCGAGCCGGCGCTTGCCAGGCTGCGCGAAGAAGGCATCGATCTGGTCGGTCCGCTACCGGCCGACACGCTGTTCACGCCAAAGCATCTCGAGCGTTGCGATGCCGTGCTGGCGATGTACCACGACCAGGGCTTGCCGGTGCTGAAGTACAAAGGCTTCGGTGCTGCGGTCAATGTCACGCTCGGCCTGCCGATCGTGCGCACCTCGGTCGATCACGGCACCGCGCTGGACCTGGCCGGCAGCGGCAGGATCGACACCGGCAGCCTGCAAGTCGCGCTGGAAACGGCGTACCAGATGGCCGCCAGCCAGCGCTAGCGAGCACCGCACGCGGCTCGAACGATCTTCTTGCCGCCCTCGCCTGCTAAAATACGCGCCTTATCCGTTTCTCAGCTTCAAGCTTCAGGCTTCAAGCTGCTCCCTGGAGCCCCGATGTCCGATTACCAGCACCGCGCGCGCAAGCGCTTTGGCCAGAACTTCCTGCACGACGCCGGCGTCATCCACCGTATCCTGCGGGCGATTCATGCCAAGCCGGGTGAGCGACTGGTGGAAATCGGCCCAGGGCAGGGTGCCCTCACCGAGGGACTGCTCGACAGCGGTGCACATCTGGATGTGGTCGAACTCGACCTCGACCTGATCCCGATCCTGCAGGGCAAGTTTGCCGACCGGGACAATTTCACCCTGCATCAAGGCGATGCACTGAAGTTCGATTTCAGCCGCCTCAGCGAGGAGGCGAACAGCCTGCGCATCGTCGGCAATCTGCCCTACAACATCTCCACGCCGCTGATCTTCCACCTGCTCTCCCACGCGCACCTCATTCGCGACATGCACTTCATGCTGCAGAAGGAAGTGGTCGAGCGCCTTGCGGCAGAGCCGGGTGGTGGTGACTGGGGACGGTTGTCGATCATGGTGCAGTATCACTGCCGGGTGGAGCATCTGTTCAACGTCGGGCCGGGTGCGTTCAACCCGGCGCCAAAGGTCGATTCGGCGATCGTTCGCCTGGTGCCCCATGAAACGTTGCCGCATCCCGCGCGCGACCACCGCCAACTGGAGCGAGTCGTTCGGGAAGCGTTCAACCAGCGTCGCAAGACGTTGCGCAACACCCTCAAGGGGTTGCTGGACGCCGAAGCCATCGAAGCGGCGAATGTGGACGGCAGCCTGCGTCCCGAACAACTGGACCTGGCGGCCTTCGTTCGCCTTTCCGATCAACTGACCGAGCGCAGCTAGGGCCCAGCCCCAGACCTGCCCTCCAGCGAGCCGGCCAATGTCCAACGACAATCACTACCGCATCGATGTCAGCATCACGCCCCGCTATCTGGCAGCACAATCTGAGCCGGAACAAAATCGCTACGCTTTTGCCTACACCGTAACCATCGAAAATAATGGCCAGGTGGCAGCGCAACTGATATCGCGACACTGGATCATTACCGATGGCGATGGCCAGGTGCAGGAAGTACGCGGTGCCGGCGTCATTGGCGAGCAGCCGCTTATCGCACCAGGCGAACACCACGTCTACACCAGCGGAACGCTGCTGGCGACCTGTGTCGGCAGCATGCAAGGCAGCTATCAGATGTTGGCCGAAGACGGCCACAGCTTCGATGCCGTCATTGCGCCGTTCCGCCTGGCCGTACCCGGAGCACTGCATTGACGACCTATGCCGTCGGTGACCTGCAAGGTTGCCTCGAACCGCTCAAATGCCTATTGGAGCGCGTTGACTTCAGTCCCTCGCGCGACTGCCTGTGGCTGGCTGGCGACTTGGTCAATCGCGGCCCACAATCGCTGGAGGCGCTGCGTTTCGTCCGCGACCTCGATTCGTCCGCGATCACCGTACTTGGCAATCATGATCTGCACCTGCTGGCCGTAGCGCACAACATCGAGCGCATGCGCAAATCCGATACGCTACAGGTCATTCTGGATGCGCCGGATCGTTGCGAACTAATCGACTGGCTGCGTCAGCAGAAGCTGATTCACTATGACGACAGACGCCACACAGCCATGGTGCACGCCGGCATTCCGCCGCAGTGGTCGCTGGAAAAGGCACTCAAGCGTGCCGCCGAAGTGGAGCAGGCGTTGCAGGACGACGCACTGCTGCTGCCGTTCCTCGACGGTATGTACGGCAATCAACCGGCGAAATGGAGCAAGGAATTGCACGGCGTACCGCGGCTTCGCCTGATCACCAACTATTTCACTCGCATGCGCTTCTGCAAGGCCGATGGCACCCTCGATCTGGAGGCCAAGGAAGGAGCGGATAGCGCCCCCGCCGGCTACGCGCCCTGGTTCGCCCATGCCAACCGCAAGACTCGCAATGTCAGGCTGATCTTCGGCCACTGGGCCGCACTGGAAGGTCAGTGTGACGAGCCGAATGTCTTCGCGTTGGACACCGGCTGCGTCTGGGGCAATGCCATGACCCTGATGAACCTCGACAGCGGCGAAATGCATCGCTGCGAATGCGAACATGGGAAAACTGCATGACCGACTTCAAACGCATCCCGCCGGAACAAGCTCAGACCATGCGCAGCAGCGGCGCCGTTATCGTGGATATTCGCGACTCGCACAGCTATGCCAATGGGCACATCAGTGGCTCGCTGCACCTGGATAACCATTCGCTGCCTGACTTCATCGCCTCGGCCGATCTCGACCAGCCCTTGATCGTCACCTGCTACCACGGCCACTCCAGCCAGAGCGCAGCGGCGTATCTGGTCAATCAGGGGTTCTCGGATGTCTACAGCCTCGACGGCGGCTTCGAGCTCTGGCGACACACCTACCCCAGCGACGTCGATCACGGCGAGCAAGCGTAAAAAAATATTTCACCTCAATCGCCCGCCAACCGCGGGCTAGGCGCTCTCAGGCGCTAAAAGGCCGCGCTTAAAATCCCTCCCCCTCCTTGACCTTGCCGAATACGAACTATCCTTGAGTTCAGGCCATCCAAATAAACGAAGCCGGGAAACGGCTGACGGATTTCAGGGTTTCGACCATTAGGTGTTCGGGGGAACTCCACTGGCCGCCACTTCGGCCGGGCCCAGAGTGCCTGATGACGCGCCTATTCGTGCATCGATCGAGGTGAAGTCATGAGCATTTTCAGCCACTTCCAACAACGTTTCGAAGCGACCCGCCAGGAGGAATATTCCCTCCAGGAATATCTCGATCTGTGCAAGGCGGACCCGGGGACCTACGCCAGTGCCGCAGAGCGCTTACTCATGGCGATCGGCGAGCCGGAACTGGTCGACACTTCCGTGGACTCCCGACTATCGCGCATCTTCTCCAACAAGGTGATCCGCCGTTATCCGGCCTTCGAGGATTTCCATGGCATGGAGGAGTGCATCGACCAGATCGTCTCCTACTTCCGCCACGCCGCTCAGGGCCTGGAAGAGAAGAAGCAGATCCTCTATCTCCTCGGCCCGGTGGGTGGTGGCAAGTCTTCGCTCGCCGAGAAGCTCAAGCAGCTGATGGAGCATGTGCCTTTTTACGCAATCAAAGACTCGCCGGTGTTCGAGTCGCCATTGGGGCTGTTCAACCCAATCGAAGACGCGCAGATCCTCGAGGAGGATTACGGAATTCCACGACGCTACCTGAGCTCGATCATGTCACCCTGGGCCACCAAGCGGCTGCAGGAATTTGGCGGCGACATCTCCAAGTTCCGCGTGGTCAAGCTCTACCCGTCGATCCTCAACCAGATTGCCGTGGCCAAGACCGAACCAGGTGACGAGAACAACCAGGACATCTCCTCGCTGGTCGGCAAGGTGGATATCCGCAAGCTGGAAGAATTCCCGCAGAACGACGCGGATGCCTACAGCTATTCGGGCGCACTGTGCCGGGCCAACCAGGGCTTGATGGAATTCGTCGAGATGTTCAAGGCGCCGATCAAGGTGCTGCACCCGCTACTCACGGCTACCCAGGAAGGCAACTACAACAGTACCGAAGGCCTGGGCGCGATTCCTTACAGCGGCATCTTGCTGGCCCACTCCAACGAGTCGGAATGGCACAGCTTCCGCAACAACAAGAACAACGAAGCCTTCATCGACCGTATCTACATCGTCAAGGTGCCCTACTGCCTGCGTGTCCGTGACGAGATCAAGATCTACGACAAGCTGCTGACCAACAGCTCGCTGGCTCACGCCCACTGCGCGCCGGACACCCTGAAGATGCTCGCGCAATTCTCCGTGCTGTCGCGTCTGAAGGAGCCGGAGAACTCCAATATCTACTCGAAAATGCGCGTCTACGACGGCGAAAACCTGAAGGACACCGATCCCAAGGCCAAGTCGATCCAGGAGTACCGCGACACCGCTGGGGTCGACGAAGGCATGAACGGTCTCTCCACCCGCTTCGCCTTCAAGATCCTTTCCAAGGTCTTCAACTTCGACCCGCACGAGATCGCCGCCAACCCGGTGCACCTGCTCTACGTGCTGGAACAGCAGATCGAGCAAGAGCAGTTTCCGGCCGAGGTGCGCGAGCGCTACCTGCGCTTTATCAAAGAGTACCTGGCGCCGCGCTACATCGAGTTCATCGGCAAGGAGATCCAGACCGCTTACCTCGAGTCCTACAGCGAGTATGGGCAGAACATCTTCGACCGCTACGTGCTCTACGCCGACTTCTGGATTCAGGACCAGGAATATCGCGATCCGGAAACCGGCGAGATACTCAATCGCGTGGCGCTCAATGAGGAATTGGAGAAGATCGAGAAACCGGCCGGCATCAGCAATCCGAAGGACTTCCGCAACGAGATCGTCAACTTCGTGCTGCGCGCCCGCGCCAACAACAACGGCAAGAACCCGTCGTGGCTGTCGTACGAGAAGCTACGCGTAGTGATCGAGAAGAAGATGTTCTCCAACACCGAGGATCTGCTGCCTGTCATCAGCTTCAATGCCAAGGCGAGCAAGGAAGACCAGAAGAAGCACAACGATTTCGTCGTGCGCATGGTCGAGCGGGGCTACACCGAGAAGCAGGTCCGCCTGCTGTCCGAATGGTATCTGCGGGTGCGTAAATCGCAGTAAGCGGCTGGAAGCCTGAAGCTGGAAGCAGCGCGGCACGCTTCCAGTTTCAGGCCTATGGTTTCAGCCTAGCCCGGAGGGCCTATGAGCTACGTGATCGATCGTCGCCTGAATGGCAAGAACAAGAGCACGGTAAACCGCCAGCGGTTCCTGCAGCGTTACCGTGGGCATATCAAGAAAGCCGTGGAGGAAGCCGTCGGACGGCGCTCCATCACCGACATGGAACATGGCGAGCAGATCAGCATCCCTGGGCGTGATATCGACGAGCCGGTGCTGCACCACGGCCGCGGCGGCCGCCAGACCATCGTCCATCCCGGGAACAAGGAGTTCATCGCCGGCGAGCGAATTCCGCGCCCGCAGGGCGGCGGTGGCGGGCAAGGAGCCGGTCAGGCCAGCAACAGCGGCGACGGCATGGACGACTTCGTCTTCCAGATCACCCAGGAAGAATTCCTCGATTTCATGTTCGAGGACCTGGAGCTGCCCAACCTGGTCAAGCGTCACCTCACCGGCACCGACACTTTCAAAACGGTGCGTGCTGGCATCAGCAACGAAGGCAACCCGTCGCGCATCAACATCGTGCGCACGCTGCGCTCGGCCCATGCCCGGCGCATCGCGCTGTCCGGCAGCAGCCGCGCACAACTGCGCACCCTGAAGGCAGAGTTGGAGCGACTACGTATTGAGGAGCCGAACAACTTCGGCGACATTAAGGCTGCAGAGGAGGAAATCGAGCGGCTGATGGCGCGCATCAAACGCGTGCCGTTCCTCGATACCTTCGACCTGAAGTACAACCTGCTGGTCAAGCACCCCAACCCCAGCTCCAAGGCCGTGATGTTCTGCCTGATGGACGTGTCCGGTTCCATGACCCAGGCCACCAAGGACATCGCCAAGCGCTTCTTCATCCTGCTGTACCTGTTCCTCAAGCGGAACTACGACAAGATCGATGTGGTATTCATCCGTCACCACACCAGCGCCAAGGAAGTCGACGAGGAAGAGTTCTTCTACTCGCGGGAAACCGGCGGCACCATCGTTTCCAGCGCGCTGAAGATGATGCAGGAGATCATGGCCGAGCGTTACCCGGCCAATGAATGGAACATCTACGCAGCCCAGGCTTCCGACGGCGACAACTGGAACGACGACTCGCCACTGTGCCGCGACATCCTGATCAACCAGATCATGCCGTTCGTGCAGTACTTCACCTACGTCGAAATCACCCCGCGCGAACACCAGGCACTCTGGTACGGGTACAACCAGGTGGCTGAAGCCTTTTCCGATGCGTTCGCCCAACAGCAGTTGGTCAGCGCCGGAGACATCTATCCAGTGTTCCGCGAACTCTTCCAGCGGCGCATGACCAGCTGAGGTGTGCAGCATGAAGCGACAGCCCATTTCCACCGGCTCGGAATGGACCTTCGACCTGATTCGGCAGTACGACCGCGAGATCGGCCGTATCGCCGAACGCTACGCGCTGGATACCTACCCGAACCAGATCGAGGTGATCACCGCCGAGCAGATGATGGATGCCTACGCCTCCGTCGGCATGCCGCTGGGCTACCACCACTGGTCCTATGGCAAGCAATTCCTGCACACGGAGAAGAACTACAAGCGCGGCCAGATGGGCCTGGCCTACGAGATCGTGATCAACTCCGATCCCTGCATCGCCTACCTGATGGAAGAAAACACCATGTGCATGCAGGCGCTGGTGATTGCCCACGCCAGTTACGGCCACAACAGCTTCTTCAAGGGCAACTACCTGTTCCGCACCTGGACCGACGCCAGCTCGATCATCGATTATCTGGTCTTCGCCAAGCAGTACATCATGCAATGCGAAGAGCGCCACGGCATCGATGCGGTGGAGGACCTGCTCGATTCCTGCCACGCGCTGATGAACTATGGCGTTGATCGCTACAAGCGGCCCTATCCCATTTCTGCCGAAGAAGAGCGGCGGCGGCAGAAGGATCGAGAAGAACATCTGCAGCGGCAGATCAACGACCTCTGGCGCACCATCCCCAAGGGTGCGGAAAAGGGCGATGCCCTGGCGGACAGCCAACGCTTCCCCGCCGAACCCCAGGAGAACATTCTCTATTTCATCGAGAAACATGCCCCGCTGCTCGAGCCCTGGCAGCGCGAGGTGGTGCGCATCGTGCGCAAGATCGCGCAGTACTTTTATCCGCAGCGCCAGACCCAGGTAATGAACGAAGGCTGGGCCACGTTCTGGCACTACACCCTGCTCAACGACCTTTACGACGAAGGCCTGGTTACCGACGGCTTCATGATGGAGTTCCTGCAGTCGCATACCAGCGTGATCTATCAGCCCGGCTTCGACAGCCCTTACTACAGCGGCATCAATCCCTACACCCTGGGGTTTGCGATGTATCAGGACATCCGCCGGATCTGCGAGCACCCGACCGAGGAAGACAAGCGCTGGTTCCCGGACATTGCCGGCAGCGACTGGCTGACCACGGTGAAATTCGCCATGAACAACTTCAAGGATGAGAGTTTTATCCTGCAATTCCTCTCGCCCAAGGTAATCCGCGACCTCAAGCTGTTCAGCATCCTCGATGACGATCGCAAGGACGAGCTGCTGGTCCCGGCGATCCACGACGAAAGTGGCTACCACACCATTCGGGAGCTGCTGGCAGCGCAATACAACCTGGGCAATCGCGAGCCCAACGTGCAGGTCTGGAGCGTTGACCGCCGCGGCGACCGCTCGCTCACCCTGCGTCACCAGCAGCACGACCGCAAACCGTTGGGCGTTTCCACCGACGAGGTACTCAAGCACCTTCACCGACTTTGGGGCTTCGACGTGCACCTGCAATCGATGCAGGACGACAAGCTGGTCAATACCCACCATATGCCGCAGCGCCCAAGCAGCGAGGCCGAGGGCGACAACCGCTTTCCCGGGATGAGCTTCGCCTGATATTGGCCACGGGGAAGGCTCGCCCGGTATTTGCCCTCACATCGGCCTGTTGTCGACGTCGTTATCCTTTATCCTCCGCGCCAACGGAGGTGGACATGCAGATCTACAAAGTCGGCGGCGCAGTACGCGACCGCCTGTTGGGGCGCACGGTAAGCGAAGTGGACTGGCTGGTGGTCGGTGCTACACCGGAACAGATGCAGGCCCGCGGCTTCCGCCCGGTCGGTGCGGACTTTCCGGTATTCCTGCACCCGCAGACCGGCGAGGAGTACGCCCTGGCGCGCACCGAACGCAAAAGCGGTCGCGGCTATGGCGGGTTCACCTTCCATGCCAGTCCCGACGTCACGCTTGAAGAGGATCTGCAGCGCCGCGACCTCACCATCAACGCCATCGCCGAAGACGACCGTGGCCAGCTGATCGACCCCTACGGTGGCCAGAGCGATCTACAGGCGCGCCTGCTACGCCACGTCTCCCCGGCCTTCGCCGAAGACCCGCTGCGCGTGCTGCGCGTGGCGCGCTTCGCTGCACGCTACGCCGAACTTGGTTTCCGTATCGCCGGCGAAACCCTTGAGCTAATGCGGCTGCTGGCCCGCTCCGGCGAACTATCGGCGCTGACAGCGGAGCGCAGCTGGAAGGAAATATCCCGCGCACTGATGGAACCACGGCCGGACGTATTCATCCAGGTGCTTCAGGACTGCGAAGCGTTGGCCGAGCTGTTCCCGGAACTCGCCGCGACCTTCGCCATGGGCAACGCCACGGGTGAGCACCTGCTCCGTGCACTTCGCCGCTGTGCCGAACATGCCCAACCACTGCCGGTACGCTGGGCCTGCCTGTTGCTCGGCGGCGCAACGCCGGACGCTGCACCGCAAGCACGCCTGCCCGCCATCGACGCTCTCAACCAGCGCTGCAAGGCGCCGAGGGACTGCCAGGAGCTGGCGATGCTGCTCGGTAGGTATCACGATGACGCGCTCAACGCCAAGAAGCTGCAAGCGGATGCATTGCTCGACATGCTGCAGCACTTCGACATCTACCGCCGCCCCGAGCGCTTCGAACAGTTCGTCGCGGCGTGTGAAATGCACGCCCAGGCAGGTTCGCCGGGCGAGTTGCTCTTCGACGCTGATTATCTGCACGGCGCGGCCAACGCGGCGCGGGCCGTCGCGGTCAAACCGCTGCTGGATCAGGGGTACAAAGGCGCCGAACTGGGCAAGGCACTCAGCGCTGCGCGCCTCGATGCCCTGCGCGCCTACTGCCGGGAAAATTCGAAGTAAGGCGATTCAGGCGCGCTGTGGAGGATAGCGGCGGATCAGATCGACAGGTGTCAGCTCGCTGCCGCGCCACTGAAACGGCACCGGCCAGAGCTGCTGGTTGATGGATGATTGCGCCCATAGATCAGCGAAGGGTTCGCCTGCAGCGGGATGCTTCACGGTCGGCGCCAGCAGCGCCAGCGGCCAGAGCACGAAGGCGTTCTTCAGAATCTCCGCCCGCGGCAACTGCAAGCCATGGAAATTGCCAACCAGCTCGCCATACAGCAGCACGTCGATATCCAGCGGCAGCCCCCTGCGATCCGGCGCGTAGCGGCCGTTGTCCGCCTCGATGAACTTGAGCCGGCGATCCAGCTCGGTCAGCGGCAGATCGGTATAGCCGGCCACCACCAGGTTGTAGAAATTGTCGCCCTTGTAGCCCACCGCAAGGCTCTCGAACACCGGCGAGCAACGTATATCCTGCAGCAGCTCGGCCAGCGCATCGAGCCCGGCATGCAGCCGCAGTTCGCGCTGCACATTGCTGCCCAGGCCGAGCATGACTGGGGTCAGCGACATCCGCGTTCGATCTCCACACCCAGCGCCCGGGCACGCGCATTGACACCGGGCTTGGTCACGCGCAGGCGCAGCCAGACGATGCCGAACTCGCTCATCAGGCGCTGCGCCAGGCGTTCGGCAAAGGTCTCGACCAGCTCGAAGCGTGCCTCGGAGGCGAACTGATCGATGGCGGCAGCGACCTTGGCATAGTCCAAGGCCTTGTCGAGCTCATCATTCTCGGCGGCGGGACGAATGTCCCAGCCCAACGTCAGGTCTAAGTGCAGGCACTGGCGAATGCCCCGCTCCCAGTCATAGGCGCCGATTACCGTATCCACTTCCAGGCCTTCGATGAAGACTGTGTCCACGCAACATTCTCCTACGGCACGACAAGCTCGAAACGCGCCGTTAGACTCAGGGACTCCCTGCCCCGGATGGATTCCATGTTCTGGCTGCTGACATTGCTCGCGTACCTGACCGGCTCGCTGTCATTCGCCATACTGCTCAGCCGCCTGGCCGGAATGCCCGACCCGCGCGCCGGCGGCTCCGGCAATCCCGGCGCCACCAATATGCTTCGTCTGGCAGGCAGGCGATTGGCGATCTGCACGCTGTTCGGCGATCTGCTCAAGGGCCTGCTGCCCGTACTGCTGGCTGCGTCGCTGGACATGTCCGTCCAGCAACAGGCCTGGATCGGACTTGCCGCCGTCTGCGGCCACCTCTATCCGTTGTATTTCCGCTTCCGCGGTGGCAAGGGTGTCGCCACTGCTGCCGGCACCCTGCTGGCGCTCTATCCGCCGGCCGCACTGCTGGCCATCGTCGCCTGGCTGCTGGTGTTCCGCCTGACCCGGACCAGCTCGCTGGCCGCCCTCATCGCGCTGCCCCTGTGCCTGCCATTGCTGGCCTGGCAGCAACCGGGCGCCCTGCTGCCGATGAGCCTGCTCGCCACACTGATCGTCTGGCGGCACCGCAGCAACGTGCGCGACCTGTTCGCGGGCCGCGAGCGGCATTTCTGACCGCCCAACGTTCATCAGATCGCCGGCAGTGTCTCCATTGACCAGCGCGGCTGCACGGTGATCGCCGGACCATCATGCTGCCCGGCGAGCAGACGCTGACAGCCAGCGTAGGCGATCATCGCGCCATTGTCGGTGCAGAAGCGTGGGCGTGCATAGAACACCTGGCCCTTGAGCTCGCCGAGCATCCGCTCCAGCGACTCGCGCAGTGACTGATTCGCGCTGACCCCACCGGCAATGACCAATGACTTCAGACCCGTCTGCTTGAGCGCCCGACGACACTTGATGGTCAGTGTTTCGACCACCGCCTGCTGGAAGGCCAGCGCGATATCGCAGCGGGTTTGTTCGGACTCATCGCCCGCGGCACGGCACTGCTGCCAGGTATTTAGGGTGAAGGTCTTCAGGCCGCTGAAGCTGAAATCCAGACCGGGCCGATCGGTCATCGGCCGCGGAAAGACGAAGCGGCCCGGAGTGCCCTGCTCGGCGAGGCGAGCGATTTCCGGCCCGCCTGGGTAGCGCAAACCCATCAGCTTGGCGGTCTTGTCGAAAGCCTCACCGGCGGCATCGTCGACCGACTCGCCGAGCAGCTCGTACCGACCAATGCCATCCACTCGGACCAACTGCGTATGGCCACCCGACACCAGCAAGGCGACGAACGGGAATGCCGGCGGCTGCGCTTCGAGCATCGGCGCCAGCAGATGACCTTCCATATGATGCACACCGACCGCCGGCACGCCCCAGGCCATAGCCAGCGCCTGGGCACAGGAGACCCCAACCAGCAGCGCACCGACCAGCCCCGGGCCCGCCGTATACGCCACCGCATCGATCTGGCCAGCCTCGCGACCAGCCTCCTCCAGCACCTGGCGAATCAGCGGCAGCATACGCTTCACGTGGTCGCGCGAGGCGAGCTCGGGCACCACGCCGCCGTAGACGCGATGCAGGTCGATCTGGCTGAATAGCGCGTCGGCCAGCAGGCCCTGCTCGCTATCGTAAAGCGCGACACCAGTCTCGTCGCAGGACGTTTCCAACCCCAGCACCAGCATGGGTTCAACCTTTCCGGAGGGCGAATGAAGCCGTGCATATTAATCGTCGGGCCGTCCGACCGACCAGCGCTTTTCGATCAGGGGCTTTGCATTCCGCAATTGGAGCGGGTAACATCCGCAACCCTTAAAACCAGCGTGCTTGCGAGTCATTGCCGAAGCGCGTTGCCACCGGTAATCAAGTGAAGGTAAGTCCTGGATGCCCGCTGTCAAAGTTAAAGAGAATGAACCCTTCGACGTAGCACTGCGTCGTTTCAAGCGCTCCTGCGAGAAAGCAGGCGTTCTGGCCGAAGTCCGCTCGCGCGAGTTCTACGAGAAGCCGACTTCCGAGCGCAAGCGCAAGGCTGCTGCTGCAGTCAAGCGTCACGCCAAGAAAGTGCAGCGCGAGCAGCGCCGCAGCGTCCGCCTGTACTGATCCAGTACAGCTGACGTCGCATCAAGCCCGGCTCAGGCCGGGCTTTGCATTGCATGCATACTCCGCTTCGCCAGCCGGCGAATGGCCGGAGTTTTTTCATTTCCGGCTCATGCAATGCGAGCGTAATCTGACACCCTTATGGCCGGCCTGATCCCGCAATCTTTCATCGATGATTTGCTCAACCGCTCCGACATCGTCGAAGTGGTGGGTTCACGCATCCAGCTGAAAAAAGCCGGCAAGAACTACAGCGCCCTCTGTCCTTTTCATAAGGAAAAGACGCCCTCCTTCAGCGTCAGCCCGGACAAGCAGTTCTACTACTGCTTCGGCTGCGGCGCCGGCGGCAACGCGCTCGGCTTCGTCATGGACCACGACCAACTGGATTTCCCCCAAGCGGTCGAGGAACTGGCCAAGCGCGCCGGCATGGAAGTCCCCCACGAGGATAGCGGGCGCAAACACAAGCCGCGCCAACCGGTCGACTCGCCGCTCTACCCGCTACTCGCTGCCGCAGCCGATTACTACCGCCAGGCACTGAAGAGCCACCCGACCCGCAAATCGGCCGTCGAGTACCTCAAGGGCCGCGGCCTCTCCGGCGTGATCGCCCGAGACTTCGGCCTGGGCTTTGCTCCGCCCGGCTGGGACAACCTGATGAAGCATCTCGGTGGCGATGCCCTGCAGCAGAAGGCACTGATCGATGCCGGCTTGCTGATCGAGAACGCCGAGAACGGCAAACGCTACGACCGCTTCCGCGACCGCGTGATGTTTCCCATCCGCGACAGCCGCGGCCGGGTCATCGCCTTCGGCGGCCGCGTCCTGGGCGACGACAAGCCCAAGTACCTGAATTCCCCGGAAACCCCGGTATTCCACAAGGGCCAGGAACTCTACGGCCTCTACGAAGCACGCCAGGCCAACCGCGATCTCGACGAAATCATGGTGGTTGAAGGCTATATGGACGTCATTGCTCTGGCCCAGCAAGGCTTGCGCAACGCCGTCGCCACTCTCGGCACCGCGACCAGCGAAGAGCATCTCAAGCGCCTGTTCCGCATCGTACCGAGCGTGCTGTTCTGCTTCGACGGCGACGCCGCTGGACGCAAGGCCGCCTGGCGAGCCCTGGAGGCGACCCTACCGAACCTGCAAGACGGCCGTCGCGCACGCTTTCTGTTCCTGCCGGACGGGGAAGACCCCGACACCCTGGTCCGCGCAGAGGGCACCGATGCGTTTCGCGCGCGCATTCAGCAGCATTCGCAGCCGCTGGCAGACTATTTCTTCCAGCAGCTGAGCGATGAAGCCGATCCGCGCTCACTGGAAGGCAAGGCCCACCTGGCTACGCTTGCAGCGCCGCTCATCGAAAAGATTCCAGGCTCCAACCTGCGCGCACTGATGCGCCAACGCCTGACCGAGATCACCGGCCTCAACGGCGAAGCCCTGCAGTACATGGCGGCCACACCCGCACCGAATCCCGGCAACAGCACACCCGAATACGACGACTCGGCGTACTACGAAACCGGCGCACACTATGCCGAAACGGACTACTTCGAGCCTCCGGAAGCGCCGAAACAGCAACGCAGCGGCAAGAAGGAATGGAAGAAAGACTGGAAAAAATCCGGACAGCGACCAGACTTCAAGCCTCACGGACCTCGCACACCAGCCACGGTCGAACCACCGACACTGACCACACTGCGCACACTGCTGCACCATCCCGAACTGGCGCAGAAAGTCGAAGACGTCAGCCACTTCGCAGCCGAGGACGACACCTACGCACAGTTGCTGGTTGCGCTGCTCGGCGCGCTGCAGAAGAACCCGAAGCTGCGCAGCCTGCAATTGATCGCCCGCTGGCATGGAACCGACCAAGGGCGACTTTTACGTGCACTTGCAGAGAAAGAATGGCTGATCTCTGCCGATAACCTTGAACAGCAGTTTTTCGACACCATTAATAGCCTTGCCGCCCGACAGCGGGAACGCCGACTCGAGAACCTGCTGCGCAAGGCTCGCCAGGGTGAACTCAGCGCAGAGGAAAAAGACCAACTGCGTAACCTACTGAGCCGCAACGCAATACCCACGACACCGACCTCAACTGGCGCGTGAGGTCTTAGCTCAGCTATAATGCTCAGCTTGTTTTCAGCCCGCCAGAACCTTCAGTGGATAGGGTTATATGTCCGGAAAAGCGCAACAGCAGTCCCGCCTCAAAGAGTTGATCCAGCGTGGCCGTGAGCAGGGTTACCTGACTTACGCCGAGGTCAACGACCACCTACCGGAGGATATTTCCGATCCGGAACAGGTGGAAGACATCATTCGCATGATCAACGACATGGGCATCAATGTATTCGAGGTTGCCCCGGATGCCGATGCCCTGTTGTTGGCCGAAGCCGATACCGATGAAGCCGCTGCCGAAGAGGCCGCCGCCGCACTCGCTGCGGTCGAGACCGACATCGGCCGCACTACCGACCCGGTGCGCATGTACATGCGCGAAATGGGCACCGTCGAACTGCTGACCCGCGAAGGCGAGATCGAAATCGCCAAACGCATCGAGGAAGGCATTCGCGAGGTGATGAGCGCCATCGCTCACTTCCCCGGCACCGTCGACAGCATCCTCGCCGATTACGAGCGAGTAACGACCGAAGGTGGCCGCCTGTCCGACATCCTCAGCGGCTATATCGACCCCGACGATGACGGCGCTGCCGCACCTCAGGAAGTCGAACCGGAAGCTCCGCAGACCGCGGCGAAACCGGCAGCTGACGACAAGGACGACGAGGACGAAGAAGACTCCGACACCGAGGAAGAAGAAGGCGACGGCGGGCCGGATCCAGAAGTTGCACGCCTGCGTTTCGGCGCGGTCGCGGAGCAGCTGGAAAAAGCCAACAAAGCGCTGAAGAAGCATGGCCGTGCCAGCCAGCAGGCTGTCGAGGAACTCGAAGCCCTCGCCATCCTATTCATGCCGATCAAGCTCGTGCCCAAGCAGTACGATGCACTGGTCGAGCGTGTGCGCAACGCGCTGAACCAGATCCGTGCTCAGGAACGCGCCATCATGCAGCTGTGCGTGCGTGATGCCCGCATGCCGCGCGCCGACTTCCTGCGTCAGTTCCCGAGCAACGAGACAAACCTGGACTGGGCTGAGCAACTGGCCTCAGGCAAGGGCAAGTACGCCGAAGCCATCGGCAACCGCAAGGAAGACATCCAGCGCTGCCAGCAGATGCTGATCGAACTGGAGCAGGAATGCAGCCTGGCGATCGCGGACATCAAGGACATCAACCGTCGCATGTCCATCGGTGAGGCCAAGGCCCGCCGGGCGAAGAAAGAGATGGTCGAGGCCAACCTGCGCCTGGTGATCTCCATCGCCAAGAAGTACACCAACCGCGGCCTGCAATTCCTCGACCTGATTCAGGAAGGCA
This sequence comes from Pseudomonas sp. SCT, assembly GCF_003864275.1. Taxonomy (NCBI): domain Bacteria; kingdom Pseudomonadati; phylum Pseudomonadota; class Gammaproteobacteria; order Pseudomonadales; family Pseudomonadaceae; genus Pseudomonas; species Pseudomonas sp. SCT. The sequence continues at coordinate 51,445 of NZ_BDJA01000004.1, forward strand.
ACATCGGCCTGATGAAGGCGGTGGACAAGTTCGAATACCGCCGCGGCTACAAGTTCTCGACCTACGCTACCTGGTGGATTCGCCAGGCGATCACTCGCTCCATTGCCGACCAGGCGCGGACCATCCGTATCCCGGTGCACATGATCGAGACGATCAACAAGCTCAACCGCATCTCCCGTCAGATGCTGCAGGAAATGGGTCGCGAACCCACACCTGAGGAGCTTGGCGAGCGCATGGAAATGCCCGAGGACAAGATCCGCAAGGTACTGAAGATCGCCAAGGAGCCGATCTCCATGGAAACGCCGATCGGTGACGACGAAGACTCGCACCTGGGCGACTTCATCGAAGACTCGGCCATGCAGTCGCCGATCGACGTGGCCACCGTGGAAAGCCTCAAGGAAGCGACTCGCGAAGTGCTCTCCGGCCTCACCGCCCGTGAAGCCAAGGTACTGCGCATGCGTTTCGGCATCGACATGAACACCGACCACACCCTCGAGGAAGTCGGCAAACAGTTCGATGTCACCCGCGAGCGGATCCGCCAGATCGAAGCCAAGGCACTGCGCAAGCTGCGCCACCCGACGAGAAGTGAGCACCTACGCTCCTTCCTCGACGAGTAAGACCAACAACCCCGGCTCATGCCGGGGTTGTCGTTTCTGCGGCATTGCCACCAGGCGCCTGAGCTGCCTGCGCCCGTAATGCATCGGAACAGCACGCAACGGCCACAAACCTTGGCGCATGACAAAGCCCATCGGTATAATCCGCCGGCCTTCTGGGGGCCTATAGCTCAGTTGGTTAGAGCAGAGGACTCATAATCCTTTGGTCCACGGTTCGAGTCCGTGTGGGCCCACCACCTTCAAAGCCGCGCATTGCGCGGCTTTTTCGTTTATCCCCCTTGTTGATGAGCTTTGCTCGGCAATGCCGCCATTCCGGCCCTCGCGCGGCGGTCGCGCCGATTCAGCGCTAATAACCAGAACGAATATAAACAGCAGGAAAGGTTTCTGGACTCTCTAAGTCGACGTCTCTATCTTGCGCCGCGGGCATCACCGTTTCGATGCACCTCAGTAGCCACCCTTAAGGACGTCCATGCTTCCAGAATCGCTGCCGCTGTTGTTCGTCTGCGCCTTGCTGATCTGGGTGTTGGTGGCGTTCGTAAGGGAGAGCTGGAGCCCGGATATCGTCGTGGCGATTGCCGTGGCAGTGCTGCTGGCGACGCAGCTGCTGACGCCCGGTGAAGTGCTCGGCGTGCTGTCCAACTCGGCGCCGGTCACCATCGCCTGCATGTTCATCATCTCGGCGGCGCTGGAGCGCACCGGATGCATCGATGCGCTGGGCAACTGGCTCGGGAATCTGGTGGGCACCAGCCCTACGCGGGTGCTGTTCGGCCTGACCATAACCGCACTGGTAATCTCCGCCTGCCTGAACAACACGCCGGTGGTGGCGATCCTTACGCCGGTGGCGATTTCGCTGGCCAAGCGCGCCGGCACCACGCCTTCGAAACTTCTGATTCCGCTGTCGTACGCCACCATCCTCGGCGGCACGCTGACGATGATCGGTACATCGACCAACATTCTCGTCGATGGCGTAGCACGCAAGGCGGGCCTTGCCCCCTTCGGCATGTTCGAGATCACCGCGGCAGGACTGATCATGGCCGCCGCCGGCATGGTCTACCTGCTGACCATCGGCAAGCATCTGCTGCCGGAACGCGACACGCTGTCGAAGCTGCTCGGCCCGCGGCTGGACCGCAACTTCATGACCGAGCTGCGCGTCCCGTTGAATTCGCCGGTGATCGGCAAGACCATCGCCGAGGCCAACCTCAATGGCGGCAGCGGCCTGCAGGTACTGCAGGTGAATCGTGACACCCAGTTGTTCAGCCGACCGGAGCATGACTTCACCCTCACCGCCGGCGACCTGCTGATGATTCACGGCCAAGTCAAGGACGTGGTGGAGTTGCGTGAAAGCGGCCACCTGACCTTTAACCGTGGCGACGCCTTCGAAACCATCAGCAGTGAAGACGTGATCCTCGCCGAGGCCATCGTCGGCCGCGGTTCGCGGTACAGCCACCGGCCGATGCGCGACCTCGACCTGTCCGCGCGCTACGGCATCAGCGTGCTCGCCGTGCACCGCCAGGACGAAAACATCCAGGGCAACTTCGACGACTTTCAGCTGCAGTTTGGCGACGTGATGCTGGTCGAGGGCACACCGGCGCAGATCAAGCGTTTCGCCGATAACGGTGAGCTGATCAGCCTCAATGCGGTACAGGAACGCGCGTTCCGCCGCGATAAGGCGCCAATCGCGATCATCGCCACCCTCGCGGTGATGGTGCTGGCCGCCTTCGGCGTGATGCCGATTGAAGGCCTGGCAATAATCGGTGCGGCGTCGGTGCTGGCGACCCGCTGCCTGGACGTCGAGGATGCGTACAAGGCGGTGGACTGGAAGATTCTCAGCCTGATCTTCGGCATGCTGGCGATCAGCATCGCGATGGACAAGGTAGGCCTGGTGCAGCTTATCGTGCAGAACGTGACGACGCTGACGCCCTGGGCCGGCCCCTTGTTCATGCTGTCGTTCATCTATCTGCTCACTTCGCTGCTCACCGAGATGCTGTCGAACAACGCGGTGGCAGTCCTGATCACGCCGATTGCCATCGGCCTGGCCCAGCACCTGGGTGTCGATCCCCGCGCGTTCGTCGTCGCGGTGATGTTCGCAGCCAGCGCCAGCTTCGCCACACCGATCGGCTACCAGACCAACACCTTCGTCTACAACGCCGGCGGCTACCGCTTCGCCGATTTCCTCAAGATCGGCATCCCGCTGAACCTGCTGCTGTGGGGCGTCGGCACGCTGGTGATTCCGCTGTTCTGGCCGCTGACGCCGCTCTGACGATCAGGCTTGCCCTGGATCATTGACCGGGATGCCTTTCAGTTTCATGCTCTGCGGCCTTTGCCCGACGAACAAGAAAAAGGAGCGCGTCATGAAACTGGAAACCCTGGCCATCCACGCCGGCTACAGTCCTGATCCGACCACCAAGGCGGTGGCGGTGCCAATCTATCAGACCACCTCATACGCCTTCGACGACACCCAACACGGTGCCGATCTGTTCGATCTGAAGGTGCCGGGCAACATCTATACGCGCATCATGAATCCCACCACCGACGTGCTCGAACAGCGCGTCGCGGCACTGGAAGGTGGTGTCGCGGCGCTGGCCGTGGCTTCGGGCATGGCGGCGATCACCTATGCCATCCAGACCATTGCCGAAGTCGGCGACAATATCGTCTCGGTGGCCAAACTCTATGGCGGCACCTACAACCTGTTCGCCCACACCCTGCCGCGCCAGGGCATCGAGGTGCGTTTCGCCGCCCACGATGACATCGCCGCGCTGGAGTCGCTGATCGACGAGCGCACCAAGGCGGTGTTCTGCGAGTCCATCGGCAACCCGGCGGGCAACGTCATCGACCTCGCGGCGCTGGCCGAAGCCGCGCACCGCCATGGCGTGCCGCTGATCGTCGACAACACCGTCGCCACACCGATGCTCTGCCGGCCATTCGAGCATGGCGCCGACATCGTCGTGCATTCGCTGACCAAGTACATGGGCGGCCACGGCACCAGCATCGGCGGCATCGTGGTCGACTCCGGCAAGTTTCCCTGGGCGCAGCACAAGGAGCGCTTTGCGCTGCTGAACACTCCCGATGTGTCCTATCACGGCGTCACCTACACCGAAGCGTTCGGCCCGGCCGCCTTCATCGGCCGCTGCCGTGTGGTGCCGCTGCGCAACATGGGCGCGGCGATTTCGCCGTTCAACTCGTTCCTCATTCTGCAGGGGCTGGAAACCCTGGCACTGCGCATGGAGCGCCACTGCGAGAATGCACTGAAGGTCGCCGAATTCCTGCAGGCCCACCCGCAGGTGGCCTGGGTGAAGTACGCCGGACTACCGGATCACCCCGAGCATGAGCTGGCGCGGCGCTATATGGGTGGCACGCCGGCGTCGATCCTCTGCTTCGGTATCGAGGGCGGCATCGAAGCTGGTGCGCGCTTTATCGACGCACTCAAATTGGTGGTGCGCCTGGTCAATATCGGCGACGCCAAGTCCCTGGCCTGCCATCCGGCCAGCACCACGCACCGTCAGCTGAATGCAGACGAACTCGCCCGCGCCGGTGTCTCCCAGGACCTGATCCGGCTGTCCATCGGCATCGAGCATATCGACGACATCCTTGCCGATCTGGCCCAGGCGCTGAGCGCTTCCAAGGGTTGAGGCAGCACGCGCCTTGATATCCGCCAGCGAGGCTCCACATTAACGGCATACCGCTGTGGAGCCTCGCCATGACCGAATCGCTGATCATCCCTTGCGCGCACTGCGCCAGCCTCAACCGCATCCCCGTAGACCGGCTACAGGACGCGCCGCGCTGCGGTCGCTGCAAGGCCGAGGCGCTGCCGAGCGCGCCGTTCGATCTGCAACAGAGCCAGTTTGCCAACCAGATCAAGGGCGACCTGCCGTTATTGGTGGACGTCTGGGCCAGCTGGTGCGGCCCCTGCCGCAGCTTCGCCCCGACCTTCGCCCAGGCAGCCAGCCAGCTGCACGGCCGTTGCCGCCTGGCCAAGCTCGACAGCGAAGCCAACGCGCAGCTGTCGACGCAACTCGGCATCCGCTCGATTCCCAGCCTGATCCTGTTCCGCGACGGCCGCGAGGTGGCACGACAGAGCGGAGCCATGCCGCTGCCGCAGCTAATGGCCTGGCTGGCGCAGCAGGGGGTTAGATAACCAGCTGCCGGCGCGCCCAGACACTCTGCAAAGCGGCGAGTTCCGCAACTATTGCGACCTCCCATCAGGATATGTATCGCAATGTTTGCGTAGCGTTCATGGCACTTGGATAATGCCCGCACTTTTCGAGCGGCACTTTCAATGCAAGCAACACACGGACGTCTGTACGCCGGCCTCGTCACGGGAGCCGCGCGAGCATGAGCGCAATACGCTTCGACATCGACCAATGGCAGGCCTGGGCTCCGGGCCGTACCTGCCAGGACGACTGGTCGCGCTGGGCGTGTGCTAGCCAATGGCAGGACGATCCAGAGGCGCAGCCGGATGTATCCTTCCTACCGGCGATGCAGCGCAGGCGCTTGAGCCGACTGGCGCGGATGGTATTTGCTGTCGCCCATCCACTGGCCGAAGGCCAGCCTCCGATGCCGTTTGTGTACGCGTCGCGCCATGGCGAAACCACGCGCAATTTCGCCCTGCTCAGCGATCTGGCGGTTACGCAGCCGCTGTCGCCAACCCAGTTCAGCCTCTCCGTGCACAATGCCATCGTCGGGCTCTGGTCAATATTCCAGAGCGATACCAGTGAGATGACCGCTATTGCTGCGGAGGGCGACGGGCTGGAACACGCGGTGCTCGAGGCCAGTCTGCTGCTGAAGGAAGGCGCGCCCGCTGTCCTGCTGGTGATCGCCGAAGAGTCGCCCCCCGAAGCCTATCGCCCATGGATCGACGAAAGCACGCCTTATGCGCTGGCCTTGCGGCTGACCAAAGGCGACAGCTGGCAACTGCAACTGCAGGCTGCCGATGATCAAGCGGCGCAGCGGCACCAGCCCCATGCCCTGCAACTGATCCGGGCCTTGCTTGGCGACGATTCCCAATTCACGCATCACTGGAAGACGCGCAAATGGAACTGGCAGCGGACTCGCTGAAGCGGCCCAACACGCCCTGGCTATGGCGCCTCGTCGCCACCGGCCTGTCGTTCGTCCTGTTCGGCATTGGCGGTCTTTGCCTGCGGCTGATCGTATTCCCACTGCTTTCGCTGCTTCCGGGCGATGCGGACACACATCGCCGCCGCGCGCGGCAGACGGTCAGCCGGCTGTTCTGGCTGTTCGTGCAGTTCATGTACCGCAGCGGCGTGCTCACCTATGAGGTCGAGGGCGCCAAGCGGCTGGGGCGCCCGGGTCAGCTGATCATTGCCAATCATCCCTCGCTGATCGACGTTGTCGTGCTGATCGCGCTGATCCGCGACGCCAACTGCGTGGTCAAGCAGAGCCTATGGGACAACCCCTTCACCCGCGGTCCGATCCGGGCCGCGCAGTACATCAGCAACGACGGCAGCGCCGAGATGCTCGACGAAGCCGCCGAAGCCCTGCAGCAGGGCCAGACGCTGATCATCTTCCCCGAGGGCACCCGCACCACGCCCGGCCAGGCTCCACAGTTTCATCGCGGCGCGGCGGCCATTGCCCTACGCGGCGCGCGGCTGGTGACGCCGGTGGTGATCAGCGTGACACCAACCACGCTGACCAAGGCCGAGCCCTGGTACCGCATTCCCTCGCGGCGCTTCCACTTCCATCTGCGCGTCGGTGAAGACATCGACCCACAAACGTTCGCTGCCCAAGGCGCGGCGCCGATTGCCTCGCGCCGCCTCAACGACCATCTGCACCGACACTTCATAAAGGAGCTCGCATTCGATGAGCCAACTCAAGCTTGAAATCAAGCAACTGATCATCGACGCCCTGGGTCTGGAAGACCTCGGCCCGGACGACATCGTCGCCGACCAGCCACTGTTCGGCGAAGGCCTTGGCCTCGACTCGGTGGACGCCCTGGAACTCGGCCTGGCGATCCAGAAGCGCTTCGGCATCAAGATCGACGCCGACGCCAAGGACACCCGCAAACATTTCGCCAGCGTCGACAGCCTGGCAGCCTTCGTCAGCGCCAGCCGCGCCATCGCCTGAGGAGCATCTGCCGTGAACAGCCGTAACGAGATTTTCCAGACCCTGCGCGACGCCCTGGTGGAACTGTTCGAACTCGAACCCGAGCGCATCACTCTCGAGGCCAACCTCTATCAGGACCTGGAGATCGACAGCATCGACGCCGTCGACCTGATCGACCATATCAAGCGCCAGACCGGCAAGAAGATTGCCGCCGAGGAGTTCAAGGCCGTGCGCACCGTCGGTGACGTAGTGGAGGCGGTCTATCGCCTGACCAGCGCGGAAACCGCCTGACGGACATCGCGCCAGCCCCGCAGCACAACCACGGTTTTTCGGACTCCTGATGCTTCCACGCTCATCCACCATCCCGCCCGGCCTGGCCCGCATGGCAGGCCTCGCCTTGCTGCTCGCCGGGCTGGCCTATCCGTTCGCCGTCTACTTCGGCATCGAGCACCTCTCGCCGCGGGTATTCGCTGCGCTCCTCGGGGCGCTCTGGCTTGCCCGCCTACTGAGCAGCGAGCGCGCCGCCAGCCGCGGCACGGCCGCTGTCGCGCTGCTGTTCTGCCTTGCCCTGGCGCTACTCGATGACGGTGTCCTGCTGCGCTGGTATCCGGTCCTGATCAACGCCGCCATGCTTGCGCTGTTCGCCGGCAGCCTGTTCGTCGGCATGCCAGTGATCGAGCGTTTGGCGCGGCTGCAGGAGCCCGATCTGGCGGAAGCCGGCGTGCGCTATACGCGGCAAGTGACCAAGGTCTGGGTGGGCTTTTTCATCTTCAACGGCACCATCGCCGCCGCCCTGACGCTGTGGGCGCCGCTGGCCTGGTGGACGCTGTACAACGGCCTGATCGCCTACGGCCTGATGGGCCTGCTGTTCGCCGGCGAGTGGCTGGTGCGCCAGCGGGTCAGAGGCCGCCCATGAGCTGGATTGCCCTGTGTGAACTACTGACTTCAGGCGAATCGCGCCCGGTAACCGATGCCCCCGCGCTGTCGCTCGGCCAGGTGCAACAGCAGGCGCTGCAGCTGGCCGGTGGGCTGCAGCGACGCAATGTGCGCAGCCTGGCCGTGCACCTGGAGGATGCCGCGCAGCTGGCGATCGCCCTGCTCGGCGCCTGGCGCGCCGGGGCCCGTGTGCTGCTGCCGGCAGACCTGCAGCCGGCGAACCGTGAGCGCCTGGATGCACAGGCCGAGCTGTGGCTGACCGATCTGCCTGGCGATCACAGCCTGACGGACTTGTTGGGCGAGCCTTTGGGCGCCGCCGAGCTCGACCCACAACTGCTCGGCCTGACGCTCTGCACCTCCGGCTCCAGCGGCCAGCCCAAACTGATCGACAAGCGCCTGGTGCAGCTCGCCCATGAGGTCGAGACGCTGGAAGCGCTGTGGGGCGTCGATCTTGGAGCTGCCAGCGTGATCGGCAGCGTCGCCACACAGCACATCTACGGCCTGCTGTTCCGTGTGCTCTGGCCGCTGTGCGCCGGCCGTCCCATGCTGCGCCGCGCCCTGCCGTTCGCCGAGGACATGCAGCGGGCCAGCCGTGAACAACCGGCGTTCTGTTGGGTGGCCAGTCCCGCCCTGCTCAAGCGCATGGGCGACAACCTCGACTGGCCGGCGCTGCGCCAGGTGCGTCGGGTGTTCTCCTCCGGCGGCCCATTGCCAATCGAAGCCGCGGAGCTGCTGCAACAGCGCCTTGGCCAGTGGCCTACCGAGATCTACGGCAGTTCGGAAACCGGCGGCATCGCCTGGCGCCAGGGCGGCGAGCTGTGGCAGCCGCTGCCGGGCGTCGAGCTCGGCCAGGACGATCACGGCGCGCTGCGCGTGGCCTCGCCCTGGCTCGCTGGCGGGCACGTTGAACAGACCGCCGATGGCGCCGAGTTGCACGCCGATGGCCGTTTCGCCCTGCGTGGCCGGCTGGATCGCATCGTCAAGCTGGAAGAGAAGCGCGTTTCGCTGCCGATGCTGGAAGGCGCGCTGGCCGAGCACGCCTACGTCAGCGAGGCCCGCCTGGGCGTCATCCAGGAGCAGCGGGCCTATCTCGGCGCGTTGGTGGCGCTGAGCGAGGCTGGCATATTCGCCCTGCGCAACCAGGGGCGGCGCGCCGTCACCCAGGCTCTGCGCCAGCATCTGAACGACCACTGCGAAGCATTGGCCCTGCCGCGACGCTGGCGCCTGCTGCATCAGCTACCAGGCAATGCCCAGGGCAAACTGCCCCAGGCCGAACTCGACGCCCTGCTGCTGGCACCGCGCCCGCGCGAACCGGAGCGCCTGCAGCAGCAGTGGCAGAACGACCACTGGCAGATCGAGCTGCGCGTGCCGCTGGACCTGGCGCACTTCAGCGGCCATTTCCCGCGTACGCCGGTGCTGCCGGGCGTGGTGCAGATCGAATGGGCGATGGACCTCGCGCGCGAATTGTTCAACGACTTGCCGCCCCGCTTCGCCGGCATGGAAGTGCTGAAGTTCCAGCAGCTGGCTCGCCCGGGTGATCGTCTGGAGCTGAGCCTGCGTTTCGATCATGAGCGCGGAAAGCTGTACTTCGCCTATCACAACGCCGGCAAGCCCTGCTCGTCCGGCCGCATCCTGCTGGGAGTTCGTCCATGACCACGCTGAATCCCCTGCCGCCTGTAGTGGGCCAGCCGTGCACCAGTGCGACGCTCGCCCCGCCGGTCGAAGACGACTGGTTCAAGCCCTGCGCGGTGATTCCGGTCTACAACCACGAGCGCAGCCTGCCCGCTGTGGTCGCCGCGCTGCGTGCGGCGGATCTGCCCTGCGTGCTGGTGGATGACGGCTCCTGCCCAGCCGCTGCAGCGGTTATCGACGAGCTGGCGGAGCAGGCAAGCGTCTTCCTGCTCCGTCATTCGCGCAACCAGGGCAAGGGCGGCGCAGTGATCAGCGGCCTGCGCGAGGCGCGACGACTGGGCTTCAGCCATGCGCTGCAGGTCGACGCCGACGGCCAGCACGACCTGTCCGGTGTCGAGCTGTTCCTCGACCGCGCCAGCCAGGCGCCGGATGCGGTGATCTGCGGCTATCCGCGATACGACGCCAGCGTGCCCAAGGGGCGCCTGTATGCCCGCTACCTGACCCATGTCTGGGTCTGGATCAACACCCTGTCGCTGGCGATCCGCGACTCCATGTGCGGCTTCCGTGTCTACCCGCTGGAGCCAACGTTGGCGTTGCTCGACCGCGTGCGCCTGGGCCGGCGCATGGATTTCGACACCGAGATCCTGGTGCGCCTGCACTGGCAGCAGCAGCCGATGGTCTGGCTGCCGACGCGGGTGCATTACCCGGCCGATGGCGTCTCGCACTTCCGCCTCTGGCTGGACAACGCACTGATCTCCGCCATGCATGCCCGGCTGTTCTTCGGCATGCTGCTGCGCGCGCCAAAACTGCTCGCCCGGCGTCTGCAACGATGAGCGAAGCCCCAGTGCCCTCGCATTGGGCGGCGCAGCGCGAGCGCGGCAGTTTCGCGCTGATGCGCCTGACCGCCTGGGCGGTACGGGTCCTGGGTCGGCGTACCATGGCGCCGCTGCTGTATCTGATCGTGCTGTATTTCTACCTGTTCGGCCGCAGCGCCCGGAACAGCGCGCGCCAGTATCAGGGCTACCTGGCGCGCTGGAGCGGTCGCGCCGAACTGCAGCCGAGCACGCGCTCGGTCTATCACCAGTTCATGAGTTTCGCCGAAGCGCTGTTGGACAAGCTGGATGTCTGGAGCGGGCGCGTCGGGCGGGAACGCCTGGTGATCCACGACCCGGCCAACCTGCACGCCAGCCTCGCCGGGCCGCGCGGTCAGCTGCTGGTCGGCTCGCACCTGGGCAATCTGGAGATCTGCCGGGCACTGGCCGAGATCGGCGGCGAAGTAAGGATGAACGTGCTGGTACACACCCGTCACGCCGAGCAGTTCAATCGGCTACTGGACCAGTCCGGCGCCGACAACCTGCGGCTGATCCAGGTCAGCGAGCTGGACCCTGCGACCATGCTGCAGCTGTCCCAGCGCCTGGAGCGCGGCGAGTGGCTGGCCATCGCCGGTGATCGGGTGCCGCTGCACGGCGGGCGCACCGCCATGGCCGACTTCCTCGGTCAGGCGGCAGCTTTTCCCCAGGGTCCCTGGCTGCTCGCCGGCCTGCTGGAGTGCCCGGTGAATCTGCTGTTCTGTCTCAAGCAGGACGAGCACTTCCATGTGCATCTCGAACCATTCGCCGAACGCATCCGCTGGCGCCGCGCCGACCGCGAAGCGGTGATCGCGCAAGCAGTGCAGCGCTACGCCGACCGCCTCGCCGCGCGCTGCCTGGAGGCGCCGCTGCAATGGTTCAACTTCTATCCCTTCTGGAACACACAGGACCCGCGTCGTGACTGAGCCCGTGATCTTTGGCGAAAACCTTCTGCGCATCGAGGACGTGCTGGCCGTGGCGCAGCGCCGAGCGCCGGCACGGCTGCAGGCGGACGAGGCCTTTCGCAGCCGCATAGCCCGCGGCGCACAGTTTCTCGACACCCTGCTGGACCGCGAAGGCGTGATCTATGGTGTCACCACCGGCTATGGCGACTCCTGCGTGGTGGCGGTGCCGCTGCATCAGGTCGAAGCGTTGCCGCAGCACCTGTTCACCTTTCACGGCTGCGGCCTGGGCAAGCTGCTGGAGGCCGAGGCCACCCGCGCGGTGCTCGCCGCGCGCCTGCGCTCGCTGACCCATGGCATGTCCGGCGTACGCATCGAGCTGCTGGAACGCATGCAGGCATTTCTCGAGCACGACGTGCTGCCGCTGATTCCTGAGGAAGGCTCGGTTGGCGCCAGCGGCGACCTGACGCCGCTGTCCTATGTCGCCGCCGCTCTCGCCGGCGAGCGCGAGGTGCTGTATCGCGGCGAGCGCCGCAGCGCCGCCGAGGTGCACCGCCAGCTGGGCTGGACGCCGTTGACGCTGCGCCCCAAGGAGGCGCTGGCACTGATGAACGGCACCGCGGTAATGACCGGTCTCGCCTGCCTGGCCTACGCCCGCGCCGATTATCTGTTGCAGCTGGCAACCCGTATCACCGCGCTGAACGTGATCGCCCTGCAGGGCAACCCGGAGCATTTCGACGAGCGCCTGTTCGCCGCCAAGCCGCACCCGGGTCAGACCCAGGTCGCCGCCTGGATTCGTCAGGACCTGGCAATCGATGCTCCCGCTGCGCCGCTGCATCGATTGCAGGACCGCTACTCCATCCGCTGCGCACCGCATGTGCTCGGCGTGCTGGCCGACAGCCTGGGCCTGCTGCGCCAGTTCATCGAAACCGAACTGAACAGCGCCAACGACAACCCGATCATCGATGCCGACAACGAGCGCGTGCTGCACGGCGGACACTTCTACGGCGGGCATATCGCCTTCGCCATGGACAGCCTGAAGAATCTGGTGGCTAATGTCGCCGACCTGCTCGACCGCCAGCTCGCCCTGCTGGTCGACACACGCTACAACCACGGCCTGCCGAGCAACCTCTCCGGCGCGCCGGCCGCCACGGCGATGATCAACCATGGCTTCAAGGCGGTGCAGATCGGCACCAGCGCCTGGACTGCCGAGGCGCTGAAAAACAGCATGCCGGCCAGCGTCTTCTCGCGCTCCACCGAATGCCACAACCAGGACAAGGTGAGCATGGGCACCATCGCCGCCCGCGACGCGCTGCGCAGCCTGGAGCTGAGCGAGCAGGTCGCCGCGGCCACGCTGCTCGCCGCCCAGCAGGGCGTCTGGCTGCGCCAGCGCCAGGAAGACGCGCGCCCGCTGCCCGCACCACTGGCGGCCATGCACAGCGAACTGGCGGAGACCTTCCCCCCGCTGATCGAAGACCGCGCGCTGGAAGGCGAACTGCGCCTGTGTCTCGCGCAGATCCGCAACCGGCACTGGAGGCTTTATGCGTAAGGACGGCGTACTGCAGGCCGAGGTCGAGATGCTCGTGCCGTTCTTCGACGTCGACTCCATGGACGTGGTCTGGCACGGCCATTACGTCAAGTACTTCGAAATCGCCCGCTGTGCGCTGCTCGAGCGTATCGGCCACAACTATCAGCAGATGCGCGACGCCGGCTATGCCTGGCCGATCATCGACGTGCAGCTGCGCTACATGCGCGGCGCCCGCTTCAACCAGCGCATCGTGGTGCGCGCCGACCTGGTGGAGTGGGAGAACCGCCTGAAGATCAACTACCTGATCCGCGATGCCGAAACCGGCGAGCGCATGACCCGCGGCAGCACCGTGCAGGTCGCCGTGGAGATCGCCAGCCGCGAGATGCTGCTCACCTCACCACGAGTCTTCGTCGACGCGGTGGAGCGCGCACTGGCATGACGTCCTTCAAGAAATGGCTGGCCGCCACCGTCCTGCTGATGGTTGCCAACACCGCCATGGCGCAGCCCTTCGACCTGCCACAGCTCGCCGAACAGTTGAGCGGGCCGGCCGTGGTACGTGGCGACTTCATTCAGGAAAAGCATCTCCGTGCCCTGCCGCAGCCGCTGACCAGTCACGGCCAGTTCGCCCTGTCCCGCGACCACGGCCTGCTCTGGCTGCTGCAACAGCCGATCCGCCAGGACTATCGCATCACGCCTGAGGGGATCGCGCGGCGCAATGAGAATGGCTGGCAGGCGGTTGACCCGCAGGGCGGTTCGGCCCGGCAGAATCAGCTGTTCCTCGCCGTGCTGAGCGGGGCCACCCAGGCCCTGCAGCGCGACTTTCAACTCGAGCTTAGCGGTGCAGCCACGGCCTGGCGGTTGCAACTGACGCCACGCGGCGCGCTGCTCAGGCAGATCTTCGCTGACATCGAGATCCACGGCGGTGAGACGGTGACTCAGATCGAGCTACACGAAGCCCAGGGTGATCGCACGCTGATCCGTCTGCTCGACAGCCAGACCGACGTCGCTCTCACGGCCAGCGAGCAGCGCGATCTTGCCGACTGAGCCGCTGCAGCCCCAGCGCTGGCCGGCCGCGCTGTTCTGCCTGGCGCTGCTCGGCCTGCTGGCGCTGAGCGCCTGGCAATGGCGCGATGGTCCGCCGCTGAGCGCCAACCTGCTGCAGCTGCTGCCCAGCGACAGCCACGACGCGCTGGAACAGCTGGCGACCGAGCGCATGCAGGAGCCGCTCAAGCGCGACCTGATGCTGCTGATCCGGCATGACGACGAGCGTGAAACCCAGCGCCTGACTGAAAGCCTGGCAGCCGAACTGCGTGGCAGCGGGCTGTTCGCGCAGGTACGCGAGCGGGTGCAGCCCGATCTGCCGGCGGTCGCCCGCCAGCTGCGCGAGCAGTCCCTCGGATTACTCGACGATACCGAGCGCCAGCAGCTCATCGAACATCCCGCGCGGTTCGTCCAGCAGCGCATCGAGCGCCTCTACGACCCGTTCGCCGCCAGCCCGCTGCCGCTCGAACAGGACTGGTTCGGCATCGCCGGCCTGGCCCTGCAACGGTTGCCGCAGCTGGGCAACCTTCGCACCGGTGGCGATGGCCATCTGATTGCCGAGCACGCCGGTCAACGCTGGGCCGTCGTGCACGCGCGCACGCAGGGCGATGCGTTCGACGAGCGCCTGCCGCAACAGGTAGCGGCACTCGTCGAGACCGCCCGCAGCGCTGTCGAAACCGCCGGCGGCGAACTGCTCGCGGCCGGCGGTGTGCTGCATGCCGCCCATGGTCAACGCTCGGCCCGCGCCGAGGCGAGCCTGATCGGCAGCCTGTCGCTGGGTGCCACGCTGCTGCTGTTGCTCTGGCTGTTCCGCACGCCGCGCATCCTGCTAGCCGCGTTGCCGGTACTGGTCGGTGCGCTGGCGGGGGCGGCCGCCTGCGTCGCGCTGTTCGGCCAGATGCACGTACTGACGCTGGTGCTCGGCGCCAGCCTGATCGGCGTCAGCCTGGATTTCCCGCTGCACTACCTGTCCAAGAGCTGGACGCTGCAGCCCTGGCACGGCTGGCGCGCACTTCGTCTGATCCTGCCCGGGCTGGCGCTGGCCCTGTTGACCAACCTGATCGGCTACCTGGCGCTGGCCTTCACGCCGTTCCCGGCACTGACCCAGGTGGCGGTGTTCTCCGCCGCCGGGCTGCTCGGCGCCTTTCTCTGCACAACTTGCCTGCTGCCCGTGCTGTTCAGCGGCCATCTGACTCCTTGGCCGCACCCGCTGGGTTGGGCGCAGTGCTGGCTGCAGCTGCGTCAGACCCTGCTGGCCCGCATCGGGACTCCCTGGCTGCTGGCCGGCCTCGGACTGTTCTGCCTTGGTGGCGTGCTGCAGTTGTCGTTCAAGGATGACCTGCGCCAGTGGGTCAGCCGCGCGCCGCTACTGCAACAGCAAGCCGAGCGTATCGGCACGATCACCGGCTTCCAGCCCACCAGTCAGTATTTCCTCGTGCGTGCCGCCGATGCCGACGCCCTGCTCGAGCGTCAGGCCGAGCTGAGCCGCCGCCTGGACCCTCTGCAGACTGAGCAGCGGCTGGGTGGCTACCTCGCCCTGAGCCAGCTGGTTGCACCGACTGCCGAACAGGCCCGCCTGCGCCCCGCCCTGGCGCAACTGCTCGCCGCCAGCCAGCTGCTAACGGCGCTTGGCGTCGACGTCCACGCCCTGCGGACCGAAATCGAGCGCCTGCAGGCACAACCACCGGTGACCCTCGAGGCGGCGCTGGCTGGCCCGTTGGGCGAACCCTGGCGCGCGCTCTGGCTTGGCAAAACGGACGACGGCGTCGCCGGGCTGATCAGCCTGCAGGGGCTGCGCGACGGTGCTGCCCTTGAGCAGATCGCCGAAGGCGTGCCCGGCACGACGCTGGTCGACCAACCGGCCCGGCTCAACCAGCTGTTCGCCGCGACCAAGCTGCAGGCCGGCGAACTCAAGCTGCTCGCCAGCCTGCTGATCTTTGCCCTGCTCTGCATCCCCTTCGGGCCGCGCGGCGCCCTGCGCTGCCTGGCCGTGCCGCTGCTGGCCGCCCTGGCGAGCCTGGCCAGCCTCGGCTGGCTCGGTCAATCACTGACTCTGTTCGGCCTGTTCGGCCTGTTGCTGGTCACCGCGATCGGCGTGGATTACGCCATTCTGATGCGCGAGCAGGTCGGCGGCGCCGCGGTCAGCCTGGTCGGCACCCTGCTGGCGGCCACCACCACCTGGCTGTCGTTCGGCCTGCTGGCGGTGTCCAGCACGCCGGCAGTGAGCAACTTCGGCCTCACCGTCAGCCTCGGCCTGGCATTCAGTTTTTTCCTGGCCCCCTGGGCCATCCATCAGCAAGACACACCAGCACAGGCAGGGAGGCCGTATGGCGCCGCTTGAGACGCAACACCGTGAAGTCGTGATCATCGGAGCCGGCCCGTCCGGCGCAATCGCCGGCGCGCTGCTCAAGCGCCAGGGCCACGACGTGCTGATCGTCGAACGCCAGCGCTTTCCGCGCTTCTCCATCGGCGAGAGCCTGCTTTCGCATTGCCTGGACTTCATCGAGGAAGCCGGAATGCTCGAGGCGGTGCGCGCGGCGGGGTTCCAGACCAAGCACGGCGCGGCCTTCGGCTGGGGCGAGCGCTACACGGAATTCGATTTCCGCGACAAGTTCACCGCCGGCCATGGCAGCACCTATCAGGTCCAGCGCGCCGACTTCGACAAGCTGCTGGCCGACCAGGCCGAGCTGCAGGGTGTGGAGATTCGCTACGAGGAAGAAGTCACCGCGGCGGATTTCAGCGGCGCGCGGCCCTGGCTGCAGGTTCGTCGGGCCGATGGCAGCGAATACCGCGTCGATGCCGCCTTCGTGCTCGATGCCAGCGGCTATGGCCGGGTACTGCCGCAGCTGCTGGACCTGGAGGCGCCGTCGGGCTTCCCGGTGCGCCGGGCGATCTTCACCCATATCGAGGACCGCATCGACGATCCGCGTTTCGACCGCGAGAAGATCCTTATCACCACCCATCCCGAGCTGCGCGATGTCTGGTACTGGACCATCCCGTTCAGCAACGGCCGTTGTTCGCTGGGTGTGGTCGCCAGTGCCGAGCGCTACGAAGGCCGGCCGGTGAACCTCGATGCCTGCCTGCGCGAATTCGTCCAGGAGGCACCGAACCTCAAACGCATTCTGCAGAACGCTGAATGGGACACCCCGGCGCGCCTGATCGGCGGCTACTCGGCCAACGTCAAGAGTTTGCACGGTCCGGGCTTCGCCCTGCTGGGCAACGCCGCCGAGTTCCTCGACCCGGTGTTTTCCTCCGGCGTGACCATCGCCATGCGCTCGGCACACATGGCCGCCGCCGTGCTGCATCGCCAGCTGAGCGGCGAAACAGTGGACTGGGAACGCGAGTTCGCCGCGCCACTCAAGCGCGGCGTCGATACCTTCCGAACCTACGTGGAGGGTTGGTACGATTGCAGCTTCCAGGACGTGATCTACTACGAACACGCCCAGCCGGAGATCCGCCGGATGATCAGCTCGATCCTCGCCGGCTATGCCTGGGACGAAAAGAACCCCTATGTCGCCGAACCCAAACGCCGTCTGCGCGTACTGGCCGAACTCTGCTCGGCCGGTGCCGACGCGTGAGCGGATTGCAATGAGGCGACTGCTGCTCGGCCTGTGCTTCGTGCTGCTGGCGGGCTGCGCGGCGCGCCCACCGCTGCCGGTAACCACGCCAGCGCTGGACATTCCGCTGCAGCTGCATGTGCAGCGCCGGGGCAGCGAGCCGGTCGACTGGCTGCTGGTGATCCAGCGCGAAGGAACATCGCTGCGCTGGTCGCTGCTCGACCCGCTGGGCATTCCGCTGGCGCGCCAGCAGTTGCACAACGGCGCCTGGCACGCCGACGGGCTGCTGCGACCCAATCCGGAGGCGCGCGAGCTGTTCGCCGCCCTGCTGTTCGCCCTGACCGACCGCGACCAGCTGGCCGCGCTGTATGGCACCGCGGCCGAACAGCCCGGCGCGGGCGAGCGCCGGCTGCGCCAGGGCGACGGCCTGCGCTGGCAGGTCCACTATGGATCCGCACAGAGCTTCGAACTCGACGTGGCGCCGGGGCTGACCTATCGTGTCGCCCCCTTGCCCGACTCGACCGGAAGCCAACGATGACCGCCTACCTCGACGCCCTTGGCGTGATCTGCGCGCTCGGCAGCGGCAAGGCCGAGGTAGCCGGACGCCTGTTCGCCGGCGACACCTCCGGCATGCAGCCCCATCCGCAGCCGGTGGCCGGTCGACGCTTGCCGGTGGGCGCGGTCCGCTGCGCACTGCCGGCATTGCCCGGCGACGATCCACGTCATGCGACCCGCAACAACCAGCTGTTGCTGGCTGCCGCGCAGGAAATCGAAAGGGATATCCGTACGGCAATCGCCCGTTACGGCCAGAGTCGTATCGGCGTGGTCCTGGGCACCAGTACCACCGGCATCCAGGAAGCCGCGCAAGGTATCGCCGGCCTGCTGAACAACGGCGCCTTTCCACCCGGCTATCACTACGGGCACCAGGAACTGGCGGCGCCGGCGAGTTTTCTCGGCGAATGGCTGCAACTGGCCGGCCCCTGCTATGCCATCTCCACCGCCTGCACCTCCAGTGCACGCGCCCTGCTCAGCGCCAAACGTCTGCTCGACGCCGGCATTTGCGATGCGGTGCTCTGCGGCGGTGTCGACAGCCTGAGCGACCTGACCTTGCAAGGCTTCACCGCGCTGGAGGCCACCAGCGAGTCGCTGTGCAATCCCTTCTCGCGCAACCGCAACGGCATCAACATCGGCGAGGCGGCGGCGCTGTTTCTGATGACCCGCGAGCCCGCTGAGGGCGCCATCGCCCTGCTTGGCGGCGGCGCCAGCTCCGATGCCTACCATATCTCCGCCCCCGAACCACAAGGCCGCGGCGCGCTGGCCGCCATGCGCCAGGCACTGGCCACTGCCGACTGCACGCCCGAACAGATCGACTACCTCAACCTGCACGGCACCGCCACCGCGCACAACGACGCCATGGAAAGCCAGGCCGTCGCCACGCTGTTTCCTCAGGGCGTCGCCTGCTCTTCGAGCAAGCCGCTGACCGGCCATACCCTCGGCGCCGCCGGCGCGCTGGAGGCGGCATTCTGCTGGCTGGCGCTGTCGCGCTTCAACGCCGATCAGCAGCTGCCACCGCACCGCTGGGACGGCCAGCCGGACCCGGACCTGCCGCCGCTGCGCCTGGTCACGGCCGAGCTGCGGATGGATAGAGCCGCGCCGCGACGGCTGATGAGCAACTCCTTCGCCTTCGGTGGCAACAATATCAGCCTGATCCTGGGAGACGCGCCGTGATCGATTGGCCCCTCGCCGAACTGCTACCCCACGCTGGCGACATGATCCTGCTCGACGCTGTCGAGCGCTTCGATGAAGACAGCGTGGACACTCACCTGCTGGTACGCGCCGACGGCCTGCTCAGCGCGGCCGACGGCAGCCTGCCGGCCTGGGTCGGCGTCGAGATCATGGCGCAGAGCGTCGCCGCCTTCGCCGGCTGCCATGCACGCCAGGCCGGCGAGCCGGTCGCCCTCGGCTTCCTGCTCGGTACGCGCAACTACCAGTGCAATGTCGAAACCTTCCCGGTCGGCGCCCGGCTGCGCGTCCGTGCCACCCGGTCGCTGCAGGACGACAACGGCATGGGCGTCTTCGAATGTCATCTCGACGGCCCCGGCATCCATGCCGAAGCGCGTCTGAACGTGTTCCGCCCGCCCGAAGTGGCGAGCTACCTACAAGAGTCTGCCCCATGAGTGAAACCGTCCTCGTCACCGGCTCCAGCCGCGGCATTGGCCGCGCCATCGCGCTGCGCCTGGCCCGTGCCGGCCATGACATCGTGCTGCACTGCCGCTCACGCCGCGACCAGGCCGAAGCGGTCCAGGCCGAAATACAGGGGATGGGTCGCAGCGCACGCATCCTGCAGTTCGACATCGCCGACCGTGTCGCCTGCCGTCACGAGTTGGAAGCCGATGTCGAAACCCACGGCGCCTATTACGGCGTGGTCTGCAACGCTGGTCTGACCCGCGACGGTGCCTTCCCGGCGCTGAGTGACGACGACTGGGACCAGGTGCTGCGCACCAACCTGGACGGCTTCTATAACGTGCTGCACCCCCTGACCATGCCGATGATTCGCCGTCGCCAGCCGGGGCGAATCGTCTGCATCACCTCCGTATCCGGCCTGATCGGCAACCGCGGCCAGGTCAACTACAGCGCGTCCAAGGCCGGCGTCATCGGCGCCGCGAAAGCGCTGGCGGTGGAGCTGGGCAAGCGCAGAATCACCGTCAACTGCGTTGCGCCGGGGTTGATCGATACCGAGATGCTCGACGCCGAACTGCCTATCGAAGAAATGCTGAAGATGGTTCCGGCACAGCGCATGGGCACGCCGGAAGAGGTCGCCGGTGCGGTTAATTTCCTCATGTCCGCCGAGGCGGCGTACATCACCCGGCAGGTCATCGCCGTCAACGGAGGGCTGTGCTGATGAGCGGCAGACGTGTAGTCGTCACCGGCATGGCCGGCATTACCTCGCTGGGCAGCGACTGGGCAAGCATCGAGGCCAATTTCAGCGCCAACCGCAGCGGTATTCGCCGCATGCATGAATGGGATCGCTTCACCGAGCTGAACACCCGCCTGGCGGGTCCTGTGGATGATTTCGCCGTGCCGACGCACTGGACGCGCAAGCAGCTGCGCAGCATGGGCCGCGTGTCGCGGCTGTCGGTGCTGGCTGCCGAGCGGGCACTGGCCGATGCCGGCCTGCTAGACGATGCTTCGATCCGCGATGGTCGCATGGGTGTCGCCTGCGGTTCCTCCACCGGCAGTACCGAGGAGATCAAGGCCTTCGGCAACATGCTGCTGAATTCAGTGGCCGACGGGCTGAATGCCAACTCCTACATCCGCATGATGCCGCACACCACGGCGGCCAACATCAGCATCTTCTTCGGCCTCACCGGCCGGGTGATCCCCACCTCCAGCGCCTGTACCAGCGGCAGCCAGGGCATCGGCTACGCCTACGAGGCGATCAAGTTCGGCCGCCTGCCACTGATGCTGGCCGGCGGTGCGGAGGAGCTGTGCGCCACCGAGGCCATGGTCTTCGATGCGCTCTACGCCACCAGCCTGAAGAACGACGCACCGCATACCTCGCCGCGCCCCTACGACAGCGGACGTGATGGCCTGGTGATCGGCGAAGGCGCCGGCATGCTGGTGCTCGAGGAGCTGGAGCTCGCACTGGCGCGCGGCGCGACGATTCATGCCGAGCTGGTCGGCTTCGGCAGCAATGCCGACGGCCAACACGCGACCAAGCCCGAGCAGCTGACCATGCGCCGGGCCATGGAGCTGGCCCTGGAAGATGCCGGCCTCGCACCGGCGGCCATCGGCTACGTCAACGGTCATGGCACCGCCACCGAGCAGGGCGACATCGCCGAAACCCAGGCGACCCAGGCATTGTTCGGCAGCGGCATGCCGATCAGCTCGCAGAAATCCTTTCTCGGCCACACCCTGGGCGCGTGCGGTGCGCTGGAATCCTGGTTCAGCATCGAGATGATGAACCGCGACCGTTATATCCACACGCTCAACCTGGACGAGGTCGACCGGCGCTGTGGCGATCTCGATTACCTGCGGGATGCGCCGCGTGCCATGCAGCACGAGTACGTGATGAACAACAATTTCGCCTTTGGCGGGATCAACACCTCGCTGATCTTCCGTCGCTGGGCCTAGCGCTTCACCCACCAACCGCAAGGAAAAAGCCGATGAAAACAACCGCATGGATAGGCGCAGCGCTGGCGCTTCTGATGCTACCCGGCATCAGCCAGGCCCGTGACACCACCCACTACCTACCCTTCGACGCCGTGGTGGCTGAAGCCACCCAGGCCGGCCGCCTGGATGGCAGCGTCAAGTTCTACCTGGCCGGCAAGACGCCGGGCAATGCCAAGGTCGTGCGCAGCGGCGTGAGCACCAGCAAGAAGACCAACGCTTTCAACAAGACCGACGAAGGCGCCTGCAGCTGGGCCCTGCAATCGGCGTTGATCGCCATGCAGCAGGCCGCCAAGGCTGCCGGCGCCAATGCGGTGGTGAACATCGCCAGCAACTACAAGCATGTCGAGTACAAGGACAGCGCCAAGTACGAATGCCATGCCGGTGCCATCATGGCTGGCGTCGCGATCAAAGGCGATCTGGCCAACGTCAAGTAAGCGTCCCCTGCCGATGCGCTGGGCAAGGCATCGGCTCCACGCGGCGACCGCCTGCTGGAACGTTTGCCGGGGCCTCCGAGTCCACTGAACATCAGTCACCTCGACAGGAGCGCCTCATGTTCGGCAAGTCCTCGCACACCTTCGAAATCAACTACATCTACCAGAACGACCCGCGCGCCGAGACCTACGACGCCGATGTCGACAGCCTGTCCCAGGGCGAAGCGGCGCGTCATCTGATCCAGCTGCACAACGCCGACGCCGAGAACAGCCTGGTGATGCCGAAGGCCGGTGCCGACGAGGCGCAGCTGCTGGAGCAGGCCGAAGTCATGGGCATCACCGACATCCGCGTCACCCGCGTGCACAAGCACGAGAAAGGCGATACACCCGGCCACTACAAGCAGCCCTGAGCGCGAGCATCAGCGCTGCGCCGACGCCTCGCTCGTCACCAGCTCCATGAAGGCCTGTGCCAGCGGCGACTGCTCCTGCCGGCGCTTGACCAGCCAGACGGCGGTGGTCGCATCCTTGTCCAGCAGGGTGCGAAAGCGCACACCGTCGATGCGGATGCGCTGGAACGACGCCGGCAGCACCGAAACCCCCAGCCCGGCGGCGACCAGGCCGATGATGGTCAGCGCCTCGTTCGCTTCCTGGGCGATACGTGGATTGAAACCCGCGCGACGCGCCAGGCTGAGCAGCTGGTCGTACAGGCCCGTACCGTAGCTGCGCGGGAAGAACACGAAGGGCTCGTCGGCCAGATCGGCCAATGTCAGCCCTTCGTCCCCGGCATCCGCCAGCCGGTGTCCCGCATGCATCAGCGCGACCAGGGGCTCGCTGAACAGCTCAACCGTCTGCAGGCCAGCCGGCAACGCAAAGGGGCGAATCATGCCGACCTGCAGCGTCTCGTTCTGCACGGCATCGACCACCTGCTTGCTGGTCATCTCCTGCAAATCCAGATGCACCGCTGGAAAGGTGCGGCGGAAGGCCAGGATCGCCCGCGGCAGAATCGAGGTGAACGGTGCCGATGAGGTGAACCCCACCTTGAGCTCGCCAATCTCGCCCTGCTCGGCGCGCCGCGCCACGTCCACCGACTTGTCGACCTGCGCGAGCGTGCGCCGTGTTTCCTCGAGAAACAGCCGCCCCGCGTCAGTCAGCGCCACCCGCCGGTTGGTCCGATCGAACAGCCGCACGCCCAGTTCCTGTTCCAACGCCTGGATCTGCTGGCTCAACGGCGGCTGAGAGATGCGCAGCTGCTCGGCGGCGCGACCGAAGTGAAGTTCCTCGGCGACCGCCACGAAGTAGCGCAGATGACGCAGCTCCATCAAGCCTCCTTATGAGTCGAAAAACATATCATTCAGGTCGAATAATATATTGGAAAGCTTAAACAAAGCTTCCTATCCTTTCGCCCATAAAGCCAAACAACAGCACATCCGCGCCTCCGATCAAAAAATGCGATCACAGGCGTAACGGGCCGCTTTTGGCCGGAAAAAAGCGAAACGGATAGAGGTCATCATCGTGAGCAGTACGCAGGGCGCCAGCGACGCGCCAGCAGCGACACCCGCGCCTGACGCGCCCATCAGCCATACCGAGAAAGGCACGCCGCGCTTCGCGCGCACCGCCCTGGCCCTGTTCGCCGGCGGCTTCGCCACCTTCGCCTTGCTCTACTGCGTACAGCCGATGATGCCCATGCTGTCGCAGGCGTTCGGTATCAACGCAGCCCAGAGCAGCCTGATCCTATCGCTCTCGACGCTGACCCTGGCTGTCGGATTGCTGATCACCGGGCCGATCTCCGATGCCATCGGCCGCAAGCAGGTACTGGTCGTCTCCCTGCTCGCCGCCGCCGTGTTCACCGTCGGCAGTGCGCTGGCGCCCAGCTGGCACGGCGTGCTGCTGATGCGCGCACTGGTCGGTTTGGCACTCAGCGGGGTGGCGGCCGTTGCCATGACCTACCTGAGCGAGGAAATCCATCCGCACCACCTGGGCCTGGCGATGGGGCTGTATATCGGCGGCAATGCCATCGGCGGCATGAGCGGACGGCTGCTCAGCGGGGTGCTGGTGGACTATCTGTCCTGGCACAGCGTGCTGGGGCTGATGGGTGGTCTGGCGCTGCTGGCGGCGCTGCTGCTCTGGCGCTTTCTTCCGGAGTCGCGGCACTTCCGCCCGCGGCCGCTGCGCCTGCAGGGACTGTTGCAAGGCTACAGCCTGCACTTCCGCGATGCCGGACTGCCCTGGCTGTTCCTGCAGGGCTTCCTGCTGATGGGCAGCTTCGTCACGCTGTACAACTACATCGGCTATCGGCTGATCGCCGAGCCGTTCCACCTCAGCCAGACCATGATCGGCCTGCTGGCAGTGCTCTACCTGTCCGGCATCTACAGCTCGGCTCAGGTTGGCGCACTGGCCGACCGCTTCGGCCGGCGCCGGGTATTCTGGCTGGTGATCGCCCTGATGCTGGCAGGCGTAGGCCTGACCCTGTTCGACCGGCTGCCGCTGGTGCTGCTGGGCATGCTGCTGTTCACCTTCGGCTTCTTCGGCGCCCATTCGGTCGCCAGCAGCTGGATTGGCCGCCGAGCCCGGCAGGCGCGCGGCCAGGCCTCTTCGCTCTATCTGTTCAGCTACTACCTAGGGTCCAGCATCGCCGGGACGCTGGGCGGTGTGTTCTGGCATGCCGCCGGCTGGGATGGCGTCGGCCTGTTCATCGCCTCGCTGCTACTGATCGCCTTCGCCGTGGCGCTGCACTTGGCGCGTCTGCGTCCGCTGCCGGAGCCGCAGACGGTGCACTGAGCCCTTAACGCAAAACGCCCCGCTGCTGCGGGGCGTTTGCTTCCAGCGGGTGAAAAGTCAGCCGTGGTATTGCGCCGACAGTTCGTGCACCGACTCGATAAAGGCGCCGGCATGGGCTGGATCGACTTCCGGCGTGATGCCGTGGCCCAGGTTGAACACGTGGCCATTGCCATGACCGAAGCTGGCCAGGATGCGCGCCACCTCGGCGCGGATGGCGTCAGGCTTGGCATAGAGCACGCTTGGGTCCATGTTGCCCTGCAGCGCCACCTTGTCACCGACACGGCGACGCGCCTCGCCGATATCACAGGTCCAGTCCAGGCCCAGCGCCTCGACGCCCGAGTCGGCCATCGATTCCAGCCAGAGGCCACCACCCTTGGTGAACATGATGACCGGCACGCGGCGGCCGTCATGCTCACGAATCAGACCGTCGACGATCTTGCGCATGTAGGCCAGGGAGAACTCCTGATAGGCCGCCGCCGACAGGCTGCCACCCCAGGAATCGAAGATCTGCACCGCCTGGGCGCCGGCGAGAATCTGGCCGTTGAGGTAGCTGGTGACCGACTGCGCCAGCTTGTCCAGCAGCGCGTGCATCGCCTGCGGGTTCTCGTAGAGCATCGCCTTGGACTTGCGGAAATCCTTCGACGAGCCGCCCTCGACCATGTAGGTCGCCAGGGTCCAGGGGCTGCCGGAGAAACCGATCAGCGGCACGCGGCCATTGAGTTCGCGGCGGATGGTACGCACCGCATCCATTACATAGCCCAGATCCTTCTCAGGATCGGGAATTGGCAGCGCCTCGATGTCCGCAACGCTACTCACCACCTTTTTGAAGCGCGGCCCTTCGCCGGTCTCGAAGTACAGGCCCAGGCCCATGGCGTCCGGCACGGTAAGGATGTCGGAGAACAGGATCGCCGCATCCAGCGGGTAGCGGTCCAGCGGCTGCAGGGTGACCTCGCAGGCAAGCTCGGGGTTCATGCACAGACTCATGAAGTCACCGGCCTTGGCGCGGCTGGCCCGGTATTCGGGCAGGTAGCGGCCGGCCTGGCGCATCATCCACACCGGGGTGACGTCGACAGGCTGCTTGAGCAGGGCACGAAGGAAACGGTCGTTCTTCAGGGCAGTCATGGCAGGGTTCCAGCGTAAAAGTGCCGTGCATTGTCGCAAAGCGGAAAAAAAAAGGCACGGCGAGCGCCGTGCCATTTAGCTCTGGGCTTGATTCAAATCAGGCCGCGCCGGGGGCCTGTCGACACCCGGCAGCATCGGATCAAACGCCGAGATAGTCCATGATGCCTTCGGCAGCCTGGCGCCCCTCGAAGATCGCCGTCACCACCAGATCGGAACCGCGGACCATGTCGCCGCCAGCGAAGATCTTCGGGTTGCTGGTCTGGTGCTTGAACTTACCCTGCTCGGGCGCAACAACGCGGCCCTGGTTATCGATCTGAATGCCCTGAGTTTCGAACCAGGGCGCCGGGCTCGGACGGAAACCGAAGGCGATGACCACGGCATCAGCCGGCAGCACCTGCTCGGAACCTGGAATCGGCTCGGGGCTGCGGCGACCGCGGGCATCCGGCGCGCCGAGACGCGTCTCGACGACCTTAACACCTTCCACTTTGCCTTCGCCGACGATGGCGATGGGCTGGCGGTTGAAGAGGAACTTCACGCCCTCCTCCTTGGCATTCTTCACTTCACGACGCGAGCCCGGCATGTTCGCCGCATCACGACGGTAGGCGCAGGTCACGCTCTTGGCACCCTGGCGGATGGAGGTGCGGTTGCAGTCCATCGCGGTATCACCGCCGCCGAGTACCACGACCTTCTTGCCCTTCATGTCGATGAAGTCTTCGGCGGACTTCTCGAAGCCAAGGTTGCGGTTGACGTTGGCGATGAGGAAATCCAGCGCGTCGTAGACGCCCGGCAGGTCCTCACCCGGGAAGCCACCCTTCATGTAGGTATAGGTGCCCATGCCCATGAACACGGCGTCGTAATCGGCCAGCAGCTGATCGATCGTGATGTCCTTGCCCACTTCGGTGTTCAGACGGAACTCGATGCCCATGCCGCCGAAGATTTCGCGACGACGACTGAGTACAGTCTTTTCCAGTTTGAATTCGGGGATGCCGAAAGTCAGCAGACCGCCGATCTCCGGGTTCTTGTCGAACACCACCGGGGTTACGCCGTTGCGCACGAGGATATCGGCACAGCCCAGGCCCGCCGGGCCAGCACCGATGATCGCGACCTTCTTGCCGGTCGGCTTGACCTTGGACATGTCCGGCCGCCAGCCCATCGCGAAGGCGGTATCGGCGATGTACTTCTCCACCGAGCCGATGGTCACTGCGCCGAAGCCGTCGTTGAGGGTGCAGGCGCCCTCGCAGAGACGGTCCTGCGGGCAGACGCGACCGCAGACTTCCGGCAGGGTGTTGGTCTGGTGCGCCAGCTCGGCAGCGGCGAGGATGTTGCCCTCGGAAACCAGCTTGAGCCAGTTGGGTATGTAGTTGTGGACCGGGCACTTCCACTCGCAATAAGGGTTACCGCAACCCAGGCAGCGATGGGCCTGTTCGCACGCCTGCTGCGGCTTAAAGGGTTCGTAGATCTCGACGAACTCCTTCTTGCGCTGGCGCAGCAGCTTCTTCTTCGGATCCTTGCGCCCGACCTCGATGAACTGGAAGTCGTTATTCAGACGTTCAGTCATTTCAAAACCTCTCAACAGCAGCCGTAGGCAATACATACGGCCGCAAGACAATCAGGGTAAGCGGCGGCCCCGCCAGGGCTGGGGCCGCCGCCTGAAGCGGCTTCTTGTTATTGCGGGTTGGCCCGGGTGCTCGACAGCAGCGAGGCCAGGTTGGCCGCCTTGGGCTTGACCAGCCAGAACCGACGCAGGTAGTCGTCGAGATTATCCAGCAGTTCAGCCCCCCACTCACTCGCGGTTTCAGCAACATATTCGCGCAGCACATCCTGCAGATGGCTGCGATAGGCTTCCATCGCCTCACCGGTGATGCGCTGCAGGTTGACCAGCTCGTTGTTCACCCGATCAACGAAACTGTTGTCCATGTCCAGCACATAGGCGAAACCACCGGTCATGCCCGAGCCGAAGTTGTGCCCGGTCTTGCCCAGCACGCAGACAAAGCCGCCAGTCATGTACTCGCAGCAATGATCGCCGGTACCCTCGACGACCGCATGGGCGCCGGAGTTGCGCACCGCAAAACGCTCACCTGCGGTGCCGGCGGCGAACAGTTTGCCGCCAGTGGCGCCATATAGACAGGTGTTACCGATGATCGCCGAATCCTGCGAGCGGTAGGCCGCGCCCTGCGGCGGCGTGACGACCAGCTTGCCGCCGGTCATGCCTTTGCCGACGTAATCGTTGGCGTCGCCTTCCAGATACAGGTTGAGGCCGCCGGCGTTCCAGACGCCGAAGCTCTGGCCAGCCGTTCCCTTGAAGCGGAAGGTGATCGGCGCGCCAGCCATGCCTTGGTTGCCATGTTGACGAGCGATCTCGCCGGACACACGGGCACCGATGGAACGGTCACAGTTGCAGATCTCCAGCTCGAACTCGCCACCGCTCTTGGTATCGATGGCGGCCTTGGCCAGCTTGACCATTTCTTCGGCCAGCAGCCCTTGGTCGAACGGCGGGTTCTTTTCCACCTGGCAGAACTGCGGCTTGTCGGCCGGGATATTGCTGCCACCAAGTAGCGGCGAAAGATCCAGACTGTTCTGCTTCGCCGTTTCACCTGGCAGCAGCTCGAGCAGGTCGGTCCGACCGATCAGCTCGCCGAGACTACGCACGCCCAGCTTGGCCAGCCACTCGCGGGTTTCTTCGGCAACGAACTGGAAGAAGTTGACCACCATGTCGACGGTGCCGATGAAGTGATCCTTGCGCAGCTGTTCGTTCTGGGTGGCGACGCCGGTGGCACAGTTGTTCAGGTGGCAGATGCGCAGGTACTTGCAGCCCAGCGCGATCATCGGCGCAGTACCGAAGCCGAAGCTTTCGGCGCCAAGAATCGCAGCCTTGATCACATCCAGACCGGTCTTCAAGCCACCATCGGTCTGCACCCGGACCTTGCCACGCAGATCATTGCCGCGCAGGGTCTGGTGGGTTTCGGCGAGACCGAGTTCCCACGGCGAACCGGCGTAGCGGATCGAGGTCAACGGCGAAGCGCCGGTACCGCCGTCGTAGCCGGAAATGGTAATCAGGTCAGCGTAGGCCTTGGCCACGCCGGCGGCGATGGTGCCCACGCCCGGCTCGGCCACCAGCTTGACCGACACCAGCGCCTGCGGGTTGACCTGCTTGAGGTCGAAGATCAGCTGCGCCAGATCCTCGATGGAGTAGATGTCATGGTGTGGCGGCGGGGAGATCAGCGTCACCCCCGGCACGGCGTAACGCAGCCGCGCGATCAGACCGTTGACCTTGCCACCGGGCAGCTGGCCGCCTTCACCCGGCTTGGCGCCCTGGGCGACCTTGATCTGCAGCACTTCGGCATTGACCAGGTATTCCGGCGTGACACCGAAACGACCGGTCGCGACCTGCTTGATCTTCGAGCTGCGCTCGGTGCCGTAGCGGGCCGGATCTTCGCCACCCTCACCGGAGTTCGAACGCGCACCGATGCGGTTCATCGCCGCGGCGATGGCTTCGTGGGCCTCCGGCGACAAGGCGCCGAGCGAGATACCAGCGGAGTCGAAACGCTTGAGGATCGCATCCAGCGGCTCGACCTCTTCCAGCGCCAGTGGCTGATCGGCCAGCTTGACCTTGAGCAGGTCGCGCAGCATCGCCACCGGGCGCTGGTCGACCAGCGCGGTGTACTCCTTGAAGCGGCTGTAATCGCCGCTCTGCACCGCCATCTGCAGTGCGCTGACCACATCGGGGTTGTAGGCGTGGTACTCACCGCCGTAGACGAACTTCAACAGGCCACCCTGCTGGATCGGCTTGCGACTGCTCCAGGCCTCGGCGGCGAGCGCCTTCTGTTCGGCCTCGAGATCCTCGAAGCGAGCGCCCTTGATACGGCTGGCGACGCCACGGAAGCTGAGCTCGACGATCTCATCGGACAGACCAACGGCCTCGAACAGTTGCGCGCCACGGTAGGACGCGATGGTCGAGATGCCCATCTTGGAGATGATTTTCATCAGCCCCTTGGAGATGCCCTTGCGATAGTGCTTGAACACTTCATAGAGGTCGCCCAGCACTTCACCGGTGCGGATCAGGTCACCCAGCACCTCGTAGGCAAGGAACGGGTACACCGCCGTGGCACCAAAGCCGATCAAGACCGCGAAATGATGCGGGTCGCGTGCGGTGGCGGTTTCCACCAGGATGTTGCAGCTGCAGCGCAGGCCGGTGTCGACCAGACGGTGATGAACTGCGCCCACGGCCAGCGAAGCATGCACCGGCAGCTTGCCCGGGCCGATATGACGGTCGCTGAGTACCAGCAGAACCTTGCCGCCGCGTACGGCTTCCTCGGCCTGATCGGCAATATTGCGAATTGCCGCTTCGAGACCGATGCTCTCGTCGTAGTTCAGGTCGATGACCAGGCGCTCGAAGCCCGGGCGTTCCAGGTTCATGATCGTGCGCCACTTCGCTGGCGAGATCACCGGAGTGGTCAGGATCGCCCGGTTGGCGTGCTCGGCGGTTTCCTCGAAGACGTTGCGCTCGGCACCCAGACAGGTTTCCAGCGACATCACGATGGCTTCGCGCAGCGGGTCGATCGGCGGGTTGGTGACCTGCGCGAACTGCTGGCGGAAGTAGTCGTAGGGCGAACGCACACGGCGCGACAGCACGGCCATGGGCGTATCGTCGCCCATTGAGCCGACCGCTTCCTGGCCCTGCTCGGCCAGCGGGCGCAGCACCTGGTCACGCTCCTCGAAGGTGACCTGGTACATCTTCATGTACTGCTTGAGCTGGTCGGCATCGTAGAAGGCCGAACCGTGGTCGTTGTCATCCAGGGTCGACTGGATGCGCAGCGCGTTCTGCCGCAGCCACTTCTTGTAGGGCTGCTGCGCCTTCAAATGATTGTCGATGTCGTCGGTGTGCAGCACCTTGCCAGTGAGGGTATCGACGGCAAGGATCTGGCCTGGGCCGACGCGGCCCTTGGCGAGAACGTCCTCGGGTTTGTAGTCCCACACGCCAACTTCGGACGCGAGGGTGATATAGCCATTCTTGGTGGTCACCCAACGTGCCGGACGCAGGCCGTTGCGGTCGAGCAGGCAGACCGCATGGCGGCCATCGGTCAACACCACGCCAGCCGGACCATCCCAAGGCTCCATGTGCATGGAGTTGAACTCGTAGAACGCACGAAGATCAGGGTCCATGGTTTCGACGTTTTGCCAGGCCGGCGGAATGATCATGCGCAGCCCGCGGAACAGATCCATTCCGCCGGTGACCAAGAGTTCAAGCATGTTGTCCATGCTCGAGGAGTCGGAGCCGGTGCGGTTGATCAGCGGCGACAGGCTCTCGAGGTCGCGCAGCAACTCGTTGGCGAATTTCAGGCGACGCGCCTGGGCCCAGTTGCGGTTGCCGGTGATCGTGTTGATTTCGCCGTTGTGGGCAAGAAAGCGGAACGGCTGAGCCAGCCGCCACTGCGGCATGGTGTTGGTGGAGAAACGCTGGTGAAACACGCAGATAGCAGTCGCGAGGCGCTCGTCACCCAGATCCGGGTAAAACTGCGCCAGGTCGGCCGGCATCATCAGGCCTTTGTAGATGATGTCTTTGTCGGAGAGGCTGCAGACGTAAAAGGCGCTGTCGTCGGCCAGTGCGACTTCGGCACGGCGGCGGGCGAAGAACAGCTTGATGCCGAACTCTCGCTCTTCCAGGCCGTCACCGGAAACGAATACCTGCTCGATCCGTGGCAACCGCTCGAGCGCAAGCTGGCCCAGCACGCTGGTATCGACCGGCACTTCGCGCCAGCCAACAAGGGCCAAGCCCTGTGCGGCGATTTCTTCGCTCAGACGAGCCCGAGCACGATCGGCCTTGCTGGCGTCAGGATCCAGGAAGATCATCCCGACGGCGTACTGCGCCGGTAGCTCGGTGCCAAAATGCTCAAGCGCTTTGGCGCGCAGGAAGGCATCCGGCTTCTGCATCAGCAAACCGCAGCCGTCACCGGTTTTGCCATCGGCGTTGATGCCGCCGCGGTGAGTCATGCAGGTAAGGGACTGAATGGCAGTCTTTAGCAGGTGATGGCTTGCCTCGCCCTGCATGTGGGCAATCAGACCGAAGCCGCAGTTATCCTTGAACTCTTCAGGACGAAACAGACCTGCTCTCATAGGCACTCCACCAGCTAAATGCGTTGTAAATCAACCCCTTATTGACGGCGCAGCGACTCACCCCGTCATTCACGTGGGCAAAAGGGGGAGCAGTTTACAAAGCCCGCTAGATCGGCACAATTTATTTTTGCAAGCCCCAAAAAGGTGCATTGCGCACTTTTTTGGGGCGTTTTTTATCGAGACTGCGTCATTTCCTGCTGAACACTTGCAAGACTCCGCACCCATGGCTTGCCAGCCTGCAGCGAAGCGGGCAGCGACTTGACCGCCGCGACGGCAGCCGCTCGATTGGCAAAATTGCCGTAGGTAACGACGTAGAGCGGCTTGCCTTCATGTTGCTTGGCAAAATAGCGGTAGCTACCACCATGCTGCTGAACAAGCGCCTGGGCATTCTTCTCGACGCGCGTACCCAGGATCTGAACCAGATAGTTGCTTCCCGGCTGGCTCGTATACCACGCGCCATGACCTGAGCTGGCCGGTGCGGCGGCTGGCGCTGGGGGGCGCTCCGCGACATTCGGCCGCACCGGCGCCGCGGGCGCAGGAGTCGGAGCGGCGACAGGCGGTGCAGGAACCGGCTGAGCACGCTCGACCGGTGCGGGCGCAGGTGCAGGTGCAGGTGCAGGTGCAGGTGCAGGTGCAGGTGCAGGTGCAGGCATCATCGGTGCAGTCGCCCCACGAACGGAAGCTTCGCGGTCGTCCTCACCCCCGGCGGCCGCCGCGAGCGGCTCACGGATCACGGGCTGCGCATCGCCGCCTAACGGCAACGACAGCGGACGCTCCTCGCCATCGAACTCGATTGCCGTCTGCCGATCCTGGCCCGCAGTGCCATCAGCCGGCGAGCTATCGAGGGGCAGACTGGTAACTGCCGGCGGAAGCGGTGCCTGAGTGTCGCCGCCCCGCAGCGCGAGATAGCCAACCGCAACCACCACAATCACCGCGACAGCTGCCAGCAGGTGTCGTCTAGGCAGCGGAAAGGCAATTCCGCCCGCCTTGCGGCTGCCACGGCGACTCTGCATTGCAGCAAGCAACTCGTCTCGCGCCATCTGATTGATCGCGCCAGGCCAGCCACCCGACTGCTCATGGACGCGGACGATCTGCTCCTCATTCAGGCACTCGATTCCGCTGCCAGCTCCCTCGAGCCGCAGCGCAAGGTATTCCCGCGTCTCGTCTTCTTCATAGGGTTGCAGAGCGATGGCGTGATAACGCTCTTCCCCCTCGCTCAGGGCCTCCAGACGCCCGGCAAGCGCTGGCTCACCGAACAGGAATACGTGCGGGCGCGCCTCGGGACTGCCAGCAGCCAGGCGCAACAGGGTCTCAACTGCGGCCCCGGTCAGACACTCGGCGTCATCGACCAGCAGATAGACTTCCTGGCCAGTCAGGGCCAGCTGCGTCACTTGCGTCATGATGCCGTCGAAGTCGGCGGGCGGACTGCTCAACGCCTGGGCGATCTGCGCGAGCAACGCGCTGGCATCCATAGTGCCTTGCGGCGTGATGACCACGCTCTGCACCGACTGCTTGTTGCTGCTGGCCACCAAGGCTTGACGCAGCAGGGTTTTGCCACTGCCTTCCGGCCCGGTTACCAGCAGCAGTAACTGGCTATACCGAGCAAGATGATGAAGCTGCCCAAGCACCGGTTTGCGCTGCGCAGGGAAGAACTTGAAGCCCGGAACACGAGCAGCGAAGGGATCATGGCTGAAGCCATAGTGATTCAGAAACGCGTCGTCCGCAGACAAACTGGTCATGGAAATCTTCTTATGCTCCCAAAGGTTCCGTCATTGCGCCGTAATTGGCATTCAAGGTCGTCTCTAGCACATCGCGCGGGAAGTCGCCGGTCACAACTGCCTCACCGAGTCGTCGCAGCAGAACAAGACGCAGCCGGCCATCCAGCACCTTCTTGTCGACGGCCATGTGCTCAAGGAAGTCCTGCGGCCGCATTTGCGCCGGTGGAACGACGGGCAGCGCCGCGCGCTGCAGTAACCGGATAGCGCGATCGCGTTCTGCCTCTCCTATCCAGCCAAGCTGACATGACATCTCCAATGCCATCACGGTTCCCGCCGCGACGGCCTCACCATGCAGCCATACGCCATAGCCCATGTGAGTTTCGATCGCGTGACCAAAAGTGTGACCCAGGTTCAGGATGGCTCGCACCCCCGACTCGCGCTCATCGGCATTGACCACCTTCGCTTTGGCGGCACAGGAACGGTGGATAGCCTCAGTCAGCGCCGCGGAATCAAGCGCTCGAATCAGGTCGATATTGGTTTCGAGCCAGCCAAGAAACGGCTCGTCGCAGATCAACCCGTACTTGATGACTTCGGCCAGCCCTGCCGACAACTCGCGCGCAGGCAGCGTAGCCAGCGTGGTTGTATCGATAACAACCGCACGGGGCTGGTAGAACGCACCGATCATGTTCTTGCCCAGCGGATGGTTGATGCCCGTCTTACCACCGACCGAAGAGTCCACCTGCGATAACAACGTAGTGGGCACTTGAATGAAGTCGACGCCACGTTGATAGCTGGCCGCCGCATAACCAGCCATGTCGCCGACCACGCCACCACCCAGCGCAATGATCGTGGTGTTGCGGTCATGTCTCGCCCCGAGCAGAGCGTCGAAGATGAGCTGGAGGGTCTGCCAGTTCTTGTGCTCTTCTCCGTCAGGAAGAATCACCGGAGTGACCGCGTGATTGGAAAGAGTGCGAGTCAAATGGTCGAGATACAGCGGCGCAACCGTCTCATTAGTGACAATGGCGACCTGCCGACCGCGAATCTTGTCGCTGAATAGCTCCGGGCGATCCAGCAACCGTTCGCCAATATGGATGGGATAGCTACGCTCGCCGAGATCGACCTGAAGAGTGTGCATGGGGCCCCCAAGAATAAAGGGGGCTAGGATAGCGCAGTTTCATCCTGGCTTTCACGGGGCGGTAGTGACGCAAGCCGATCGAGAATTTCCATAACCACAAGCCTCGGCGGGCGCTCGTCGGTCTCGATGATGATGTCCGCAATGGATCGATATAAAGGATCGCGAACGGCCATCAAAGCAGTCAGCACGCTGCGAGGGTCGTCAGCCTGCAACAACGGCCGATTGCGATCTCGCGAGGTACGCTCGAGTTGCTGATCAACCGACGTACAGAGATAGATGACCCGACCGCCCGCACGAAGCGCCTGCCGATTCTCGTCCCGCAACACCGCACCGCCACCCGTGGCAAGCACAACACCCTCAAGCTGACAAAGCTCCGCAATAGCCGCTCGCTCACGCTCGCGAAACCCCGCCTCCCCCTCGACATCAAATATCAGCGGGATGCTGGCCCCAGTCCGCTGCTCGATCTCCTTGTCGGAGTCCTTGAACGGCAGACGCAGCTCTTTGGCAAGCAAACGCCCGATGGTGCTTTTTCCAGCACCCATCGGGCCTATGAGGATCAAATTTTGCATTTATCTCAGCGGCCGACCTGAATCGCCTGATTATTCATTATCCGCGGAGTAATGAACACAAGCAGCTCGGACTTTCGATCTTGCACTAGATCACGGCGGAACAGACGGCCAACGAAGGGCACATCACCAAGGAATGGTACCTTGTCCACTGACTTGCTTTGAGTATTGGAGAATACCCCCCCGATGACGATCGTTTCGCCATCCGTCACGAGCACCTTGGCATTAACCTCATTTTTGCGAATGGAAGGCACACCGCCAGTACTCGCAGCTTGAGAGAAATCAGGCTCATCCTTGGTCACCTTGACTTCCATGATAATGCGGTTATCAGGCGTGATCTGCGGAGTAACCTCAAGCGATAGTGCCGCTTCTTTAAATGACGTACTAGTGGCACCACTCGAACTAGCTTCCTGATAAGGAACCTCCGCACCTTTCAGTATTTTCGCGGTTTCTTTATCAGAAGTGACTACCTTCGGCTGCGACACAACCTCGCCGTTGCCGGTTTTCTCCATCGCAGACAACTGTAGGTCAAGGATGGTGTTATCAGTGATAAAGCCTATGCCAATACCATTTGTAGCCCCGGTAGCACCAAGATCTACGAACGTACCTAACGCCGTCGCTGGATTATCTCCAGCACCAACGCGATTTCCACCGACCCCACCTACGACGAAATTATTGTCGCCTACTCTAGCCCCTCGCCAGTTAACTCCAAGACTCTTGTCGTAATCGACATTTGCCTCAACGATACGCGCCTCAATCATCACCTGACGCACCGGAATATCTAGCTGCGCGACAATGCGGCGAAGCTCGTCGAGTCGATCCTGCGTCTGATAGGCAATAATATTGTTAGTGCGGTCGTCAACCGCAATAGATCCGCGGTCTTCTGCTGAAGCCGCATTACTAGTCACTGACTGAAACAACCGTGCGATATCGGCCGCTTTGGCGTAATTAACCTGAACGACTTCCCGACGCAGCGGCGCGAGCTCAGCGATCTGGCGTTGCGATTCCAGCTCTTGGCGCTCGCGCGCAGCGATTTCGTCAGCAGGAGCCACCAGCAGCACGTTGCCGACCTGACGTTTATCCAGGCCCTTGGTCTTCAGCACCAGGTCCAACGCCTGATCCCAAGGCACGTTCTGCAGACGCAAAGTGATATTGCCGCTGACAGTGTCGCTCGCAACAAGGTTAAGATCAGTGAAGTCGGCGATCAGCTGCAGCACGGAGCGGACGTCAATATCCTGGAAGTTGAGCGAGAGTTTTTCGCCCGAGTAGGCAAAACGATCTGCTTTGCGCTTATCTGCCTCATCTTCGGTGAGAGGCTTGATACTAATGGTCAGCTTGTTATCAGTCTGATAGGCCAGATAGTCGTACCGCCCAGTTGGCTCGATAGCGATGCTAGCCTTGCCTGATTGAACTGTTGAGTCAACGAACCGTACTGGGGTTGCAAAATCCTGGACGTCGAGGCGAGCCCGCAACGATTCGGGCAACCGCGTCTTGTCGAAAATGACGCGAATCTTGCCGCCCTGTTCTTCGATCGTGGGACTTATCGACGGATCCGAAAGACTGATAATGACGTTTCCGGCACCGTCGTCACCGCGACGAAAGTCGATGTTCTCGATTGCCTTACCGACTGGCGCGACCTTAACAGGCGCGGACACCGCAACGGGCGCCGCAGTCGCCGGCGACATACCTGTAACCCCCCCGGCGCTTTCGCCAAGAACCACAAAAAGGTTATTGCCATCCACTCGCGTGGAGTAAGGCACAAGGGACGTCAGATTAACAATGAGCCGCGTGCGTCCTTGAGCCTCGACAACCGTCACGCTTCGTGCGTTACCAACCCCTAACTCGCGATTCTTGGCACCCAGATTATTCGAAACGCCGGGAAGATCGAGTGCAATGCGCGCAGGCTGATCCAATGTGTAGCCACGAGGCGACGCCACAGGCTCGTCAAAAGCGAGCTTCAGCTCAACGCGATCACCGGGCAGCGCAGCGACATCAAGGGCATTGAGCTTGGCCGCAAGCAGTGCAGGCGAAATAAACGCCGCCAGCAGAGAAACGCCCAGACGTGAAAGGGTAGTGTTCATAAATTGCTTCCGTTGTGCAGACCGGTAAAGGTTTTCCATGCTTTTTGCCCCGCGCTAGGCGCGCTCTTTCAAAGTCAGACTGCGCGGGCGCTCAAGCCACCCACCCTCTCCATCAGGAACGATTTCCACCACGTCCACCCCGGCTTCGCTGATCTCTACTATCCGGCCGTGATTGCGCCCTAGATAGTCACCGATCTTGACGCGATGAACCCCATCACCACCCTTGATAAGCGCGTACCGTCCCCCTCCATTGGTAAGCGTACCGACCATGGTGAAATTCTCGATATTGAAACCTTCAAGGAACTGCTTAACTCGCGACTCATCAGGCTGGATATCCTTTGATCCTTTTTGTCGTTGAGCCAGATCGAGCTTTACCGGCGGCTGAAAAGGATGACGCAAGGCCGCCGCACTATAGGTAAAGGCCTCGTACGGTATAAATGCGGGGAGCGGCTCGATCGTGCCCTTCGGCTTAGCTCTCACCTCATCCATGTACTGCTGAAGGTCGTTGAAATCGGTACCGCCGCCGCAGCCCGAAAGCAGCGCCAGGCTTAAACCCAGCGAAGTGAGTAGCCCGCCCCTCATTTCTGCAGCCCCTTGTCGTTATAGCGATAAGTCTTGGCAACGATGCTCATACGCAGTTTTGACGTAGCATCGGTCTTGTCTGGCTTTATCTCGAAATCATGCAGCGTAACAATACGAGGAAGACTCGAAACTCCGCTTACAAAAGTAGCCAAGTCGTGATAACTGCCTACGACCTTGATGTTTATTGGTAGCTCAATATAGAACTGCTGCGCCACTTCCGGCTGGAGCTTGATTTCTTCGAACTCCAACCCACTCCCCAAGCCCGTACGAGTAATGTCTTCCAACAACCCCGGGACTTCAGTGTCGCTTGGCAATTGCCGAAGCAAGGCGCCGAACGAAGTTTCCATCTCGGCCATCTGTTCTTTATAGGCTTCTAAATTCGCCGCCTGGAAGGCTTTAGTGGAGAATTGCTGCTTCAACGACACTTCCTGAGCGCGCTGCTGCTCCAACTGAAGCTGCATATCCTGAAGATGAAAGTAGTAACCCAGAGCAAGTACTGCAGCGAGCAAAAAAACTCCTGCAATAAATTTAACCGGCCCTGGCCAAGAGCCGAGATTATTTAGATCAAGGTCCGCAAAGTCGACTTTACGAAGACTATCCAGCGAATCAGCTAGACTCATGGTTTCGCTCCTTCCGTAGAGACACCCGGCTGCGTCTGTTGCACCGTCAGCTGGAACACGTTCTCTTGATCCACGGCGCCGGCGGTGACTGCTTTAACTTCGTTCAGGTTGGGCGCCTGGAGCCAATCGGAACCGTCGAGATTTCGCATCAAATTTGAAACGCGATTATTGGACTCAGCTGCGCCGACGATTGCAATGTTCTTGCCGGTCATCTTCAGCGAAGTAAAATAAACCCCATCAGGCAACGTTCTGACAAGCTGATCAAATACCCGCCCTATAATTGGCCGATTACCTTGAAGGTCCTGAATGATCTTCATGCGCTCCAAGAGCTGTTGCCTGCGCTCTTTAAGTTCCTTAATCTCTTTTATCCGCGCATCGAGAACCGCAATTTCCTTTTTGACGAACTCATTTCGAGCGTTTTGATTCTCTATAGCACCCTGGAAATAGCGGTCACCGAGGAACACCATGCCCGCCGCAACAACAAGCACGCCGACGAGAGATGCGAGAAAACGCTGCTTTCGCTCTTCCCGTAGCTGTTCACGCCACGGAAGTAAGTTGATTTGCGCCATCAGTCGAAGCTCCTCAGCGCCAAGCCACAGGCGATCATCAATGCCGGTGCATCACTGGCCAGCGCCCCCGCGTTGACCTTGCTACTCAAAGCCATATCGGCGAAGGGATTAGCCACTACAGTGTGGGTACCGATCTTCTGCTGAATCATGTGATCTAGACCGGGGATGGATGCGGTCCCCCCTGCGAGCAGGATGCAATCGACATCATGGAATTGTCCGGCAGCGAAGAAGAATTGCAATGAGCGGGAAACCTGCTGTACGACCGCCTCTTTGAACGGAAGAAGCACCTCACTGTCGTAGTCATCTGGAAGACCACCCTGCTTCTTGGCAAGGCCAGCCTCCTCCTGAGACAAACCGTAGCGTCTCTGTATTTCCTCGGTCAGCTGCCGCCCACCGAAAAGCTGCTCGCGCGTGTAGATTGTGCGACCGTTGTGCAAAACGCTGAGCGTGGTCATCGTCGCACCGATATCCACAACAGCCACAGTCAACTCACCGTGCCCTGAGCCCAATTGAGAGGCGAGCAGGCCGTACGACCGCTCCAATGCATAGGCTTCGACGTCCACCACTTTCGCGGTGAGCCCAGCCAGCGCTAGCGCAGCTTCTCGAATCTCGACGTTTTCTTTACGACAGGCAGCCAGAAGCACCTCAACCCTGCCCGGGGCACGAGGAGCAGGGCCCTGAACCTCGAAGTCGATTGCGACTTCTTCGAGCGGGTATGGGATGTACTGGTCGGCCTCAATCTTAAGCTGATTTTCCAGCTCTTCGTCGGACAGCCCCGCATCCATCTCGATCATCTTGGTGATGACCGCAGAACCCGAAACAGCCACAACTGCCGACTTGCATCCTGTCTTAGCCTTGGCAACTACGCGTTGCAGAGCCTGACCAACACCCTCAAGTTCGGCGATGTTCTTTTCGACCACGGCATTCGGCGGGAGCGGCTCGACGGCATAGGCCTCGACACGATACCGATTACCCGATCGACTTAATTCGAGGAGCTTGACTGAGGTCGAACTGATATCGATCCCAAGCAGCGTGTTCGCTTTCTTAGTGAAGAGCCCTAGCACGACCGATTTCCTATCTTTATCCGCAACTTACGGATTAATTATGTTCATCCACATTAGATAACAGCCTTGACAGAAGCGCAAATGGCTACCCGGCAAAAAAAGCGCATATAATGTGAACGGTTTTCCCTTTCAGCATCGCCGCCGCTCCTCCCCTCAAAATCCTGGATTCCAAGAACCCCGATGCGTTTTTTGAAATTTCTTCTCTGGTCGTGCTTCGCAGTTTTTTGTGCCCTGTTGCTCAGCATCAGCGGTGCTTTTCTCTACCTCAGTCCGAACCTTCCCTCGGTCGACTCACTTCGCAGCATACAGCTACAGATCCCGCTACGCGTCTACAGCGCTGACGACAAGCTGATCGCAGAGTTCGGCGAGATGCGACGCTCGCCGATTCGTTTCGAAGACATTCCCCAGGAGTTCATCCAGGCGTTGCTCGCCGCGGAGGATGACAATTTCGCTAATCATTATGGCGTCGACATAACCGGCCTGATGCGCGCTGCCACGCAATTATTGAAAAGCGGACAGATTCAGACCGGTGGCAGCACCATCACGATGCAGGTGGCGAAGAACTACTTCCTCACCAGCGAACGAAGCTTCTCACGCAAAATCAACGAGATCCTCCTAGCGCTGCAAATCGAACGCGAACTCAGCAAAAACGAGATTCTCGAGCTGTACGTCAACAAGATCTACCTTGGTAATCGGGCCTACGGTATCGAGGCGGCCTCTCAGGTCTACTACGGCAAATCCATTTCTGAACTGAGCGTTGCACAGCTCGCGATGATCGCAGGACTTCCCAAGGCCCCCTCCGCATTCAACCCAGTGGTCAACCCAGCCCGCAGCAAAGAGCGCCGCGACTGGATCCTGGGGCGCATGTTCAGATTGGGCTCACTGGATGAATCTAGTTATCGGCAGGCGCTGGCTGAACCTGAGACCGCGCGATACCACGGAGCCGCTCCCGAACTGGATGCATCGTATATTGCCGAAATGGCCCGCGCAGAAATGGTCGGACGCTTCGGCAGCGCTGCATACACTGACGGGTTCAGGGTACAGACCACCGTTTCGAGCGAGCGCCAGGTGGCCGCAAACAACGCACTCAACGGCGGACTCATCGAATACGACCAGCGTCATGGTTATCGCGGACCGGAGGCTCGCCTTGCCGATGTGCCGCGCGAGAACTGGGCGCAAGAATTGGCCAAGTACCGCGGCCTATCCGGCCTGCAGCCGGCCGTTGTGACGCAAATCGACACTACCGGCATCCTTGCGCTAACCAGGGATGGCAAAGAGCAAGCGGTGAGTTGGGACAGCATGAAGTGGGCCCGCCCGCATCTCGGGATCAACAGCATGGGACCCAGACCACAGCGCCCGGCAGACGTGGTCAAGGTAGGCGATGTCATACGCATTCGCTGGCAGGGTGAGGCCGCGCTGTTCAGCCAAGTACCCCAGGCACAGGCAGCTCTGGTTTCCCTCGACCCGCAAGATGGCTCGATCGAAGCCTTGGCGGGCGGATTCTCTTTTGGCCAGAGCAACTACAACCGCGCTATCCAGGCCAAGCGCCAGCCTGGCTCGAGCTTCAAGCCCTTCATCTATAGCGCGGCACTGGACGCGGGCTACACCGCCGCGAGCCTGGTCAACGACTCCCCCATCGTCTTCGTCGAGCAAGGCATGGATCGCATCTGGCGCCCGAAGAACGACAACAACACCTTCCTCGGGCCGATCAGGATGCGGGAGGCACTATACAAATCGAGAAACCTGGTTTCGATCCGCCTGCTGCAGACAATGGGCATCGACCATACCGTCGATTACATCAGCCGCTTCGGCTTCAATCCGCAGGACCTGCCGCGCAACCTTTCGCTGGCTCTGGGCACTGCGACCCTGACGCCAATGGAGATCGCCACTGGCTGGACCACCTTCGCCAATGGCGGCTACAAGATCGAGCCGTACCTGATCCAACGCATCGAAGACCGCGAGGGTAATCTGGTATTCGAGGCCAATCCGGCAAGAGTTCCATCACCCGATGATCAGCCTGCGGATGCGGTCGCCGACACCTTTGCTGCGCCGCCTAGCCGAGCGCTCGACACAGACGAGTCGACAGGCGCGGGACCGCGCTATGCCGAGCAAGTGCTGGATGAGCGTACCGCCTACATCATGACCAGCATGCTGCAGGACGTTATCAAGCGAGGCACGGGGCGTCGCGCGCTGGCCATGGGCCGAAATGACATTGCTGGCAAAACCGGCACCACCAACGACTCGATAGACAGCTGGTTCTCCGGCTATAACGCCGACATCGTCACCACGGTGTGGGCCGGCTTCGACCAACCGCAGAGTCTCGGGCGCAACGAGTATGGCGGCACGGTCGCACTGCCGATCTGGATGACCTTCATGAGCGCCGTGCTCAAGGACATGCCCGAGCATCCACCGGCGGAGCCGAACGGATTGCTCAAATTGCGTATCGACCCGGTTAGTGGCCGAGCGGCCACGCCGGGCACACCCGACGCCTACTTCGAGGTGTTCAAAAGCGAAGATTCGCCGCCGCCGATGGGCGAGGTCGATCCGGGCTATCAGGCACCTGGCAGTCCGCTGCCCGCCGACGAAGCGGCGCCGCTCGATCTGTTCTGATCGCCTATCCAGTTATTCGGCCCATAAAAAACCCCGCCAAGGCGGGGTTTTTTATTCAACGCTGGTCAGCCGTTGAATACATCTTGTACCGACTGCAGCGGGTAGTGCGACGGATAAGGCAGCGTTGCAACGCCGCTTTCAATCGCCGCCTTGGCCACTGCGTCGGACACCAGCGTGATAAGGCGCGGGTCCATGGGTTTCGGGATGATGTACTCGCGACCGAACTCCAGGCTGTCCACTCCATAAGCGGCAGCCACTTCAGCCGGCACCGGCAGCTTGGCAAGATCGCGCAATGCGATGGCCGCAGCGATTTTCATCTCCTCGTTGATGCGCTTGGCGCGCACGTCTAGCGCGCCACGGAAGATGAACGGGAAGCCAAGCACGTTATTGACCTGGTTCGGATAGTCAGAACGACCGGTGGCCATGATCACGTCGGAACGCGTTGCATGGGCCAGCTCGGGACTGATCTCCGGATCAGGATTGGAACAGGCGAAAACAACCGGGTTGGCCGCCATGCGCTTGAGCCCTTCAGGACTCAGCAGGTTGGCACCGGACAGGCCGACGAAAACGTCGGCGCCTTCGAGGGCATCGTCCAGGGTGCGCTTGTCGGTTTCGTGGGCGAACACAGCCTTGTACTGATTCAGATCGTCACGACCGGCGTGGATCACGCCCTTGCGGTCGATCATGAAGATATTTTCGATTTTGGCACCCATGCTGACCAGCAGCTTCATGCACGAGGTCGCAGCCGCACCAGCGCCGAGGCAGACGATCTTCGCCTGCTCCAATGTCTTGCCGGCAATTTCCAGCGCGTTGAGCATGCCTGCCGCGGTGACGATGGCGGTGCCATGCTGGTCGTCGTGAAACACCGGAATATCGCACTGTTCGATCAGCGCACGCTCGATTTCAAAGCACTCAGGCGCCTTGATGTCTTCGAGGTTGATGCCACCGAAAGTGATGGAGATACGCTTGACGGTATCGATGAAAGCCTGAGGACTTTCGGCATCGACTTCGATGTCGAAGACGTCGACACCGGCGAATCGCTTGAACAGCACGCCTTTGCCTTCCATCACCGGCTTGGATGCCAGTGGGCCGAGGTTGCCCAGGCCGAGAATAGCGGTGCCATCGGAGATAACCGCCACCAGGTTGCCTTTGCCGGTGTAACGGTAAGCCAGCTCCGCATCGCGCGCGATTTCGCGCACAGGCTCGGCGACACCCGGGCTGTACGCCAGAGACAGATCACGAGCGGTAGCGGTGGGCTTGGTCAGCTCGACGCTCAGTTTTCCCGGACGGGGTTGGGCATGGTATTCGAGCGCGGCAGTTTTCAGGTCAGTCATGTGGCATTTCCGCTTATTTTACTGGGACAGACAGGCGGTCGAGCATACGCCAAGAACAAGCGCAGTCACAAGCCAGTCGGCAAGCTGGCTGTCAAGCCCGCGCCAATACGACTTTCCGGGTAGACTCACGCCGCGCTCGGCGGAGAAACAGAGAGCTCAGCGGGACTGGCCAAGCATGGCCGGATGGGTAATGCGCAGCATCCAGCGAGCCTGGCCAGCCGCAGCCCGTCCGCGGCGATCGACTATCCAACCTCTCGGCTCGAGTCGCTTACCGGCGAGCGCATCCAGAGCGCGAAGATCGAACGCGTCGAATGCCTGCACAGGTATATGCACGACCAGCGGGCCCTCCATCTCTAGCCAGTAGCCGCCGCGATTGCGCTCTACCCGCGCCA
Source organism: Pseudomonas sp. SCT (assembly GCF_003864275.1). NCBI lineage: Bacteria > Pseudomonadati > Pseudomonadota > Gammaproteobacteria > Pseudomonadales > Pseudomonadaceae > Pseudomonas > Pseudomonas sp. SCT. The sequence continues at coordinate 95,852 of NZ_BDJA01000004.1, forward strand.
CCTTGGCGTCGATCAGCGCAAAACCTCCCTGCCTGAGTGACTGCGGGGAGCGCGGAGTCAGCTCGCGCCAGACACCCAGACGCTCATACCGCCCATGCTGCTCCGCCCGCTGATGGCAGGCCACCAATGCGGTGTTTGGCGCAATCGCGACCATGAGTCCGAGGCCCTCGGCAAGCAGCGACGCCTCGAGATTGATGCCATTGGCGTCATAGGCGTGAGCCAGGATGCGCCCGTAGCGATCCTGACGCTCACGCCCCACGACCAGCCCGACTCGGCCATCGCTGGCTTTCACCAATGCCTGCAGCCTTCGCTGTGCCGCTACAGCGTACGGCTCCGCCTTGCGCCCCTCACGCCCCAGCTCCGGCGTATTGATACCGATCAGCCGAACGCTGCGACCATCGGCCAGGCGCAGCGTGTCGCCATCGATCACCCGCGCCACATCCACCAGCGGCAGGCGCCCTGGAGACGGGCAGAAGAACGCCAGCGTTGACGCGTGCCAGAAGACGGAAACGAAAAAGGCGCCCACAAGGGACGCCTTTTTCATGTGCTCGGAAAACCTCATCGGATTCCCGGTACGCCAACTTACTTGGCGCCGAACACACCGAAACGCTGCTTGAAGCGGTCGATACGGCCGCCGGTATCCAGTACCTTCTGCTTGCCGGTGTAGAACGGGTGGCACTCGGAGCACACGTCGAGGCTCAGGTTCTTGCCCAGCGTGGAACGGGTCTTGATGACGTTGCCACAGCTGCAGGTGGCCTCGATTTCTACGTAATTCGGATGGATATCGGCTTTCATGGTGAATCCTCTAGGATTGTGTGCCGCCACCCGACCCTATGTCGAGTACCGCACGAAGTAGGGCGCGAATCATACCAGAGCGCTAGGGTGATGCAAGCGCAGGCGACGGGCGCACCGACCCGCCGAAGATACGCTTACCATCGGCGCCAAACGGTACGATCGTTTACCATCTGCGCTCATTGCCAAGGAACACCGCTTGCCTTCCTGCATCCTCCGCCTGGCGCTGCCCTCGCCCTTGCGCCGCCTGTTCGATTATCTGCCGCCGGCTGGCGTGTCGCGCGCCGCGCTGCAACCAGGCGTGCGCCTGCGCGTGCCCTTCGGTCGACGCGAGGTCGTCGGCATTCTGGTCGAGCTGAGCGACCAGAGCGAAGTACCGGTGGAGAAGCTCAAGCCGGCGCTGGAATTGCTGGACGCGAAACCACCGCTGCCCGCGCCGCTGTTCAAGCTCTGCCTGTGGACCGCGCAGTACTACCAGCACAGCCTGGGCGACACCCTCAGCTGGGCACTGCCGGTACTGCTGCGCCAGGGCGAACCCGCCGAGGCGCGCCAGGAGCGCTACTGGCGCCTAGCCGAAGGCGCCAGCCCCGAAGACCCGCGACTGGCTCGCGCACCCAGGCAGCGTGAAGCGCTGAAAGCCATCGCCCAGCATGCTCACGGCCTGCCGCATGCGCTGCTCAGCAAACTGCAGCTGAACAAGGACAGCCTCGACCTGCTGCTGGAGAAGGGCCTGGTACATATCGAATCACGCCGCAGCAAGCCGTCTCGCGGGCACAGTGGCAGCTGGCTGCTGCAGGCCGAACTCACCTTGAACGCACAGCAACGCGCGGCCTTCGAAGCGGTGAGCGCCGGCCTTGGAGGGTTTCAGGCGTTCCTGCTGGCCGGGGTGACCGGCAGCGGCAAGACCGAGGTCTATCTGCAACTGATTCATCGCGTACTGGAAGCCGGCAAGCAGGCCCTGGTGCTAATCCCCGAGATCAACCTGGGACCACAGACGCTCGCCCGTTTCGAGCAGCGCTTCAATGTACGGATCGCCCTGCTGCATTCCAACGTCAATGATCGTGACCGGCTCGATGCCTGGCTCGCCGCCCGCGACGGTGAAGCGGACATCATCATCGGCACCCGCTCGGCGCTGTTCACGCCGATGAAGAATCCGGGACTGATCATCATCGATGAAGAGCACGACGCCTCATATAAACAGCAGGAGGGCCTGCGTTATCACGCGCGCGATCTGGCCCTGGTGCGAGCACGGCAGGAAAACCTACCGATTGTGCTCGGCTCCGCCACACCTTCGCTGGAGAGCCTGCACAACGCCCACAGCGGACGCTATGCGCTGCTCAAACTGACCCAACGCGCCGGCAACGCCCAGTCACCGCGCTTCTTGCGCCTGGACGTCAAGAGCCGCCCACTGGATGCCGGCATTTCCGGCCCGCTGCAACAGGCCATCGGCCAGACCCTTGCGGCTGGCCAGCAGGTGCTGATCTACCTCAACCGGCGCGGCTTCGCCCCCACCCTGCTCTGCCACGACTGCGGCTGGCTCAGCCAATGCCCGCGTTGCGACGCACGAATGACGTTGCACCAACGCCACAACGAACTGCGCTGCCACCATTGCGGGCATGTCGAGCGGCCACCGCGCAACTGTCCGGACTGCAGCAAGGTCGACTTGCGACCAGTAGGCGCCGGGACTGAACGCGCCGAGGAACGCCTGGGCATCCTCTTTCCGGATTATCCGGTGCTGCGCATCGACCGCGACAGCACCGCACGCAAGGGCGCGATGGAGCAGATGATCGGCACCATCAATCGCGGCGAGCCCTGCCTGCTGGTCGGCACGCAGATGCTCGCCAAGGGCCATCATTTTCCGCGCGTCACGCTGGTGGCAATTCTCGATGCAGACGGTGGACTGTTCTCTGCCGACTTTCGCGCCAGCGAGCGCATGGCCCAGCTCATCGTCCAGGTCGCCGGGCGCGCCGGGCGGGCGGAAGAACCTGGCAAGGTCATCATCCAGACGCATCTGGCCGACCATCCGCTGCTGGTGCAGCTGACCGAGCAGGGCTATTTCGCCTTCGCCGAGCAGGCGCTGTCCGAACGCCGCGCCGCCGGCCTGCCACCGTTCAGCCACCTGGCGCTGCTGCGCGCCGAAGCGCAGAAGCCGGGCCAGGCCGAAGCCTTCCTCGATGACGCCTGCAGCCTCGCCGAACAGCTACTCGAGCAACTGCAACTCAACGGCGTCGAACTGCTCGGACCGGTTCCCGCACCAATGGAGCGACGCGCCGGACGCTATCGAGCTCAGTTGCTGCTTCAGGGCAACGCCAGGGCGACGTTGCATCGCCTGATGGACATCTGGACCCCCACGCTCGAACAGCTGCCCGGTAGCCGAGCGGTACGCTGGAGTCTGGATGTCGACCCGATCGACCTCTTCTGAACGCCCGGATTAACGGCACTTTTCCCGGCCTGGGCGCTACGCACCTTGAAGCGATACCCATCGCACCCCGATAATGCCGGGTTTTCGCGCACTCTTGCGGACCGAGCCGACCATGAAAGACAGCATTCGCCACCTGATCCAGCAAGCCCTTGTTCGTCTGACCAGCGAAGGCGTGCTGCCCGATGGGCTGACACCTGCTATTCAGGTGGAGAACACCAAGGACAAGAGTCATGGTGATTTCGCCAGCAATATCGCCCTGATGCTGGCCAAGCCTGCCGGCCTGAAGCCGCGCGACCTGGCCGAGAAGCTGATCGCCGCACTGCCGCAGGATGCCCAGGTCAGCAAGGTGGAAATCGCCGGACCGGGCTTTCTGAATTTCTTCCAGAACAGCGACGCCCTGGCCGAGCGCCTCGAAACGGCCCTGACCGACGCACAGCTGGCAGTGCGCAAGGCAAGTGCTACGCAACGCGTGGTGGTTGACCTGTCATCGCCAAACCTGGCCAAGGAGATGCACGTCGGCCACCTGCGCTCGACCATCATTGGTGATGCAGTGGGCCGTGTTCTGGATTTCCTCGGCGACGAGGTGATCCGGCAGAACCACGTCGGCGACTGGGGCACCCAGTTCGGCATGCTGCTCGCCTATCTTGAAGAAAAGCCGGCCGCCGCCGAGAGCGAACTGGCCGACCTCGAGCAGTTCTATCGCGCCGCCAAGCAGCGCTTCGACGAGTCCGCCGAGTTCGCCGACCGCGCCCGTGAGCTGGTGGTCAAGCTGCAGGCTGGCGACGCACAGTGCCTGAGCCTCTGGACCCGCTTCAACGACATCTCGCTGTCGCACTGCCAGAAGCTCTACGACCGCCTCAACGTCAAACTGACCCCGGCCGATGTGAAGGGCGAAAGCGCCTATAACGCCGAGCTGCCAGGCATTGTCGATGCGCTGCGCGAGAAGGGCCTGCTTACCGAGGACAACGGCGCGCAGTGTGTCTTCCTCGACGAGTTCAAGAACGCCGAAGGCAACCCGCTGCCGGTAATCGTGCAGAAGGCCGGCGGCGGCTATCTCTATGCCACCACCGACCTGGCCGCCATGCGTTACCGCAGCCAGGTGCTGCATGCCGATCGCGCGCTGTATTTCGTCGACCAGCGTCAGGCGCTGCACTTCCAGATGGCCTTCGGAGTGGCCCGCCGCGCCGGCTTCGTTCATGAAAGCATGCAGCTGGAACACATGGGCTTCGGCACCATGAACGGCGCCGACGGACGTCCGTTCAAGACCCGCGACGGCGGTACGGTGAAGCTGATCGATCTGCTCGACGAGGCCGAGCAGCGCGCCTATGCCCTGGTCAAAGGCAAGAACCCCGAGCTCGACGAGGCCGAGCTGCGCCAGATCGCCCGGGCGGTGGGCATCAGCGCGGTCAAGTACGCCGACCTGTCCAAGCACCGTACCAGCGATTACCGCTTCAACTTCGAACTGATGCTGAGCTTCGAAGGCAACACTGCACCCTACCTGCTCTATGCCTACACCCGCGTGGCCAGTGTGTTCCGCAAGCTAGGCAAAGGCATCGACGAAAGCACCGGGCGCATCCGACTGGAAGCCGAGCAGGAACTCGCCCTGGCTGCCAAGCTCGCGCAGTTCGGCGAGGTGCTCAACAGCGTCGGCGAGAAAGGCGAACCGCACCTGTTGTGCGCTTACCTGTACGATCTGGCCGGGCTGTTCTCCAGCTTCTACGAACACTGCCCGATTCTCAGCGCCGAGCAGGAAGACCAGAAACAGAGCCGACTGCGCCTGGCCGCCCTGACCGGCAAGACCCTCAAGCAGGGCCTGGAACTTCTCGGTCTGGAAACTCTGGAGCGCATGTAAGTGGCTGCAAGGAAGAAAGCCGCGCCCAAGCGGGGCGCCAGCCGCTATCAAGCGCCAGCCAAGCAGGCCGTACCAGGCTGGATCTGGCTGGTCTGTGGCTTGGTGATCGGCGGCTTCATCGTGTTTCTGATGAGCCTCGAGCCGGGGGGCGAAGAGGTCAAACGCGTCAAGGAAGCCCCGAAGACCGCGATCAAGGAACAGCCCAAGCGCACCCCAACCAGTGAGCAGCCAGCCAAGCCGAAGTACGACTTTTATACGTTGCTGCCCGAGTCGGAGGTAATTCTGCCGCCCGAGGCCAAGCAGCCGGAACCACCAAGCACGCCGGTTACGCCGGAGGAAGCGGCGAAGATCGACGAAGCGCGCGCCCAGGCCGCCCTCAACGGCCAGGTGCCGCCACCACCGCCCACCGTGGCCAAGGCTCCGGTGACCCAGTTATTCCTGCAGGCGGGTTCCTTCCGCCAGCAGGCGGAAGCCGATCGTGTGCGTGCGCAGATCATCCTGCTCGGCCAGGATGTGCGGGTGGAAAGCGTCAAGGTTCGTGACGAGCCCTGGTATCGCGTGCTGGTCGGGCCCTTCGGCAGTCGCGAGCAACTGAACGCCGCACAGAAGACACTCGCCGCCAGTGGCTACAAGAACCTGCTGCTGCAACAGCGGCAGACGCGCTGAACGAAAAACGCCGGGTTTCGACCCGGCGTTTTTCATTTATCCGACCACTGCAGCCTTAGTCCTCACGCGGCGCGTAGGCGAACACGTCCGCACGCATCTGATGCGGGTCCATCCCCGCCTCCACCAGCGCATCGAGCGTGCCATAGACCATCGACGGCGAGCCGCTGGCATAGACATGCAGCGCTTTGAGATCGCTGAAGTCCTCTCGGATCGCTTCGTGCAGCATGCCGCAGCGCCCTTCCCAGCCACAGACGTCACTGACCACCCGGTGCAGATGCAGATTGCCCATGCCCTGCCATTCATCCCAGTGCGGCAGCTGGTAGAAATCTTCCGGCCGCCGCACGCCCCAGTACAGATGCACCGGATGCACGAAGCCCGCGGCGCGGCAGTACTCGATCAGGCTGTGCATCTGCGCCATGCCGGTGCCGGCAGCGACCAGCACCAGCGGGCCATCCGGTAGCTCGGCCAGATGCGTATCGCCGAACGGTAACTGGACCCGGGCGAAGCCTTGTCGCTGCAGGAACGCCAGCAGCTCGATGGCGGACTCTTCGCGAGCCAGCACGTGCAGTTCGAGCTCCCGACCGCTCCCTGGCGCCGAAGCGAGAGAGAACGCCGACCACTCGCCATCCTCCCGCTGCAGCAGCAGATATTGGCCAGCGTGATAGCGCGGTTGCCGGCCAGCGGGCAGACGCAGACGCAGACGCACTACATCGCCGCCGACCTCTTCGTAGCCGCTCAGCTGGCAGCTCAGCTCGCGCACCGGCAGTTCGCCGGGCGCCAGCACGCCATCCCAGAGCAGCACGCAGTCTTCCAGCGGCTCGGCCAGGCAGGCAAGCAGCTCGCCGTGATCGCGCACTTCGCCGGCCTGGCGCACACGTCCTTCGACCAGCAGCGAGGCACAGATATGGCAATTGCCGTTGCGACAGCTCTGCGGGCATTCGTAGCCCAGACGCCTGGCGGCATCGAGGAATCGTTCGCCGGGCCGCACGTCGAGCACGGCGCCGGATGGCTGCAAGGTAACTTTCATGTGCACGTCTTATCAGTGAACGGGATGACCCGCCAAGGCTTCGGGCGGGCTCGAGCCCGCCTCTTCGGTTATGTCAGTCGATACCCAGCTGCGACCAGAGTTCATCGACCCGCTGCTTCACCGCCGGATCCTGGACTATGGCGCGTCCCCATTCGCGGTTAGTCTCGCCCGGCCATTTGTGGGTGGCATCCAGGCCCATCTTCGAGCCCAGCCCGGAGATCGGTGAGGCGAAATCCAGGTAATCGATCGGCGTGTTGTCGATCATCACCGTGTCGCGTTTGGGGTCCATGCGCGTGGTGATGGCCCAGATCACGTCATTCCAGTCGCGAGCATTGATGTCGTCGTCGGTGACGATGACGAACTTGGTGTACATGAACTGACGCAGGAAGCTCCACACCCCCAGCATGACCCGCTTGGCGTGACCGGGATACTGCTTCTTCATGGTCACCACTGCCATGCGGTAGGAACAGCCTTCCGGCGGCAGGTAGAAGTCGACGATCTCCGGGAACTGCTTCTGCAGAATCGGCACGAACACTTCATTCAGCGCCACACCAAGAATCGCCGGCTCGTCTGGCGGTCGGCCAGTGTAGGTGCTGTGGTAGATCGGATTCTTGCGCTGAGTGATGCGCTCGACGGTGAACACCGGGAAACGATCCACTTCGTTGTAGTAGCCGGTGTGATCGCCGTAGGGGCCTTCGTCGGCCATCTCGCCTGGGTAGATATGCCCTTCCAAGACGATCTCGGCATAGGCCGGCACCTGCAAGTCGGAGCCGATCGCCTTGACCAGCTCGGTGCGCGAGCCGCGCAGCAAACCGGCGAAGGCGTATTCGGAGAGCGTATCGGGCACAGGCGTCACCGCACCGAGGATCGTCGCCGGATCGGCGCCCAACGCCACTGCCACCGGGTACGGCCGATCAGGATACTTCTCGCACCATTCGCGGAAATCCAGCGCACCGCCACGATGGCTGAGCCAGCGCATGATCACCTTGTTACCGCCGATCACCTGCTGGCGGTAGATACCGAGGTTCTGTCGCTCCTTGTTCGGCCCCTTGGTGATGGTCAGACCCCAGGTGATCAGCGGCGCGGCGTCGCCCGGCCAGCAGTGCTGAACCGGGATCTTCGCCAGGTCGACGTCATCGCCCTCGATGATCACCTCGTGACAAGGCGCGTCCTTGAGCACCTTGGGCGCCATGCTGATGACCTTCTTGTAGATCGGCAGCTTGCTCCAGGCGTCCTTCAGCCCCTTCGGTGGCTCCGGCTCCTTGAGGAACGCCAGCAGCTTGCCGATTTCGCGCAGCTCGGAGACATCCTCGGCGCCCATGCCCAGGGCGACCCGTTGCGGCGTGCCGAACAGGTTGCCGAGCACCGGCATGTCGAAACCGGTCGGATTCTCGAACAGCAGCGCCGGGCCCTGCTTGCGCAGGGTGCGGTCGCAGATCTCGGTCATTTCCAGAACGGGAGAGACGGCAGTGGTGATGCGCTTGAGCTCGCCACGTTTTTCCAGGCCGCTGATAAAGTCGCGCAGATCGCGATACTGCATGCTTGAGCCTCGCATGGGCCGGCAGGGTCGGGGCGCAAAGTTTAGCCCCAGCGCCGGATTTTCCAAAACCTGCAGACAGACGAAGGCCGGGTTTCCCCGGCCTTGTGGGTAACGACGAGTCGCTTACTTGCGCTTCATGGACATGAAGAATTCGTCGTTGGTCTTGGTGTCCTTGAGCTTGTCGAGCAGGAACTCGATGGCGGCGCTTTCATCCATCGGGTGCAGCAGCTTGCGCAGAATCCAGATGCGCTGCAGCTCTTCCTCACTGGTCAGCAACTCTTCGCGGCGGGTACCCGAGCGATTGATGTTGATGGCCGGGAATACGCGCTTTTCGGCAATGCGGCGATCGAGCTGAAGCTCCAGGTTGCCGGTGCCCTTGAATTCCTCGTAGATCACCTCGTCCATCTTCGAGCCGGTTTCGACCAGCGCGGTGGCGAGAATGGTCAGCGAACCGCCTTCCTCGATATTGCGCGCGGCACCGAAGAAACGCTTGGGCTTCTCCAGCGCATGGGCGTCGACACCACCGGTCAGGACCTTGCCGGAGCTCGGGATCACGGTGTTGTAAGCGCGCGCCAGGCGGGTGATGGAATCCAGCAGGATGACCACGTCCTTCTTGTGCTCGACCAGGCGCTTGGCCTTCTCGATCACCATCTCGGCGACCTGCACGTGGCGGGTCGGCGGCTCGTCGAAGGTGGAGGCGACCACTTCGCCGCGCACGGTGCGCTGCATTTCGGTCACTTCTTCCGGGCGCTCGTCGATCAGCAGCACGATCAGGTGGCACTCGGGGTTGTTACGGGTGATGTTGCTGGCAATGTTCTGCAGCATGATCGTCTTGCCCGCTTTCGGCGGAGCGACGATAAGGCCACGCTGGCCCTTGCCGATCGGCGCACAGAGGTCGATCACGCGGCCAGTGAGGTCTTCGGTGGAGCCGTTGCCGGCTTCCATCTTCAGGCGCTCGTTGGCGAACAGCGGGGTCAGGTTTTCGAAGAGGATCTTGTTCTTCGCGTTCTCCGGCCGATCGTAGTTGATCGAGTCGACCTTGAGCAGGGCGAAGTAACGCTCGCCTTCCTTGGGCGGGCGAATCTTACCGATGATGGTGTCACCGGTACGCAGATTGAAGCGACGAATCTGGCTGGGCGAGACGTAGATGTCGTCCGGGCCGGCCAGATAGGAAGAATCCGCGGAGCGCAGGAAGCCGAAACCGTCCTGGAGAATCTCCAGCACGCCATCACCGGAAATTTCCTCGCCGCTTTTAGCGTGCTTCTTCAGCAGGGAGAAAATCACGTCCTGCTTGCGCGAACGGGCCATGTTGTCGATGCCCATCTGTTCGGCCATTTCCAGCAGTTCGGTGATGGGCTTTTGCTTGAGTTCAGTCAGATTCATAGAGAGAGTCAGGAAGGATGTAGAAAGCGATTAGCTTGAGAAGCCGCGCAGCAAGAGACGAACAGGTTCGTTGTGCTTTATGAGGCTGAAGTGCGTCGGCGACGGCGTGCAGAGGGCGACGGAAGAATGCGTCGCGAGGCCGAATTTAGCACCGTGCAGGCGAAGCGTCCACCCTGCCGATAAAAAAAGCCCCCGCGTCTGCGGGGGCTTTGGAAGAGAACGTTGGCGAACTCAGATGTTGCTGTCGAGGAAGGCTGCCAGCTGCGACTTGGACAGCGCGCCGACCTTGGTGGCTTCGACGTTGCCGTTCTTGAACAGCATCAGTGTCGGGATGCCACGCACGCCATACTTCGGCGGCGTTTCCTGGTTCTCGTCGATGTTGAGCTTGCAGACCTTCAGACGGCCTTCGTATTCCTTGGCGATCTCGTCGAGTACCGGCGCGATCATCTTGCAGGGGCCACACCATTCAGCCCAGTAGTCGACCAGTACGGGACCGTCGGCCTGGAGGACGTCCTGCTCGAAACTGCTGTCGCTGACATTGTTGATGTAGTCGCTCATGGATTTTCTCCAGGGTCGGAACGGAAAGGTCGCCATCATAGCCCTACTGTGAGCGGATCGAAAGCCGCAGACCCGCCAGCAGGCGACGAGCGCCCGCCCGCAGCAGGCCGCTGCGGCGATGACTGCGTTGGCGGATGGGGGCGATCGTGTCAGGATGTCGGGGTTTTGCATCGAGACCGCCCAATGCGCCAGAACACCGCCGATACTTTCCCCATGATCGCCGCCCTGGATCTGGGCTCGAACAGCTTTCATATGGTGCTCGCTCGCACCGCCAACGGCGAAATGCGCATCCTCGAACGGCTCGGCGAGAAGGTCCAGCTGGCTGCGGGCATTGACGAGAATCGTCTGCTCGACGAGGCTGCCATGCAGCGCGGACTGGACTGTCTGCGGCGCTTCGCGCAGATGGTTAACCACCTGCCCCAGGGCGCCGTGCGCATCGTCGGCACCAACGCCCTGCGCGAGGCGCGCAACCGCGCCACCTTCATCCGCCGCGCCGAAGAGATCATCGACCACCAGGTGGAAGTCATTTCCGGCCGCGAAGAAGCGCGCCTGATCTACCTCGGGGTGTCGCACACCGTTCCGGCGAGCCAGGGCCGACGCCTGGTCGCCGATATCGGCGGCGGCAGCACCGAATTCATCATCGGTGAAGGCTTCGAGTCGCAGTTGCGTGAAAGCCTGCAGATGGGCTGCGTGAGTTATACCCAGCGCTTCTTCCGCGACGGCAAGATCACCCCGGCGCGCTACGCCCAGGCTTACACCGCTGCGCGTGTCGAGCTGATGGGCATCGAGCACGGCCTGCGCCGGCTCGGCTGGCAGGAATCCATTGGTGCATCCGGCACCATCCGTGCCGTGGGGCTGGCCATCAAGAGCGGCGGCTTCGGCAACGGCGAAGTCAATCTCGAAGGGCTCGGCTGGCTCAAGCGCAAGCTGTTCAAGCTCGGCGACGTGGAAAAGATCGATATCGATGGCATCAAGCCGGATCGCCGCGGAGTATTCCCGGCGGGCCTGGCGATTCTCGAGGCGATCTTCGATGCGCTCGAGATCAGCAGCATGACCCACTCCGAAGGCGCGTTGCGCGAAGGGGTGCTTTACGACCTGCTCGGCCGTCATCACGACGAGGACATCCGCGACCGCTCGCTGAGCTTCCTGATGGAGCGCTACCACGTCGACATGGAGCAGGCCGCACGGGTCGAAGCCAAGGCGCTGGAGGCCTTCGACCAGGTCGCCGAGGCCTGGAACCTCGACCAGGACTGGCACCGCGAGCTGCTCGCCTGGGCCGCGCGCGTGCATGAAGTGGGGCTCGACATCGCGCATTACCATTACCACAAGCACGGCGCCTATCTGATCGAGCACTCCGACCTGCCGGGCTTTTCACGTCAGGATCAGTTGATGCTGGCGCTGCTGGTACGCGGCCACCGGCGCAATATTCCGCAGGATAAGTTCGGTGAAACCGGGGCCGACGCCGATGCCCTGGTGCGCCTGTGCATCCTGCTGCGCTTTGCGATTCTGTTTCACCACATCCGCGGCGCCAATGCCGTCTCTGAAGTACAACTGAAGGCCGACGAGCGCAACCTTGAGCTGATCTTCCCGGCCGGCTGGCTCGGCGCCAACCCGCTGACCCGCGCCGACTTCGAGGCCGAAGCCGCCTGGCTCGCGCGCGTGGGATATGAACTGCGGATGAAATGAAACAAGGGCCCGTTGGGGCCCTTGTTGATTCAGGAATCCGCTTTTCGTCTCACCGGCCGAGCCGGCGCCACATGCCTGAAAACGAACCGTGCACGATGGCCAGTCTCAGCGCGCCGCGACCTGCGGGCCGGTCAGGCGCTCGAGCAAGGTGCTCTGCACATTGCGCGGGTTCTGGTTGCCGGTGGGGCTGTTGCGCAGGTAGCTGCCGTCCGGCTGCAGGATCCAGCTCTGGGTGTTGTCGCTGAGGAAGCCTTCCAGCTCCTTCTTCACCCGCATCAGCAGCTTCTTGCCCTCCACCGGAAAACAGGTCTCCACCCGACGATCGAGGTTGCGCTCCATCCAGTCAGCACTGGAGAGGTAGAGCTTCTCGTCGCCATCGTTCTGGAAGTAGAACACCCGGCTGTGCTCGAGGAAGCGGCCGATGATCGAGCGCACATGGATATTGTGCGAGACCCCGGCAATGCCCGGGCGCAGGCAGCACATGCCACGCACGATGAGATCGACGCGCACGCCCGTCTGGCTGGCCTTGTACAGCGCCTTGATCATCTTCGGGTCGGTCAGCGCGTTGATCTTCAGGATGATATGCGCCGGCCGCCCCTCGGCAGCGTGTTGCGTCTCTTGTGCGATCAGGTCGAGCAGCGTCTTCTTCAGCGTGAACGGCGCATGCAGCAGCTTCTTCATGCGCATAGTCTTGCCCATGCCGATCAGCTGACTGAACAGTTTGGAAACGTCCTCGCACAGCGCGTCGTCCGAAGTCAGCAGGCTGTAGTCGGTGTACAGCCTGGCGTTGGCTGCGTGGTAATTGCCGGTGCCCAGATGCGCGTAGCGGCACAGCTCGCCGTTTTCGCGGCGCAGGATCAGCATCATCTTGGCGTGGGTCTTGTAGCCGACCACGCCGTAGATCACCACCGCACCGGCCTGTTGCAGACGGCTGGCGAGCTGCAGGTTGGACTCCTCGTCGAAACGGGCACGCAGCTCGATCACCGCAGTGACTTCCTTGCCGCTGCGGGCCGCATCGACCAGCGCATCGACGATTTCCGAATTGGCGCCGGAGCGGTACAGCGTCTGCTTGATCGCCAGCACGCACGGGTCCTTCGCCGCTTCACGCAGCAGGTCGACCACCGGCGTGAAGGACTCGAAGGGGTGCAGCAGCAGGATGTCCTGCTTGTTGATCACACTGAAGATCTTGTCGCTGTTCTGTAGCAGCTTCGGAATCGACGGGGTGAACGGGCTGTATTGCAGCTCCGGGTGGCTGTCCAGGCCGGTGATGCTGAACAGCCGGGTCAGGTTGACCGGGCCGTTGACCCGGTACATCTCGCTCTCGCCGAGGCTGAACTGCTTGAGCAGGAAGTCGGCCAGATTCTGCGGGCAGGTGTCGGCCACCTCGAGACGCACGGCATCACCGTAACGCCGGGAGATCAGCTCGCCGCGTAACGCGCGGGCCAGGTCCTCGACGTCCTCGGTGTCCACCGAGAGGTCGGCGTTACGAGTGAGGCGGAACTGGTAGCAGCCCTTGACGCGCATGCCGTGGAACAAGTCGTCGGCGTGGGCGTGGATCATCGATGAGAGGAAGACGAAGTTGTCGCCCGGACCACCGACCGACTCCGGCACACGAATCACCCGCGGCAGCAGCCGTGGCGCCGGGATGATGGCCAGACCGGAGTCGCGACCGAAGGCATCGACACCTTCCAGTTCGACGATGAAGTTCAGGCTCTTGTTCACCAGCAGCGGAAACGGATGGGTCGGGTCCAGGCCGATCGGCGTGACGATCGGCGCGATCTCGTCGCGGAAATAGCGGCGCACCCAGGTCTTGAGCTTGGCCGTCCAGTGCCGACGACGGATGAAGCGGATCTGATGCTCGGCCAGTGCCGGCAGCAGCACGTCATTGAGGATCGCGTACTGGCGGTCGACCTGTTCATGCACCAGCTCGGAAATGCGTGCCAGCGCCTGGTGCGGCTGCAGGCCGTCGGCGCCGGCCTGCTCGCGGGCGAAGGTGACGCGCTTCTTCAGCCCGGCGACGCGAATCTCGAAGAACTCATCGAGGTTGCTGGAAAAGATCAGCAGGAACTTCAGCCGCTCGAGCAGCGGATAGGACTCGTCCAGCGCCTGTTCCAGCACGCGGATGTTGAACTGCAGCTGGGAAAGCTCGCGATGGATGTACAGCACGCTGTCATCCAGATTGGTCACCGGTGCGACCGGCGCTTCCTCGATGACTTCCGGCGGCGCGGAAGGCACCGCCACCGCTTCAGGCACGACCGGCTCCAGCACCTCGCTGACGACGGCGTCCTGCAGTTCCTTTTCGCTGAGTCCCTGGTTGATCATCGCTTTGCCTCGAAAGGGCTCACTGGCCCCGTTTTAATTGTTGTGCCGCCTGTTTGGCGAAGTAAGTGAGGATGCCATCGGCCCCGGCACGCTTGAAGCCGACCAAAGACTCAAGGATGACGGCCTCGCTCAGCCAGCCGTTCTGGATGGCGGCCATGTGCATCGCATACTCACCACTGACCTGATAGACGAAGGTCGGCGCCTTGAAGGCATCCTTCACGCGCCAGACGATATCCAGATAAGGCAGGCCGGGCTTGACCATCACCATGTCCGCGCCCTCGGCCAGGTCGGCGGCGACTTCATGCAGGGCCTCGTCGCCGTTGGCCGGGTCCATCTGGTAGGTGTTCTTGTTGCTCTTGCCGAGGTTGGCCGCCGAACCGACCGCATCGCGGAACGGGCCGTAGTAGGCACTGGCGTACTTGGCCGAGTAGGCCATGATGCGCACGTTGTGATGCTCGGCCACTTCCAGCGCCTCGCGGATCGCCTGGATGCGACCGTCCATCATGTCTGACGGTGCGACCACCTGGGCACCGGCTTCGGCGTGGGACAGCGCCTGGCGGACCAGCGCGTCGACCGTGACATCGTTCTGCACGTAGCCGTTGTCGTCGAGGATGCCGTCCTGGCCATGGGTGGTGAAGGGATCGAGCGCGACGTCGGTGATGATCCCCAGCTCCGGGAAGCGCGCACGCAGCGCGCGGGTGGCACGCTGGGCGATGCCGTCGGGGTTCCAGGCTTCGGCGGCATCCAGGGATTTCTTCTCCAGCGGCGTCACCGGGAACAGCGCCAGCGCCGGGATCCCCAGCGCCACCAGCTCCTCGGCTTCCTCGAGCAGCAGGTCGATGGACAGGCGCTCCACTCCCGGCATCGACGGCACCGCCTCACGGCGATTTTCGCCATCGAGCACGAACACCGGCAGGATCAGGTCATCGACCGTCAGAACGTTCTCGCGCACCAGGCGGCGGGAAAAATCATCGCGACGGTTGCGACGCAGGCGAGTAGCAGGGAACAACCGGCTGGCAGGAACGAAACTCACGACGGACTCCTGGCCCGCAAAACGGGCGAATATGACGTTTATAGGCCTGGCGCATGACGAAATGATGACAACGGCACGCCGCCGGGCCTGCGAAATCACCCCATTGTCGCCAGCCATGCCGGTGACTGCCAGTCCTTTGATCAAGCGCAAACCGGCATGCCAGACCTGCGGCAATGAACACCGACAGCTCCGACGCATCCAACAAACATGCGGGGCTTACCTGAAGCCGTCTCAGGCATTAGCATCGAACGCATCCGCAGCGCCCACCGCAGGGCCGTTGAACTTGACCAGGAGTATCGCTATGAACAAGAAAGTCGCCGTGATCCTATCCGGCTGTGGCGTCTACGACGGCTCGGAGATCTATGAGAGCGTCATCACTCTGTTGCGCCTGGACCAGCGTGGCGTCAAGGTGCAGTGCTTCGCACCGAACATCCCGCAGATGCACGTGATCAATCACCTGAGCGGCGACGAGATGCCAGAATCGCGCAACGTGTTGACCGAATCGGCGCGCCTGGCCCGTGGCGAGATCAAGGACCTGCGCGAAGCCCGCGCCGAGGATTTCGATGCATTGATCATCCCCGGCGGCTTTGGCGCCGCGAAGAACCTGTCGACCTTTGCCACCGAAGGCGCCGCCAGCAAGGCGCTGCCTGAAGTGATCGCACTGGCCCAGGCCTTCGCCGAAGCGCGCAAGCCAATCGGCATGATGTGCATCGCACCGACCATGGCCGCGCAGATTTTCGGGGCCGGCGTGGTCTGCACCCTGGGCAGCGACGACGCCGATGCGGCCAAGGCGGTCGGCCAGATGGGCGCCGAGCATCAGGCATGCGAAGTCAGCGATATCGTCGTGGATGACAAGCACCGACTGGTCACCACCCCTGCATACATGCTGGCGCAGTCCATCAGCGAGGCCGCATCGGGCATCTACAAGCTGGTCGATCGCGTTCTGGAAATGACCACCGAGAGCTGATCTGCTCCGCAGTGCTGATAAAAATCCCGGGCCAGCCCGGGATTTTTTTTGCGCGAAAGCCGCCAAAGCCGCGGCTGCTCATGCCGCTGCCCTGTTCAGCGAAGGCAGGGTCGGGCAGCTTGGTCGCTCAGCCACAGGAATGCCGATCATGAATCAAGACGATGAACTGCTCGCCGAGCAGGCCCAGGCGGTACGCCAGATGTTCGAGCGCATCCCGTTCAATCAGGCACTGGGCATCGAACTCGACGAAATCTCCACTAGCCGGGTGGTGATGCACCTGCCGATGAAGCCCGAGCTGGTAGGCAATTTTGTCCACGGCATCCTCCACGGCGGGGTCATCGCCTCGCTGCTGGACGTCGCCGGCGGGGCCATGGCGATGCTCGGCGCCTTCGACAAGCATCGTCACCTGACGACGCAGGAGCGCGCCGCGCGACTATCCCGGCTGGGCACCATCGACCTGCGCATCGATTACCTGCGGCCAGGCCGCGGCACGCGCTTCAGTGCCTGCGCCATGTTGCTGCGCTCGGGCAACAAGGTCGCAGTGGTGCGCTCGGAGCTGCATAACGAAACCGGTGTGCTGGTAGCCGTGGGCACCGGGACCTACCTCTGCGGCTGATCGCTTAGCGGCTTCTCGACAGCTGCGTCAGCAAGCGGTCCAGTGCATTGGCGAAGGCCTGCCGATCGCGCTCGCTGTAGGCAGCCTGGCCGCCACCTACCTGCCCCTGCTCGCGCAGATCGGTGAACAGATTGCGCACTGCCAGGCGCTCGCCCATGTTGCGCTCGTCGAACTCGCGACCGCGCGGGTCCAAAGCCGCGATGCCCTTCTTCACCAGTCGATCGGCCAGCGGAACGTCACTGCAGATCACCAGATCGCCAGGCTCGGCATGCTCGACCAGATAGTCGTCAGCCGCATCCGGACCGCTCGGCACCACGATCAGCCGCACGCAGGCGAACGCCGGCTTGACCTGGCTCTGCCCGGCGACCAGCAGCACCTCGAACTTGCGCTTGAGGGCGAACTTGATCACCTGATCCTTCGCCGCCCGTGGACAGGCATCAGCGTCGATCCAGACGCGCATTGAAGTCGGCTCGCTCATACGACAGCGCGCCGCACCGTTGCCAGCAGCGCCGCCGCACCGGCAAAGGCCGCGGCAAAACTGCGATTGATCAGGCGCTGCTGACGCGGCGTGCGCAATAACCGCAGCACTTTCGCCGCCAGCCCGGTGTATGCAGCCATGACGATCAAATCGACCACCACCATGGTTGCGGCCATTTCGCTGTATTGCAGCAGCAACGGCCGCTGCGGGTCGAGGAACTGTGGCAGGACCGCAAGGATGAAGACGATCGCCTTGGGGTTGCTGGCATTGACGACGAACCCGCGCAGCACCAGGCTCAGCGGCCTGCCAATGGGTCGCGGCGCGGCGGAGTCGTCCAGCGCCTGCGGTTGCGCCTGCCACTGCTTCCAGGCCAGCCACAGCAGATAGCCGACGCCGAACCACTTGATCAGACTGAACGCCAACTCCGAGGTCGCCAGCACCGCACCGACACCCGCAGCCACCACCGCGATCTGCAGCACCAATGCCAGCTGCAGGCCGATGGCGTTCCAGTAGCCACGCCAGAAGCCGTACTGCAGGCCGCAGGACATCGATGCGATGGCACCGGCGCCCGGCGACAGGCTGATTACCCAACAGGCGACGAAGAAAGCGAGCCAGGTTTCCAGTGACATTTGAATTCCTCCGTTCAGACGATTGCGCCGCAGCCGGCGCTTCGATTCAGTCCGGCAAGCCCTTGCCCAGCTTCACCGGCTCCTTGAGCTTGCGCTTCATGGCCTTGCGCATGCGGATGTTCAGCGTCTCGACGCCCAGCGAGAAGGCCATGGCGAAGTAGACGTAGCCCTCGGCACATGCACACCGAAGGCTTCGGCAATCAGCAGCGTACCGACCACGATGAGGAAGGCAGCGCGACAATCTTCAGCCATGAAGTCGCTGATGGTGTCCGTAGCCAGCTTCATCACCAACACGGCATTCCATGAGAGTTGTTACTCGTTGGGGTTACGGTGGTAGAGCTGGACTTCGCTGCCACGCCAGCGGCGCACAGCCTTCTGGAAAAACAGACTGTTGGGCACCTGGACGATGGCGCCGGTGCCCGCTTCGGCCACCTCTTCGAGAGTGGTGTAGACCAGATTGATGTCGATCACCCGGCCTTTGACGATCGGCTTGTCGAACGCCTCGACGATTTCCACGACGTCGCCCAGCCGGAACGGCCCTACGGTGAGAATCAGCACCGCACAAAGCAGGTTGGACAGCACGCTCCAGATCGCGAAGAAGGCGATCGCTGCCACCGCGACGAACCCGGAAATGGCCGTCCACAGCACCGTGGCAGAAACACCAAAGCGCTCCAGCACCATGATCAGCGCGCCGCCGATGATGAACCAGCGGATGCCGCCGCGCACCGGAATCAGCAGTTCCGGCGGCAACGGGTAGCGCGACGACAGCCGCGTCAGGCCGCGGGCCACAAGCCGTTGCAGTACATAGGCCACCAGCAGGATGAGCAGCACCTGCAGGCCGAGCATCCACTGCAACCGCCACTCTTCGACCATGCTCAGCCAGGGTTCGCTCATGCGCTGGCCTCCAGTTGCGCCTGCAAGGCTTCCAGCGTTTCCAGCGCTTCCAGCCAGGCCTCCTCAAGCTCGCCTTCGCGAACCTTCAACTCGGCCTGCTTCGCCAGCAGCTGGCGCAGCTCATCCTTGCGCGCCACTTCGTAAAGCGCGCTGTCGCCCAGGCTCGTTTCGAGCTCGGCCAGTTTTTCGTGCACCGTCGCCAGATCCTTCTCCAGCTTGTCCGCCTGGCGCTTGTGCGGCGCCAACTGCTGGCGCAACGCGGCGGCGGCCTGACGCTGGGCGCGCTTGTCGGTCTTGTCCGCCGCGGGCTCGCCGCTGGCGACGGGCTGCTGGCGCGCCCGGTAATCAACCAGCCAGCGCGCATAATCCTCGAGGTCTCCGTCGAAACTCTGCACCTGCCCGTCGGCGACCAGCAGGAACTCGTCGGTGGTGCTCTTGAGCAGATGCCGGTCGTGGGACACCACCAGCACCGCACCTTCGAAATCCTGCAGGGCCAGGGTCAGTGCCAGGCGCATTTCCAGATCGAGGTGGTTGGTCGGCTCATCGAGCAGCAACAGATTGGGCTTGCCCCAGGCGATCAGCGCCAACGCCAGGCGCGCCTTCTCGCCACCAGAGAAGTTCAGCACCGGCTCGTCGCAGCGCGCACCACGGAAGTCGAAGCCACCGAGAAAATCACGCAATGTCTGCTCACGCTCACTGGGGGCGATGCGCTGCAGGTGCAGCAGCGGGCTGGCCTTGGGATCGAGCGAATCGAGCTGATGCTGGGCGAAGTAGCCGACGGCCAGATTCTCGCCGCGCTGCAGGCGGCCACTCAGCGGTGTGAGCTCGGCCGCAAGCGTCTTGATCAGCGTCGACTTGCCCGCGCCGTTCGGTCCCAGCAGACCAATACGTGCACCGGGCACCAGCTGCAACTTGACCTTCTCCAGGACGACCTTTTCGCCGTAACCGAGGCGCGTTTCGGCGAGGTCCAGCAACGGACTGGATACCTTGTCCGCCTCACGGAAGCGGAAGTCGAATGGCGAGTCGACATGCGCCGGTGCCAGCTCCTCGAGCCGCTCCAGCGCCTTGATCCGGCTCTGGGCCTGGCGTGCCTTGGTCGCCTGAGCCTTGAAGCGGCGGATGTAGTTTTCCATGTGCGCGCGCTGCGCCTGCTGCTTCTCGAAGGCCTGCTGCTGCTGCGCCAGGCGTTCGGCACGGGTGCGCTCGAACGCCGAGTAGCCACCACGGTAGAGCGTCAGTTTGCGCTGTTCGAGATGGATAACGTGATCGACCACCGCATCGAGGAAGTCGCGGTCGTGGGAAATCAACAGCAAGGTGCCGGGATAGCCCTTGAGCCAATCCTCCAGCCAGAGAATCGCATCGAGATCGAGGTGGTTGGTCGGTTCGTCCAGCAACAGCAGATCCGACGGACACATGAGCGCCTGCGCGAGGTTGAGACGCATACGCCAGCCACCGGAGAAACTGCTGACCGGCAGCGTCATCTGCTCGTTGGCAAAGCCCAGCCCGGCGAGCAACTTGCGCGCACGGGCATCGGCGCTATAGCCGTCGAGGTTGTCCAGCTCGGTATGCAACCGCGCCAGAGCGTTGCCATCGTGCGCCTGCTCGGCTGCGGCCAGCTCACGCTGGACGCGGCGCAGCTCGACGTCGCCATCGAGGACGTAATCCACCGCCAGGCGATCGAGGGTATCGATCTCCTGACGCATGTGCGCGATGCGCCAGTCCGGTGGCAGCTGGCAATCGCCACCGTCGGGCACCATTTCACCGCGTAGCAATGCGAAGAGGGTGGATTTGCCGGCGCCATTGGCGCCGATCAGGCCGGCCTTCTGGCCGGGGTGCAGGGTCAGCTCGGCGCCTTCCAGCAAACGCTGCGGGCCACGCTGTAGAGTGAGGTTCTGAAGTCGGATCATAATGTCGGCGAGTTTATCAGTTCGCCTGGAAAGCCAGCCGAGCTAGCCGCAAAAAAAGGCGATTGCCAATGCCTGACCTGAACCTGTGGGATTTCGCTGTGCGTTGCTACGCACAACCCGGCGTCGAGAGTGCCTGTCTGGAGCTGCAGAGCCAGGGCGCCGATGTGTGCGTGCTGCTTTGCGCTGCCTGGCTGGAAGCACGAGGGGTGGCCTGCAACGAAGAGCGGCGGCACGCGCTGCAGGAGATCGCCGCGCCCTGGCAACGGGATGTCGTCGAGCCGTTGCGCGCACTGCGCCAGGCATGGCGACCACCGGCCCAGAGCGACGAAGCGTTGCGCGAACTGCGCGAGACGCTGAAGACAATGGAGCTGCAGGCAGAGCGCCACTTGCTGGCGCGGCTACAGACAACAAGTAACGACTGGGTCGAGTCTTGCGAACCCAACCTATGGTTGAGCGCACTGGCGCCGACGAACCACTGCCGCGCAGGCCTGGAAACCCTGCGCAGCGCGGCGTATCGGATTCAGCGGGAGCTGGACGACTTTTGAGCGCTGGCGGCTGGCTTGCGCGGAGCGGGCTTCTTCGCGGCAGGCAGGCTGGCTGGCTTGCTGGCGGCAGGCTGAACCGATGCCTGCGCGGCGGGCGCCGCTTTCTCAGCAGCCGCAGGAGCGACCACAGGCTTGGCCGTGGCGGCAGGTCGGGTACGGGCTGGTGCCTTTCCAGCAGTCGGGCGTGCAGTGGCGGGCTTGGAAGCGGCAGCACTGACTGACGTCTTTGCCGGCGCTTTGGCCGGAGTCTTGACTGGGGCTTTGGCTGCTGGTTTTACCGCTGCTTTGGCGGCTTGGGTTCTGGCTGGCGTGGCCGCGGTTTTCGCAGCAGTTTTAGCGGCTGGAGCCGGCTTGCGCGCGGCCTGCCGAGGCGCTGCAGCTTTGCCGGTGGTAGCGGTCGCCTGCTGACGACTCAGTAATTCCTTGTCCGCGGCATCGGCAACCTGTCGGATGCCCTGCGCCAGTTTCAGACTCTGGTCGGCGTCGCGCTTGAGCTCGGCAAGATAGGTCAGCGTTTCGCTCTGACGACTCTGCAGCAGCGCGAGAGAGTCCTCGAGTTCAGTGAGCCGGGTGCGCGCTTTGGTCTGCGCCTTGGCTTTGCCAGCACTGCCCGCTTCGTCCAGCTTGGCGCGGGCCTTGGTCAGTTTCTCCTGCGCTTTGCCGCGCTGCTTCTGCAGCTTGGCGAGCGCACTTTCGGCATCCTTGACTGCCTGGCTGCAGGCTTTGTCCAGATGCTCGATAAGGCTGTGCGAGAGCTGTTGCAGCAGATGCAGCGGTGTAGTGACTGACTTCTTCTTCGCGGGCATGAAGGTGCCTCCTGGCGGGAACGATGCAGCCATACTAGACGGCCCGCAAGGTGGCCGCCAGCGGCCAGGAAGCGCTGCATCTGCCGCAGCGCCTGGCGCGTTGTTCAGGCCGGCGTAGCGGCTTGCTTGTGCGCGGTATGCAGCACTTCGATCAGGCAATCTTCCAGCTCGAAACGCTCATGCAACAGCTGACCAAGCTTCTTCAGCTCATCGGCCAGGCCTGGGCTGCCCAGACAATCGCCCTTTTCGCAGCGATCATTGAAGCCCAGCGCGACCTGGGTGATGGTCTCGATACGCGGATAGATCTGCTTGGCAAGCTCGATGGCACGCGCGTCGCCGAAGGCTTCAGCCTCGGCGAGCAATTGTTCGTAGATTTCAAAATGGCCAGCCGAGACGTAGTCGACCAGATATTCGCAGAACTGCTGCAGACCCTGACGAGCAGCGGCGTCGTCGCGCTCGGTGTGCAAACCGTCGTACGCGTTGATCAAAGCGTGGCGCTCGTGCAGCCAACGGTCGATCAGTAGATGTACACCACCCCAGCGTTCCTGGGCATTCCGACAGCTCTCGAGCATGATGACCTCACTTCCCTAATCGATGATGCTTTACGCCATCCCGAGACGTTTTTGTCTTTCGGTATCGGCCTTTGGGTGAGTGGCGGCAGCGAATGGCAGGAATCCGTCACCGCACGAGCAGACTATGCCGCGACGCTCGATGCATCAAGCAAAATGCCGATGAATCTCGCGAGCGCACAGCGGCCCCCACGGGCCGCGCGTCCATGAGAAGACCGTGCAAGCGCAACGGGAGTTCGACAGGAAGGTAAAAGATCTGCTCAGTCGCGACGCAGCAGTTGCCACAGGCAGAGGATCGCCATGCCGATAAAGCCCAGCAGGCTCCACTCCGGGATGCTCATGCCCAGCATCGTCCAGCTCACCTCGGCGCACTCGGCGGTGCCGTGTAGCACCAGGCGGGCGATTTCCTGGAACGGCAATGCCTCCATCATGTATTCCAGGCTCGGCAGGCAGCTTGGCAGCTGGTCGGCCGGCACGCTCTGCAGCCAGATCTGCCGGATTGCCGTGGCAGCGCCGGCCAGCACGAATAGCAGGGCAAAGCCCGAGTAGATGCGGCGTCCGGTCTTGGCTGGCCCGTGAATCGCCGCGATGAGGCAGATCAGGCCGAAACCGATCACGCAGACGCGCTGAACAATGCACAGCGGACACGGCGCAAGCCCCATCACGTGCTCCATGTAGAGCGCAATAGCGATCAACAGGGCGCTGCCCAGAAAAGCGATGACGAACAGGGAACGAGGGCTGGCCAGGCGCATGGTGGCTCCGCTAGCTGGAAAAGTTCGCTACGGTAGTGGAAACCCCAGCGGCCTTACAAGCGGCGGACAGCCTCGGAGATGCGTCAGGCCCGCGCGATAGCGGACCTGACGAGCCGATCACAGGGTGGCGGGAAGATTGCGACCGAGCAGACCGACGCCCTGCTGAAACAAGCGGTTGCTGTTCTCGGTGTCACCCAACTGCGCCAGCAGACGCGCCAGCTCGGCGCAGGTTTCCGGACGATGATCGAAACGCAGGCTCGCCTCGAGATAATCGCGCGCCTTGCCCCACAGTTCGTTACGCAGGCTCAGACGCCCCAGTGCAAGCAACAGCACCGGGTTTTGCGGATGATCCTTGAGCCAGCCTTCGGCGTGCGCGAGCTGACGCGCCGGATCACGGCCCTGCACCCGTCCGTAACGCTCCACCAGCCGATCATCGAACTGCCGTTTGATCGCTGCGTAGAGCACTTCTTCGGCCTTGGGTTGCGCACCCAGCCGGGACAACCCGTCGGCATAAGCGCGTACTACCAGCGGCTCGCTGCGCAGCGCGCTGGGAACGGTCTGCCAACGCTGATTCAGCGCTTCGATGCCTGCCTCGGCGGCCACTTCGGACGGCTGCCCGGCCTGCTCGACCGCTGCCGTCCAGGCCAGCACTTCGAGTTCGCTCAGGCGCGCGGGCGGCAGCACACGATGCTTGCGCAGCTCCGGCAGCAAGCGGCACAGCGCCGCCCAGTCTTCCAGCTGCACGTAGAGCTGCTGCAGCAGCGTAAGCACATAGGGGTGACGCGGATGGTCACTCTGCAATTCGCTGAGCGAAGCACGGGCTTCGACATACTGGCCACGGGCAATCTGCAGCTGCGCCTGGGTCAAGCCGATCGCCAGTGCCGCCTCCGGCTCGCGCTCACGCGCCTTGTGCAGCAGCTCGTCGCTCTGGGCATATTCGCCCAGCTCGTTGGCTGCCCGCGCCGCGCCCAGGTAATGCACCAGCGGCTGGCGATCCTTCTCTGCCGCCAGCTGCAGGTGCGTCAACGCCGGGCCCCACTGGCCCTCGGCGAGCTCACGCAGCCCCTTGCGGGAGGCATTTTCCACACGCCGTGCGCGGTGCCGCCGCGACCATGGATTGACCAGCGCCCCCGACACCTGCAGCACGCCCAACAACCAGTGCACGACCATGGCCAGCAACCACAGACAGCCAACCAGCGCGAGAAATATCCAGAAGCTCGATTCGTAACGGAACTGGTCGTAGGTGATCAGCACATAGCCGGCGCTCTGACTGATCGCCCAACCGAGAAAGCCTGCGATCGCAAGCAGAAGGATGAATACCAGGGCCAGGCGTTTCATGTGCGCTCTGCCTCCTGCGCCTCGGTCTGCGTTTCAGGCTGAGACGAAGCCTCGCTCGCCGGGCCTTCGTCGCGACGTTCGCGCTTCTGCACATAGGCCTGCAGAGCCTGCAACGCCGGCGCCAGATCAGGCAGGGTCACCTCTACTTCGCGCTGGGACAATGCTTCGAGGCGCTCGTGCAGACCACGCGCCTGGCCGTTGTCTTCGCTGAAATGGTCCTTGAGCACTGCACTCGCCTGCTCCAGCGACTGGCGGTAGACCTTGGTATTGCCGTTGAGCACTGCCCATTGCGCCTGCTCGATGGCCAGCGACAGCGCCAGACGCACCTGCCCCAGCGTCTGGCCGGCCAGCAGCGGCTTGACATCGCCACCGGCATCGAAATCCACCCGCACGTAGCGAGTCAGCTCGTTGAGCCAGCGCTGCCAGCGGCTGTCCTGCGCGTTTTCCGGCACGGCCTCGCCATTGACGAACTCGGGTGCGAGCGCGCTGAGCTGGTTGCTCTGTCCACGCAGCGCACCGAGCTGCAGGAACAAGCCGGTGCGATCAAGCTCCGGCAGGCTGCGCAGCGCCTCAAGGCCCTCCAGCAGTTTCTGCCGCGTGCCGTAGGCGCCGGGGTCATCCTGTTTCTGCAGGATCAGATCGGCTTCGTGCACCAGCATTTCGGCGCTCTTGATGTCCTGCATCGCCGACAGCTGCAACATCGCCATACGCAACAGATGTTCGGCCTCGGCCAGGCGCCATTCTTCGCGACTGGCGCCCAGCACCTGCTCGACACGCCCGGAAAGCCGCTGCTGATCGCTCTGCAACGCCGCCAGCAATCGACGCCGTTCCTCCAGCTCGCTGGCCGACGGCAGCTGCTCCAGACGGCCCAGGCGTGCTGCCAACTCGCGCTCGCGTTCAGCAAGCTGGCGAGTCTGCTCACCGGTGCTCTGCAACGCTTCGAGCTGGCGATCCTCGCTGGCACCAAGCTGTTTCAGCTGCCAGAGGCCATAACCGCCGAGCGCCACGCCACCCAGACCGACCAGCAGCGCCAGTGCCGCCAGCGATTTGCCGCCCGCATTGGCGCTGGCAGGTCTGGATGGAGCAGGCTTGGCGGGCTTTGCAGTCTCGACGGCTGGGGTCGGCTCACTGGCGGGGGGTTGCAGCGGTTCTTTCTTGGAATCTGCTTCGCTCACGTTTCCATCCTTTGCTTCAGGAGGCAGTCACCGCGGTTTCCCGCAACGCCGCCAGCAATGCCGCAACGTTTGCGCCACGGCAATCCACAATTCGTTTGGCGCCCAACTGCCGAGCCATCTCCGCGACCCGCGGACTGGGTACGAACAAGGTTAGCTCAAGCAATTCAGGCCAGGTATCGGCCGCCAGCTCATGCAGCGACAGCAAACCCTGCCCACTGCTGACCACCAGGCCGTTGAGCCGTTCCGAACGGACCGTAGCGGCCAGCGTGCCCGGCGGGTAAGCAGGAAGCCTACGCCGGTAGAGTTCGAGGATATCCACCTGCACCCCACGCCCGCGCAACGTCTCGGCGAGCAACTCACGCCCACCCTCGCCACGCAGGATCAGCACCTTCGGATCGGGTCTGGCCAGCGCCGCGTCGAGGCGCGGCAGCGCCAGCAGCGCCTCGCTGTCATCGCCGCGCTCCGGCCAGCTGGTGTCCAGACCGTAGTCGGCGAGTATCGCGCCGGTGGCAGCACCGACGCTGAACCAGGCCTGGCCAAGCGGTGGTTGCGGCCAGTAGCGGTCGAGCAGCTCGATGCCCAGCCGCGCCGCCGGTTTGCTCACCACGATGACCGCGCAGTAGTGATCCAGGTCGAGAATCGTCGCGCGCTGCTCGGCGGTTTCCGGCAAAGGCTCGATCGCCAGCAGCGGCAGGCTCGCAGTGTGAATGTCGTCTTCAGCCAATGATGCCGCGACCGGCCCGCACTCCTCGGCCGGCCGGGTCAGCAGCACACGCCAGTCATTCACTCGTGGCCAGCCTCACCGTAAACCGCCTGGAGGATCTGCTCGGCGCCCTGGTCCAGCAACTGTTCGGCAACCCGCACACCCAATGCCTCGGCGTCGGCGGCCGGCGCACGCCCCTCGGCGCGTAGCAGCAAGGTGCCGTCCGGCTGCCCGACCAGCCCGCGCAGCCACAGCTGCTCGCCTTCGAGCACCGCGTAACAGGCAATCGGCACTTGGCAACCGCCGTTCAAGCGCTTGTTCAAGGCACGCTCGGCGACGACGCGGGTAGCAGTCTGCGGATGGTTGAGGCACTCCAACAGCGCATGCAGCTCACTGTCGCCGGTGCGGCACTCGATGCCGACCGCACCCTGACCGCCGGCCGGCAGGCTCTCATCGACGCTGATACTGGAGCGGATGCGCTCGCCGAAGCCAAGGCGGATCAGCCCGGCGGCGGCGAGGATGATGGCGTCGTACTCGCCGGCATCGAGCTTGGCCAGTCGGGTATTGACGTTACCGCGCAGGAACTGGATTTTCAGGTCCGGCCGACGCGCCAGCAGTTGGGCCTGGCGGCGAAGCGACGAGGTGCCGACCACGCTGCCGGGCGGCAGCGCATCGAGGTCGTCGTAGTGATTGGAGACGAAGGCGTCGCGTGGATCTTCACGCTCGCAGATGCAGTACAGGCCCAGCCCTTCGGGAAACTCCATCGGCACATCCTTCATGGAGTGCACGGCGATGTCCGCTTCGTTCTCCATCAGCGCCGTTTCCAGCTCCTTGACGAACAGGCCTTTGCCGCCAATTTTCGCCAGGGGCGCGTCGAGCAGCTTGTCGCCGCGGCTGACCATCGGCACCAAGGTGACCTTCAGCCCCGGGTGCGACGCTTCCAGGCGCGCCTTGACGTATTCGGCCTGCCACAGGGCCAGGGCACTCTTGCGGGTGGCGATGCGAATTTCGCGAGACATGGGCAATTCCAGAACAGTGAATTGCCGGCGATGATAACAGGCCGGACAACCAGCCTGGGTTGGCCGGAATCAAGTAAAGAGTGGTGTCACGCCACTGTGCCGGAGCCCGCCAGCTGCAGGAGCTGACGGTCACCGACGCCGCGAACCGTACTGGTTCAGAGGTTCTGCATCAGCTTGCGCACACCGGCCACATGCCGACGGCTCACCGTCAGCGCCTCGCCTTCGAGCCCCTTGAGGAACAGCTGGAAGTGCCCGAGCGGCGTGCGTTGCAGGCGCTCGATCCGGTCACGGAACACCAGCGCGTTGCGGTGGATACGCACGAAGCGCTCACCGAACTCGTCTTCCAGGGACTTCAACGGCTCGTCCAGCAACACTTCGCCGCCTATGTGGCGCAAGGTGACGTACTTGTGATCGGCAATGAAGTAGATCACGTGGTCCAGCGGGATCAGCTCGATGCCCTTGCGGGTACGCGCGCTGATGTGACTGCGCGGTCCGGCACCGGAAACCGCCGCCGGCCGGGTCAACGCGGCGAGCTGCACCCGGTTCGGCCGTTCCGCCTTCTTCAATGCCTCGGTGAGGTGTTCCGGGCGTACCGGTTTGACCAGGTAGCCAACCGCGCTGACCTGGAACGCTTCCAAGGCGAATTCATCATGGGCAGTACAAAAGATCACGGCCGGCGGCGCATCCGTCTCGCAGAGCTTGGCGGCAACCTGCAGGCCATCGAGCCCGGGCATGCGGATATCCAGCAGCACGACATCAGGGCGCAGTTCCTCGATCAGCGTCAATGCTTCTTCGCCATTGCTGGCAGCGGGCTCGAGGACACGATAGCCGTCGAGGTCACCTACCAGTCGGCTGAGGCGCTCGCGGGCTAGAGGTTCGTCATCGACAATCAGGACATTCATATAGATCTGGCTTCCTGCGTTTGTCTCGCACATGGATAGCGTAGACATGTGTAATGGCGGCCTTCACGGCGCTCCACGCTGAGACTCGCTAGCGGACCGAAAAGTGCCGCTAATCGTGCGTCGATGTTCTGCAAACCCTGACGTGTCCCGCGTGAAGCCTGCGTTTGAGCGACTTCGTCGAAGGGGTTACTGACCACCAACTGAAACGTGCCATCGACATAATCGGCGGTTACGCTCACCACACCTCCCTCGATACGGGGCTGGATGCCATACACCAGTGCATTCTCCAGCAACGGTTGCAGCGTGAGCTGCGGAATCGGCAGATCGTCCGGTACGCCGTCGACCTGCCAGTCCATCTGTAGACGGTCACCCAGGCGATATTGTTCGATCGACAGATAGCGCCGCGACAGCTCCAGCTCTTCGCTCCAGGCCACCAACGTGCCGGGACGCGCCAGGCTCGCGCGAAACAGATCGGATAGATCCAACACCGCCTGCTCGGCCTTCACCGGATCGCTGGCCACCAGCGCCGCGATGCTGTTGAGGCTGTTGAACAGGAAATGCGGGCGGATACGCGCCTGCAGCGATTCGATCCGCGCGCGCAGTTCAGCCTGCTCCTGACGGCGCCATTGGCTCTGCAGATAGAAATAGCGTAGCAGCAGCCCCGACATGATCAGGCTGATCAACGCATGGCGCAGGTAGAGGTTGACCTCGCCGTCGCGTGAAAGCGGCCCGCCGAGCTGGTAGATATCGGCCACCGCCGTGCAAGCCAGGGTCAAGCCGACCACCAGCGCGCAGCAGGCAAGCCCCGCGAAGGCCGCGCGGAGGCGCGCCAGCAGAGGCCGCAGCAGGCACATGGTGCCGGCCGAGAGCAGTACGATCCACTGCACGAACAGCGAGGTCAGCGCCAGACGCATCCAGTTGAAGCTGGGCTGCATCGGCTCGGCCAGCACCAGCACGAACACCAGCAGTTCGGCGAGCAGGACGAGGCCGAGCAAGGCCTCGGGCTGGCACAGCTCGGGCACGAAGAATTCGTCGGTTAGGGCAGTGGATTTCACGCGATTCGGCCTGATGGTTATCTGGTGGGCGAGTTTCCTTGGCCGCCCCGGCAACGGCAAGACGATCGCTCGTCGCCATGCTGGGATTAGTCGGGATTTGCCAGCCAGCTCACCCTTCACGGCGAGGTTCCGACGTGCCCGACAGCAGCGCCATCCCTGTTATCATCGCCGCCTTTCCTCAGCCTTCGGATTTCAGCGAGCGCATTCATGAGCACCGACAAGACCAACCAGTCCTGGGGCGGCCGTTTCAGCGAGCCCGTCGACGCCTTCGTCGCCCGATTCACCGCCTCCGTCGAGTTCGACAAGCGCCTCTATCGCCACGACATCATGGGCTCGATCGCCCACGCCACCATGCTGGAAAAGGCCGGCGTGCTGAGCGCCGATGAGCGCGACCAGATCACCGCCAA
The DNA here is from genome assembly GCF_003864275.1 of Pseudomonas sp. SCT. Lineage (NCBI taxonomy): Bacteria > Pseudomonadati > Pseudomonadota > Gammaproteobacteria > Pseudomonadales > Pseudomonadaceae > Pseudomonas > Pseudomonas sp. SCT. The sequence continues at coordinate 125,895 of NZ_BDJA01000004.1, forward strand.
CCTGAAAGACATCCAGGGCGAGATCGAGGCTGGCACCTTTGACTGGCGCGTCGATCTGGAAGACGTGCACATGAACATCGAGGCCCGGCTGACTGACCGCATCGGCGTCACCGGCAAGAAGCTGCACACCGGGCGTAGCCGCAACGATCAGGTAGCCACCGACATCCGCCTCTGGCTGCGCGATGAGATCGACACCATCCTCGCCGAGATCACCCGTCTGCAGCAGGGTCTGCTGGGTCTGGCGGAAGCCGAAGCGGACACCATCATGCCCGGCTTCACCCATCTGCAGACCGCGCAGCCGGTGACCTTCGGTCATCACCTGCTGGCCTGGTTCGAGATGCTCAGCCGTGATTACGAGCGCCTGGTCGACTGCCGCAAGCGTACCAACCGCATGCCGCTCGGCTCGGCCGCGCTGGCCGGCACCACCTACCCGATACAGCGGGAAATCACCTGCGAGCTGCTGGGCTTCGAGGCGATCTCCGGCAATTCGCTGGACGGCGTATCCGATCGCGACTTCGCCATCGAATTCTGCGCCGCCGCCAGCGTGGCGATGATGCACCTGTCGCGCTTCTCCGAAGAGCTGGTGCTCTGGACCAGCGCGCAGTTCCAGTTCATCGACCTGCCCGATCGCTTCTGCACCGGCTCCTCGATCATGCCGCAGAAGAAGAACCCGGACGTCCCGGAGCTGGTGCGCGGCAAGACCGGCCGCGTGTTCGGCGCGCTCGCCGGCCTGCTGGTGCTGATGAAGGGCCAGCCGCTGGCCTACAACAAGGACAACCAGGAGGACAAGGAGCCGCTGTTCGACGCCGCCGACACTCTGCGTGACAGCCTGCGCGCCTTCGCCGACATGGTCCCGGCAATCAAGCCCAAGCGCGACATCATGCGCGAGGCAGCGTTGCGCGGCTTCTCCACCGCCACGGACCTGGCCGACTATCTGGTGCGCAAGGGCCTGCCCTTCCGCGACTGCCACGAGATCGTCGGTCACGCGGTGAAGTATGGCGTGCAGACCGGCAAGGACCTGGCCGAAATGAGCCTGGACGAGCTGCGCCAGTTCAGCGATCAGATCAGCGACGACGTGTTCGCCGTGCTGACCCTGGAAGGCTCGGTGAACGCCCGCGATCATATCGGCGGCACGGCACCGGCGCAGGTGCGCGCTGCGGTCAAGCGCGGCCAGGAGCTGCTCGCCAGCCGCTAAGCGCAAGTCCGGGACTCCCATGTTCGAACCGCTGCTACGCGGGCTAGCGTTTCTGGCCGGGGTGATCGCCGAGATCGCCCTGGCCTATCTTTTCTACACTACTGGCTGGTTTGCCTTACGGCTGCTAACGCTGGGCCGCTACCCAGATCTGCCGCTACGCCTAGCCGACCCGATGAGCTCACGTAGTGCCTGGGTTGCGGCGTTTGGTTTTCTTTGCCTGATGGGCTTGCCGTTGACGTGGCTGACCTTCATCTATGGCTGATCTTCTCCCGAGACAATTCAATGCCCCTCACCATCCGCCCCGCCACCCCAGACGACGCCGCGCTGATCCTGCGCTTCATCACTGACCTGGCGATCTACGAAAAGGCTGAGCACGAGGTCAAGACCGACGTCGCCGGCATCGAGAACAGCCTGTTCGCTGACGGCAGTACCGCCCACGGATTGATCTGCGAGCTGGACGGCGAGCCGATCGGCTATGCGGTGTATTTCTTCAACTACTCGACCTGGCTGGGCAAGCACGGCCTGTACCTGGAAGACCTCTACGTCACCCCGCAACAGCGTGGCGTCGGCGCCGGCAAGGCACTGCTGCGTTATCTGGCCAGACTGGCGGTGGCACGCGGCTGCGGGCGCTTCGAGTGGTCGGTACTGGACTGGAATCAGCCAGCCATCGACTTCTACGAATCCATCGGCGCCAGGCCACAGAGCGAGTGGATCGGCTACCGCCTTGCCGGCGACGCACTGTCAGAGTTCGCAGCGGGTTGATCACCCGCCCGAACGCGCCTGCGCCAGATTCCGCAACTGCGATGCCGCAGCGCAAGCCTCGCCTGCCCTTTGCCAACGCCTGGTTCTTTCCTGCTGCCGCGCTCTACGCAGCGCTCATCCTGCCAAGCTCGGTCCTTGCTCTCCTCGGCCTGATTCCGGCGTTGCCCGGATTGGTTACGCCCGCCGGCCACGCTCATGAAATGATCTTCGGTTTCGCCCTCGCGGTGATCGCCGGCTACCTGCTAGGTCCGCAACCGCTACGTTTTACCCTGACCCTGCTTGGCTGCTGGCTTCTCGCGCGGGTGAGCTTTCTGCTCTGGCCGGGCTCCTGGCTGGCGCTGGCGAGCGCAGCACTCTTCGCCGCCGGGCTTGCCGGGAAGATACTGCCGCGCTTTCTTGGCGCTGCGAAGAAGTGGCGCAACCAGACAGTCGCACCCATCGTGGCCGGGCTGGGGCTGCTCAGCGCGGCGGCCAGCGGGGGGTTAGGCGCGACCCTTGATCGATTGGCATTGCTCGAAGCGCTGCTGCTGCTCGCGACGCTGATGTTCTTCATGGGCGGCCGCATCATCGCGCCCGCTGTCGCCGGCTATGCACAGAGCCAGGGTCGGCAGCTGGCTGCGCGAGTCCAGCCGAATCTCGAGGGCGCCGTGCTGATCCTGCTGGGCCTCGCCCTTGTGCTCAACCTCCTGCCCTGGTCACTGGCCCGGCAATTGACCGGAGCAGTGCTGATCAGCGCCAGCGTGCTCACGATCATCCGTCTGCTGCGCTGGCAGCCGTGGCATTGCACGCGTCCGGACCTGCTGATCCTGCTGCTCGGCTATGCCTGGCTCGCGCTCGGGTTGCTGCTGTTTGGCCTGGGCACTCTGCTGCCACGGCTGCCGCTCAACGCAACGCTACACGCGCTGAGCGTCGGCGCACTGGGCAGCCTGACCTTCGCCGTGATGGCACGAACGCAACTGATCTACCGCTTTCGCGATCCGGCTGCGCAACCGTGGATTCAGGCCGCCGCGCTGCTGATCAGTCTGGCGGCCCTGGCCCGTGTGATGCCCGCACTGCTTGACCAGTCCAGACCGGGCTGGTTGCTGCTGGCGGCAATAACCTGGTCGCTAGCCTTTCTTGCCCTGACGCTGCTGCTCTGGCGCTGCCGCCACGCGCACTCGGATAGCCCGCGCCGCGCCGTCGACCGCTGAGTCATTTGCCAGGAACTCTCGCAGCTTGCGCTTGACCTACATGCAGCCGGCGGCTAATTCCAGCCGCAGCGGCCGTACTCATCGAGGCCTGCATGACCGACTTGCGCACCCTGCTGCTGAACCAGGACACCCAGGGCGCCGAGCTCTTCGACTCGCCCAAGGAGCGGCTGCTGTTCTACCGTTCGGAAATCCACTTCGAATCGTCATTGCTGGCCGAGCGCACGAGCGCATACCTGTCGTCGCAGTCCTTTCTGATGATCGCCTTCGCCTCATCGATGGCCAACAGCAATCCCGAATGGGGCGATCTGTTCCGCCTGGTCGTACCGGCCATTCTCTCGGTACTCGGGTTGATCACCTCGATTCACGCCATGCCCGGCATCAAGGCCAATTTCGAGGTCATTGAGCGCTGGCATCAGAAACAGGGCGAGCTGCTACAGATCGAAGGTCGCGTGGGCATACTGCCGAACAACGAGTCGGCGCTGTTCGGCGAGGGCAACAGCCCGCCCGGCGGACGTCGCTACAAACGCACGCTGCTATTTTCTCTACGTACACCCATCATTTTTTCGCTGGTGTGGAGCGCATTCGGCCTGCTTTGCCTGGCATTGAGCTTTATGGACTGACGCTGTCGTATGTTGCCGCGCATACTCGCATCTGCTTAGCTGCAAAACATGCAAACGGAGAAGTACCCATGTCCGAGCCCGACCGCCCACGCTTTCGCATCGATGCCGATCGCCAGGCCGCCCATCGACGGGTACGCTACGTTGAAACCAACCGTCCGGATGACGGCAGCTGTACGATCTGTCAGCTCGATGAGGAAAATCCGGCACCGCTCGACGAGACCCCCGCCATGGTGCAAGACACCCCTGAGAACGAAGAAGACGAAACCTTCGCCGAATCCCATCTGATCCAGGCCATCGAGAACCAGATCGAAGCAGGCGAGCCGGCAGCCACTCAAGCCACACTGAACAAGCTCACCCTGGTCGGCTACGAGCGCGACGAATGCCTGCAGATGATGGCGGTGGTTCTGGCACACGAAATCCGCAGCATGCTGGCCGCAGACCGGCCCTTCGACGCCAACGCCTACGAGGTCATGCTGCGCAAACTGCCAGAGCTGCCGGAAGCCACCGAATAAGACCTGGATCAAGGCAGGGCCACTGACAGCATCTACACTCAGCAAACAGGGCACGAGCCCACCATCCGAGGAGCGAGCATGTCGTACACCCCTGAGTTGGTCGCCGAACTGGACGTACTTCGACAGTTCAATCTGGAAAACCTGCAGGAAGGCCTGAAGGTTCATCACGACGCCAGTCCTTCGACTATCGCCGCCTTTTCACGTCTGCACGCCAAGGGCCTGATCACTCAGGCTGACGGCGGTTACCTCACCAGCCTCGGCCGTGACGCCGCCGAACAGGCACAAACGCTGCTCACCATCCTTTCGGAAACGGCCACGGCCTGAATAACCCCGTTTTACTGCGCTGCCCGGGCCGGATAATGCCGCCCCGGGCTTCGGTCGGTCGCCGCCAAGCTCCGAGCCAGCCTCAAGCCCTGCGCCTGTTGGCCGATGAACAAGGTTAGCCAGGCCTGCAAGACCCACCATGATCCGCACTCACCACCCTATCCAGCCGATTCTCGAAGACGGCATCGATCGCAAGGTCCTGACGACCCTGCGTGCGCGCTTTCTCGCAGTGAACGATGCCCGGTTGAATCGAGCACTGGCCGCCATGTCGACCCGCCAGCAGCAGGTGCTCAAGCTGTTGCCGCTGCTGTTCCACGTCAACCATCCGATGCTTCCCGGCTACGTGTCGACGAACACGCCGGCGGGGCTCGCCCACTTCGAGCCGGATAGCGAACACCTGGCCGAAGCGCAGCGCCTGAGCCGTTCATTTGCCTACAGGCCCGTGCGCGGCAAGGCACCGCGACCGATCCAAGGCCTGTTCCTCATGGGCAGCCTGGGGACCGTAGCGCAGGACGAACACAGCGATCTGGACGTCTGGGTCTGTCACGATCCAGCGCTGGACACCCAGGGACTCGAGGAACTGCGCCGCAAGTGCGAACTCCTGCAAGCCTGGGCGGCGACCCAGGGCAGCGAAGCGCACTTCTTTCTGGTCGATCCGCAGCGTTTCACCCAGGGCCAGCGCGAAGCCCGGCTGACCTCCGATGACTGCGGCACCACCCAGCACTATCTATTGCTCGATGAGTTCTACCGCACCGCGCTCTGGCTCGGTGGCTGCACACCGCTATGGTGGCTGGTGCCGGACTACGAGGAGCATCGCTACGACGATTACGTGACGACGCTGTTGGCCAAGCGCTTCGTCCGTGTCGATGAGGTCCTCGATCTCGGTCACCTCGGCCAGGTGCCGCCGGGGGAGTTCGTCGGCGCCGGGCTCTGGCAGCTCTACAAGGCCATCGCCTCCCCGTACAAGTCGCTGTTCAAGCTGCTATTGGTCGAGGTGTATGCCAGCCAGTACCCGCAACTTCGCTGCCTGGCGCTGGATTTCAAACGGGCCATCTATCACGGCAACGTCGAGCTGGACGAACTCGATCCCTACATCGCCGCCTATGGCGCCATCGAACGCTACCTGAGCGAACGCGGCGACCAGGAGCGCCTGGAGCTGGCGCGACGCTGCCTGTACCTGAAGATCAACCGCCCGCTGAGCCGACCACCGGTGCACCGCAACAAGAGCTGGCAGCGAACCTTGCTCGAAAGCATGACGCGCAGCTGGCACTGGGATGAACGCCAGTTCGCCCTGCTCGACAATCGCAGCCAGTGGAAGGTGCGCCAGGTCAGTCAGGAGCGACGGGCGCTGGTCAACGAACTGACCTATGGCTATCGCTTCCTCAGCGACTTCACCCGCCGCCTGCAGGCAGTCAGCCCGCTCACCAGCCGTGACCTCGGCGTACTCGGTCGCCGCCTCTACGCAGCCATCGAGCGCAAGGCTGGCAAGGTCGAGGTGGTCAACCTCGGCATATCCCCCGATATGGCCGAGGACAGCCTGACCCTGGCACACGGCTACGACGCTGCAGGCAATGTGCATTGGTCCCTCTACCAGGGCCGGCACTCGGCTCAGGAGCTGTCCAATTTCGCACCACTGAAACGCACCCGCGAACTGCTCGCGCTGCTCGCCTGGTGCCATCGCAACGGTATTGTCGATACCGGCACCCACCTTTCGTTGTTCCCAGGCGATAGCGGCTTGAGCGAGGCGGAGCTGTTTGCCCTGCTCAGCGACCTGCGCCGGGCGATGCCAATGCCACTGCCGCAGGTGGACGAGGAGGCACTGCTGGCGGCATGCAAACCCAGCCGTGTGCTGCTGCTGATCAACGTCGGCCTGGACCCCACACAACAGACCGCGTCAGGGCAAGCAGGTAACGAGCCGGCGCTACCGAGCGCAGCGGCGGAAAACCTCATACTCAGCATCGACCAGGTCACCCTCAACAGCTGGAACGAGATGCTGGTGACCCGTTACGACGGTCCGAAGGCGCTGCCCCTGTGCCTGCGCGATTATCTGGAGAACCTCGAGCCGGGCGCAGAGCTGCCGCAGCCGCAGGTGTTCTGCTTCGCACGCAATCGCGGGCAGCTCATCGCCCGGCGCGTCGAGCAGCTCTTCGACGATGCCCGCCAAGGCCTTGCCAGCGAGGCTCGAGGGCGCTACCTGCTGAAGATCCGCCAACATTTCCATGTGTTGCAACGCGATGCAGGCGAGCTGCGCCTCATCAATCTTCTCGACCGTTCAGCACTGATCGAACATCTGGGCGAAGCACATCACGCGTACCTGCCGCTGCAGCTCGACCGTGCGGCGCTGGAAGGAGACGACCTGGCGCTGATCCTCGCCCAGCAGCGACCAGGCTGCTTGCAGGTGTTCTACCGCGCCGCGGGCGAGCTTGCCGAGATCAGCGTACTGGACGAATACAACGCACTGTGGCGCCAGCACCTGCCCTATCGCGACGAACGCTCGCTGTTGCGACCGCTGATGCGTTTTCTCGAGTCGATGCGCTATCGACGCAAGGCACAGCAGGAAAATCAGGCCCAGCTGCTGGCTGAGGCGCCCATCATCTTCTACCGCATCCAGCCGGAGCAGGGATCGCAACCAGCACAACTCGAGCGCCGCCCCGCGCCATTGGAAGAAATCAACGACCCATTCTATGACGTGCAGGCCATCGTCGAAGCCGGCGACAACGGTCGTTCGCAGGTCACCTTGTACTGCAACCAGCAGGAATTTTCCGGTCTGGAGTACGGAGCCGGGCTGTTCGCCGCCGTGGCTCGCACCATCATCTCCCGCCGCCGTGATGGCGAGCGCTACCCCTGCTACATCACCGATCTCGACCTCACCGGCCTGCACGGCGGCGGGCGCAGCCAGACCGTGCAGTACCTACGCTACAAGTCCCGGCTAGAGGCTGCACTGAACGCCGCCATGGACGGCTAAATGATAAAGCTTCCCGCTTGATGTCATTTTGCCCTCAGGCTAGGATGCCCGGGCCATCCGCGCATTTCTTCGAGAGCGCACCATCGTGAACGAACAAAACAACAAAACCGATCTGTTCGCGGCTGATCACGGCATCCCCGTCGGTTCATTGCCGGCGAACCGAGCGCTGACAAGCCAAACCGCCATGGATGGCCACAAGACTTCGCACCGGGACGCTCAAGCCGGCTTCTGGCTGAGCAAGGCCATTAGTTTTCTCCTGCGTATCGTGACCAAGCCCGCGCTCGCCAAAGCGGACGACCGCGCGTCTCGCTTAAGGGAACAACGTGCCGAGCAGGTATGTGCGCATCCGGGCGAGCTCACGCTGATCGCCGCCGCTCTGGCACAGCTGCCGACGCGCACCCGCACGGCCTTCGAACTGCATCGCCTGCGTGGCTATACGCTGGAGCAGGTCGCAAGGGAACTGGACATCACTGCCGGCATGGCCCACCAGGCGATACGCACGGCACTCAGTCGCTGCGCGGCTGCGCTGGACGGAGCGACAAAGCAGCCGTAACAAGCCAAATCTGGGTTTATTCCAACTGTCGGTGATCTCTAAATGAGTGAAATTCCCGCACCCCAATGGAATTGCGCCATGGAATGGCTTATCTGGCTGCAGGCTTCGCCCGACGACCAGGAACTGCGTGCTGCCTGCGAGGCCTGGCAACGGGCCTCGCCTGTAAATGCCAGCGCCTGGCAACGAGCGGAGCAGATATGGCAGCTGACTGGGCAGCTTCCGACGGAAGTTCAACGGCAGCGGCGTCCTGGCAAAAATGCCGGCGCCTGGATTGTCAACGTCATCTGCCGTCGCCCTCGGCGAGTCTGATACGCCCGCCGTTGCAGCAGGCGCCGCCCCGCGTCAACGGAAACCCCGGCGGGATACCGATCCGATAGAACGCCAAGGCTGGGTCAGAACGGATCGCCAGCCGCCTCGGGCTGATACTCGATGGCGAGCAGGGTGAGCTTGATGATCTTGCCGGCAGGGGTTGGCCAGTCGATGTGCTGGCCGACGCTCATGCCCAGCAGCGCCGTGCCCACCGGCGCCAGGACGGAAACAGTACCTTCCTTGCCAGCGTCGTGGGGGTAGACCAGCGTCAGGTGATATTCCTTGCCGGTTCCCTCATCCAGGCAATGCACCCGCGAGTTCATGGTGACGACACCGGCAGGCATTTCGCTGCGCTCCACAATCTGCGCCCGCGACAGTTCCTGCTCGAGCGCTTCGGCAGCCGGACCGTAGTCGTCGAGGCTGTCGAGCAGCCGCTCAAGGCGCTGCAGATCGAGTTGGGTAAGGATGATCGGCGGTGCACTGGTCATGGGTTCTGGCAAGCTCCTGCGAAAAATCAAAAGACGAAAAAAGCAAAACCCCGCCCGAAGGCGGGGTTTTGTTGACCTGCGAAAGACACTATCACAGCAGCCCGAATAAGCAAGGCCCCTGCCTGCAGGCCCCGGAAAACGGGGCCTGCGCGCCGATGGCTTAGATGTCCTCGAACTCTAACGCTTCGCCGCCCTGCTCCAGCGTCACTCGCGTCAGCAGCTCACCGAGGCGCTCGCCGCTGGCATCGCACAACCACAGCTGGCCGCCCTCGTCGTAGTCGAAATGAAAGCCGCCGGAGCGCGCCGCGACCCACAACTGGCGCAACACCGGCTGACGACTGAGGATCAGCTGGCTGCCGTTGGCGAAACGCACGGTCAGCACACCCCCGGAATTTTCCAGATCGACGTCCATGCTGGTGTCATCGAATACGTCCTCGACGCTCTCCTGCACAGCATCGACCAGATCGTGATAACGGGCTTCGCTCAGGCTCATGCAACATTTCCTCGAATTGTGCTGCGCGCGACCCTGCCGCACGCGATGGCGGCGAGCTTAGCAGGGGGCGGTCGAATCAAGCGAGCCGCCAGCCAGCAAGGCCGCCGGGTGACGTGCGGCTCACATAGGCAATCCGCCGGGTGCTGGGTATACTCCGGCGATTAGATTTTTCAAGGATTCCAGCCCCCATGAAGCGCCTCCTGCTTCCCTTCATCGCCCTCGCCGTCTTCGCCGCCGCGCTCAGCGGTTGTGGCCAGAAAGGTCCGCTGTACCTGCCGGATGACGAGCAGACCGTCAAAGAACGTTCCAAAGACCGTTTCGAACTCTAAAGGAGGCTGTTCATGGAGGCCTTCTCGTACCGCGACGGTCAACTCTTCGCGGAAGGCGTGGCACTGTCCGCACTTGCGCAACGCTTCGGCACCCCGACTTACGTCTATTCCCGCGCGCACATCGAGGCCCAGTACCGGGCCTATGCCGATGCGCTGGATGGCATGCCGCATCTGGTCTGCTTCGCCGTCAAAGCCAACTCGAACCTGGGCGTGCTGAACGTGCTGGCGCGCCTCGGTGCCGGCTTCGATATCGTTTCGCGCGGTGAGCTGGAGCGCGTGCTGGCCGCTGGCGGCCAGCCGGACCGTATCGTCTTCTCCGGCGTCGGCAAGACCCGTGACGACATGCGTCGCGCGCTGGAAGTCGGTGTGCATTGCTTCAACGTCGAGTCCACCGACGAGCTGGAGCGCCTGCAGAAGGTCGCCGCCGAGCTTGGCAAAAAGGCGCCCGTATCGCTGCGGGTCAATCCGGACGTCGATGCCGGCACCCACCCGTACATTTCCACCGGTCTGAAAGAGAACAAGTTCGGCATCGATATCGACAACGCCGAGACGGTCTATGCCCGCGCCGCCGAGCTGCCGAACCTGGAAGTGGTCGGCGTCGATTGCCACATCGGCTCGCAGCTGACCAGCCTGCCGCCCTTCCTCGATGCGCTCGATCGCCTGCTCGCCTTGACCGACCGCCTCGCCGCACGCGGCATCCAGATTCGTCACCTTGACCTCGGTGGCGGCCTTGGCGTGCGTTACCGCGACGAGCAGCCACCGCTGGCCGGCGACTACATCCAGGCCGTGCGCCAGCGCATCGAAGGCCGCGGCCTGGCGCTGGTGTTCGAACCGGGCCGCTCCATCGTCGCCAACGCCGGCGTGCTGCTGACCCGCGTGGAATACCTCAAGCACACCGCGCACAAGGATTTCGCCATCGTCGATGCGGCGATGAACGATCTGATCCGTCCGGCGCTGTATCAGGCCTGGATGAACGTCATCGCGGTGCAGCCGCACGAAGGCGATACGCGCCGCTACGACATCGTCGGGCCGATCTGCGAGACCGGCGATTTCCTCGCCAAGGATCGTGAGCTGGCGCTGGTCGAGGGCGACCTGCTGGCGGTGTGTTCGGCCGGTGCCTACGGCTTCGTCATGAGCTCCAACTACAACACCCGCGGTCGCGCCGCCGAGGTGCTGGTGGACGGTGACCAGGCCTTCGAAGTGCGCCGTCGCGAGAGCGTTCAGGAGCTATACGCCGGCGAAAGCCTGCTGCCCACTTGAGGCCAAGATCATGCTTCTGCGCTTTACCAAGATGCACGGTCTGGGCAATGACTTCATGGTCATCGACCTGGTCAGCCAGCACGCGCACATCCAGCCCAAGCACGCCAAGCAGTGGGGCGATCGCCATACCGGCGTCGGCTTCGATCAGCTGCTGATCGTCGAGCCACCGCAGAATCCGGACGTCGATTTCCGCTACCGCATCTTCAACTCCGACGGTTCGGAAGTGGAGCAGTGCGGCAACGGCGCGCGCTGCTTCGCCCGCTTCGTGGTCGACAAGCGCCTGACCGTCAAACGCAAGATCAAGGTCGAAACCAAGGGCGGCATCATCGAGCTGGACATCCGCCCGGATGGACAGATCCGCGTCGACATGGGCCCGCCACGCCTGGTGCCGGCCGAGATTCCGTTCCAGGCCGACCAGGAAGCCCTGTGTTATCCGCTCGAGGTCGATGGCCAGCGCGTCGAGCTGGCCGCCGTGTCGATGGGCAACCCCCACGCGGTGCTGCGCGTCGACAGCGTCGAGCAGGCACCCGTGCATGAGCTCGGACCGAAGATTGAGCATCACCCGCGCTTTCCACAACGGGTCAACGTTGGCTTCCTGCAGATCGTCGACCGCCGTCAGGCACGTCTGCGCGTCTGGGAGCGCGGCGCCGGTGAGACCCAGGCCTGTGGCACCGGTGCCTGCGCGGCCGCGGTAGCCGCCATTCGCCAGGGCTGGATGGACTCCCCGGTGCAGATCGACCTGCCGGGTGGCCGCCTGTCCATCGAATGGGCAGGTCCCGGACAGCCGGTTATGATGACCGGCCCCGCCGTTCGCGTATTTGAAGGACAGGTTCGCCTATGACCGACCAGACCCAGGGCAGCACCCCGCTTCCCGACGCCGAAGCCGTCGCCGCCTACCTGCGCGCCCATCCGGAGTTCTTCGTCGACCACGACGAGCTGATCCCGGAGTTGCGCATTCCCCATCAACCAGGCACCGCCGTGTCGCTGGTCGAACGCCAGGTCAAACTGCTGCGCGAGCGCAATATCGAGATGCGCCATCGCCTGTCGCAACTGATGGATGTGGCCCGCGACAACGACCGCCTGTTCGACAAGACCCGCCGCCTGGTGCTCGACCTGCTCGACGCCAGCAGCCTGGAAGAAGTGGTCAGCGCAGTCGAAGACAGCCTGCGCCATGAATTTCAGGTCCCCTATGTCAGCCTGATCCTGTTCAGCGAAGCCACGCTTCCGGTCGGCCGCTGCGTCAGCACCGGCGAGGCGCAGCAGAGCATCGGCGGGCTGCTCGACGGCGGCAAGACCATCTGCGGCGTACTGCGCCCGCATGAACTGAACTTCCTCTTCGGCGAGGATGGTGGCAGCGTTGGCTCTGCCGCGGTGGTCAGCCTGAACAACCAGCTCGGCGTGCTGGCCATCGGCAGCCCGGACCCGCAGCACTACAAGAGTTCGCTGGGCACGCTGTTCCTCGGCTATATCGCCGAAGTGCTGACCCGCGTGCTGCCGCGCTTCGGCACCCCGCTGCGCTCGGTGCGCTGAGCACAATTGCAGACCAACGCCAAGCATCACGCGCGCCTGCTCGCGGCCTGAGGCTGGAGCCTGCTCATGCAGAACGAACTCGACGCCTACTTCGAATACCTGCGCAGCGCCCGGCAACTGTCGGGCCACTCGTTGGAAGGCTACCGCCGCGACCTGAACAAGCTGCTGGCCCATTGCGAGCGCGAGCAGATAGCCGACTGGCGCGGGCTACAGGGCCGCCACCTGCGCCAGCTGATCGCTGAGCTACATCGTCAGGGCCAATCCAGCCGCAGCCTGGCACGCCTGCTGTCATCGGTGCGCGGCCTGTATCGCTATCTCAATCAGGAAGGCATCTGCCAACACGACCCGGCCGCCGGTCTGTCGGCGCCGAAAGGCGAACGGCGTCTACCGAAGCTGCTGGATACCGACCGGGCCATGCAGTTGCTCGATGGTGGCGTCGAGGACGACTTCATCGCCCTGCGTGACCAGGCGATGCTCGAGCTGTTCTATTCATCCGGTCTGCGCCTGTCGGAACTGGTTGGCCTGAACCTTGACCAGCTCGACCTGCCGGCGGGGCTGGTGCGGGTGCTCGGCAAGGGCAACAAGGTTCGCGAGCTGCCCGTCGGGCGCAAGGCGCGCGAGGCGTTGCAGGCCTGGTTGCCAATACGCGCGCTGGCCAACCCAGCCGATGGCGCGGTATTCATCGGCCAGCAGGGCCGTCGCCTCGGTGCCCGCGCCGTGCAACTGCGGGTGCGTCAGGCCGGTGTGCGCGAGCTCGGCCAGCATCTGCACCCACATATGCTGCGCCATAGCTTCGCCAGCCACCTGCTGGAGTCGTCCCAGGACCTGCGCTCGGTGCAGGAGCTGCTCGGCCATGCCGACATCGGCACCACGCAGATCTATACCCATCTGGACTTTCAGCACCTGGCCAAGGTCTACGATCAGGCGCATCCGCGCGCCAAGCGCAAGCAGGACACCGACACATGAGCATTCGCCTGATCACCTTCGACCTGGACGATACCTTCTGGGAAACCACGCCGGCAATCCAGAGCGCCGAGACCGCGCTGCGCGACTGGCTGGCGGTACATGCACCGCGCCTGGGCGAATTTCCCGTCGAGGCGCTGGGCGCTATCCGCCGCATGCTGATCGAACGGGACCCGGCGCTGCGCCACCGCATCAGCGAGCTGCGCCGACGCATCCTGCAGCACGCGTTACACGATGCCGGTTATCCCGCCGATGAAGCGGACGGGCTGGCCGAACAGGCGTTTCAGGTATTTCTCGATGCGCGCCATGAGGTGCAGATTTTCCCGGACGTGCAACCGACCCTGGAGTTTCTCGCCAATCACTACACCCTTGGCGTGATCACCAACGGCAATGCCGACGTGCGCCGCCTGGGCCTGGCCGACTATTTCCAGTTCACCCTGTGCGCCGAGGAGCTGGGCGTCGGCAAGCCGGACCCGCACCCGTTCCAGCAGGCCTTGCGACTGGGCGATGCGCGCCCGGAGCAAGCCGTGCACATCGGCGACCACGCCCTCGACGACATCGCCGGGGCGCAGCAGGCCGGCCTGCGGGCGATCTGGTTCAATCCAAAGCGCGCCGTCTGGCCGCACGACTACCATCCCGATGCCGAGATCCAGAGCCTGGCGGAGCTGCCAAAACTGCTGCATGGCTGGCGCGGCGACTGAACAACGATCCATACGCCAGACGCGAAAAAGCCCGCCGTGATGCGGGCTTTTTTGCAATTCGGCCGACTCAGATAGGGCGGCTGCCGTACTTGCTGTCCGGCTTCTTCGGCGGGTCGGCGACCACATTGGGTTCGACTTCCTGCACCTGGCCGCCACGCGCGAGGAATTCTTCCATGGCCCGCGCCAGCGCATCGCGCTCCTTCTGCTTGGCTTCCAGGCTCGGCAGTTCGTCCGGTTCCACGGCCTTGGCCTTGGCCTTCTTGGCCGGCGTAGCGCGCTCGCTGTCGGTGCCTTCGTCGTCGAGGCTGTCGTCGCCATCATCGGCAGCGTTCAGCTCTTCCCCTTCCTCCTCGTCGCTAACGTCCAGATCGTCTTGTTCTAGTTCTTCGTCGCTCATGTTCAACCTCATGGCCTTGCCAAAGCGGAGTAAGTTATAGCCCAGCGATGCGGAAAAACCGACACCGCCAAAAAAAATTCAACTTGCCGTCCCGTGCAGCGTTGCCACTATCTGCCGCGCCCCACCCTGGTCGCGGTGCTCTCCGAGATAGATGCCCTGCCAAGTACCGAGTGCCAGGCGCCCATCACTGACCGGCAGGCTCAACTGACAGCCGAGCAGGCTGGCCTTGAAGTGCGCAGGCAGATCGTCCGGCCCTTCGTAGTCGTGCTCGTAGCCCCCCTCACCCTGCGGCACCAGGCGATTGAAGAAGCGCTCGAAATCGCGCCGCACCGCTGCATCGGCATTCTCGTTGATCGTCAGCGACGCCGAGGTATGCCGCAGCCACAGGTGTAACAGACCGACCCGGCATTGCCGCAGTTCCGGCAGTGCATCTAGCAGTTCATCGGTAATGAGATGGAAGCCGCGTGGCCGCGCTCGCAAGGTGATCAGAGTCTGTTGCCACATGTTCGAGAGGCTCATGTTCAACGGCTGGTCGCGCGCATTCTAGCGTGGCGTAGAAAAAAACAAAGGGCGCCAAAAGGCGCCCTTGTCATGAACCGCGCAATTGTTACTGGCGAGTGAATTCCGGATAGGCTTCCAGACCGCACTCCACCACGTCCACACCCTCGTATTCCTCCTCCTCGCTGACGCGCAGGCCCATCACTGCCTTGATGATGCCCCAGACGATCAGGCTGGCGATGAACACCCAGAGGAAGATCGACACCAGGCCCAGCAGTTGTGCACCGAAGGTGGCATCGGCATTGGTCAGCGGCACGGCCATCAGGCCCCACATGCCGGCGACACCGTGCACGGAGATCGCTCCGACCGGGTCATCAAGCTTGAGCTTGTCCAGACCGAGGATGCTGAACACCACCAGCACACCACCCACACCACCGATCAGGGTCGCTTGCAGCGCGCTCGGGGTCAGCGGCTCTGCAGTGATGGCCACCAGGCCGGCTAGCGCACCGTTGAGGACCATGGTCAGGTCGGACTTGCCAAACAGCAGGCGCGCGGTGATCAGTGCAGCGATCAGGCCGCCAGCAGCACCCATGTTGGTGTTGACGAAGACCTGGGCCACGGCGTTGGCGTCTTCGATGGTGCTCATTTTCAGCTGCGAGCCACCGTTGAAGCCGAACCAACCCATCCAAAGGATGAAGGCACCGAGCGTCGCCATCGGCATGTTGGCGCCGGGAATGGCATTGATCTGGCCGTTCGGGCCGTACTTGCCCTTACGTGCACCGAGCAACAAGACACCCGCCAGAGCTGCAGCCGCGCCAGCCATGTGCACGATGCCGGAGCCGGCGAAGTCGAGGAAGCCAGCCGCGTCGAGGAAACCACCGCCCCACTTCCAGAAGCCCTGAACCGGATAGATGAAGCCGGTCATCACCACGGCGAAGGCGATGAACGCCCACAGCTTCATGCGCTCGGCCACCGCACCGGAGACCACCGACATGCAGGTTGCGGCGAACACGATCTGGAAGAAGAAGTCAGCGCGAGCGGAATAGTAAGGCGCATCCTCACCCCCGGCCGCGACCAGGTCGACTGCATGTTCGTCGCCGATCAGGAAGCCCAGACTCGGGAAAATGCCACCTTCCGGGCTGGAGTACATGATGTAGTAGCCGACCAGCAGGTACATGATCGAAGCCAGCGAGTAGAGCACGATGTTCTTGGTAAGAATCTCGGCGGTGTTCTTCGCCCGGACCAGACCGGCTTCGAGCATGGCAAAACCTGCCGCCATCCACATCACCAGCGCTCCGCAGATCACGAAGTAGAAGGTATCGAGTCCGTACTGGACGGGTATCAATGCAGTGCTATCCATGTGTCACCTCTTGCTGTCGCGCTGTATGCGCTGTTCGGTCCGCAGGCCATCGCATGCTGCATCGAAGGCCTGCACCGCTTTTAGGATTGGCCCCGGCGTTGGCTCCGGGGTGCCCTGAATGGATTACAGGTTGTAGCCACGCTCGTTATGCAGGCTGAGGTCCAGGCCGATGGTTTCCTGCTCCTCGTTGACCCGCAGCCCCATCACCAGATCGATCGCCTTGAGGATCAGGTAGGTGACGATGCCGGTGTACACCACGGTGAACAGCACGCCCTTGAACTGGATCCACAGCTGCAGACCAATGCTCTCCACTTCGCCGAAGCCGCCCAGCATGGGTGCGGCGAAGATGCCGGTAAGCAGCGCACCGACGATGCCGCCAATGCCGTGCACACCGAACGCATCCAGAGAGTCGTCGTAGCCGAGCTTGCGTTTCAGGCTGGTGGCGCAGAAGAAGCAGACCACTCCGGAGACCAGGCCGATGACCAGCGCGCCCATCGGACCGACGGTGCCGGCGGCCGGGGTGATGGCGACCAGACCGGCCACCACGCCGGAGGCGATGCCTAGCGCGCTGGGTTTGCCGTGGCCGATCCACTCGGCGAACATCCAACCCAGCGCCGCGGCTGCAGTAGCGATCTGGGTGACCAGCATGGCCATGCCGGCCGTACCGTTGGCGGCAATGGCCGAGCCTGCGTTGAAGCCAAACCAGCCGACCCAGAGCATCGCGGCACCGACCAGAGTCAGGCCCAGGTTGTGCGGCGCCATTGGCGTGTTCGGGTAACCCTTGCGCTTACCCAGCACCAGGCATGCCACCAGACCGGCGATACCGGCATTGATGTGCACCACGGTGCCGCCGGCGAAGTCGAGCACGCCCCAGTCCCACATCAGGCCGCCGTCGCCGCCCCATACCATGTGTGCGATCGGCGCATAGACCAGCGTGAACCAGACGCCCGTGAACACCAGCATCGCGGAGAACTTCATACGCTCGGCGAAGGCGCCGACGATAAGTGCCGGGGTGATGATGGCGAAGGTCATCTGGAAGGTGATGAAGACGCTTTCAGGGAAGGCGCCGACCAGGCTGTCGGGCGTCAGACCGCTGAGGAAAGCGCGATCCAGACCGCCAACGAAAGAATTGAAGTTGGTGACCCCGGCTTCCATACCCGTGGTGTCGAAAGCGAGGCTGTAGCCATAGACCATCCAGAGGATGCTCATCAGGCCGGTGACGGCGAAGCACTGCATCATCACCGAGAGAATGTTCTTCGAGCGGACCATGCCGCCGTAGAACAGTGCCAGCCCAGGGATGGTCATGAACAGCACCAGCGCAGTGGCCGTCAGCATCCATGCCGTGTCGCCTGAATCCAGCGTTGCCTCCTGCGCCAGGGCCAGGCCTGGACTTATCAGAGACAAAAGGGCTCCTAGCCCTGCGAATCTTCGCAGAGTCATGGTTTTACTCCTGGGGCGTGGGGGTTCGGAGGTGCTGCTTAAATCGCGTCGGTATCGGTTTCGCCGGTACGGATGCGGATGGCCTGTTCCAGGTTGACCACGAAGATCTTGCCGTCACCGATCTTGCCGGTATTGGCGGCCTTGGTGATGGCCTCGATGACGCGATCGAGCTGATCGTCGGCGATGGCTACATCGATCTTCACTTTCGGCAGGAAGTCGACGACGTATTCGGCACCACGGTATAGCTCAGTGTGACCCTTCTGACGACCGAAGCCTTTGACTTCAGTAACGGTGATGCCCTGTACGCCGATTTCCGACAGAGACTCGCGCACGTCGTCCAGCTTGAACGGCTTGATGATGGCAGTGACTAGTTTCATGAAAACTTCTCCCGTTTTAGGTGGACTTGCCCCAGAAGTACGAACCCGGCTCAAGTCTAAGCTCAGTGTCTGGCTCTTGTAACGCTCCGGCTGTACCCGAGCAGCTGACCGACACCACCAACCTCTCCGACAAAGCGTCTCGAATCACCCATGCACCGCAACCCGCTGGTGCATGCGTTGCTGGGGACAAAGCAGAATCGATGCCAGCTTTACGCAAGCCCCAATTTGCAAGGGCTTTTACCCAGAACGGAGGCGGCCGACGGACGGTTGCGCTCAGCCGACGCACCCTAATGGTGCGACTGCGCACCACCCCCTGCTCAGTTTCTGTGCACGACGCGCCAGAAAGCCGCAAAAAACACCGTGCTACACTGCGCCCCGTCCAACGACAGGTGCTTTCAATGTTGCCGCCAAAAGCTTTTCTAGATGCCATCGGCTCCCAGGCCTCGCGCCTGTTCAACGGCGAGACGCCGCTGCCGCGTGGTGAATTCGAAGCCCAGCTCAAGGGCGTGGTGCAGGGCGCGCTGAACAAGCTCGACGTAGTCAGCCGCGATGAGTTCGACAGCCAGATGGTGGTACTCGCCCGTACTCGTACTCGCCTGGAAGCGCTTGAGGCCAAGGTCGCCGAACTGGAAGAAAAGCTCACGCCGCCCGCGCCCTGACAGGTCGGGCCGCGACACGATCAAAGGAGTGATCGAATGTCCCTGGCCATAGTTCATAGCCGCGCGCAGATCGGTGTAGAAGCGCCGCCGGTAACCGTCGAAGCCCACCTGGCCAACGGTCTGCCAGCCCTCGCGCTGGTCGGCCTGCCGGAAACCGCCGTCAAGGAAAGCAAGGACCGCGTGCGCAGCGCCATCCTCACCTCCGGCTTCGACTTCCCGCCGCGCCGCATCACCCTCAATCTTGCGCCCGCCGATTTACCCAAGGATGGCGGTCGTTTCGACCTGGCCATCGCCCTGGGCATTCTCGCAGCCAGCGGTCAGCTGCCCGCCGAGCGCCTCGACAGTCTGGAATGCCTCGGCGAGCTCGCACTCTCCGGTGCCTTGCGTCCGGTTCAGGGCGTGTTGCCGGCAGCCCTTGCCGCCCGGGCTGCCGGACGCGCCTTGCTGGTGCCGCGAGCCAACGCCGAGGAAGCCAGCCTCGCTTCCGGGCTCACCGTCTATGCCGCCGAACACCTGCTCGAGGTCGCTGCGCACTTCAACGGCGTCACACCGCTCGAACCCTATGCCGCCCAAGGCCTGCTGCGGCAGATTCAGCCCTACCCGGACCTGGCTGACGTACAAGGCCAGCAGGCCGCCAAGCGCGGGCTGCTGATTGCCGCGGCTGGTGCTCACAACCTCTTGTTTTCCGGGCCACCTGGCACCGGCAAGACTCTGCTGGCCAGCCGCCTGCCCGGCCTGTTGCCGCCGCTCGACGAACAGGAAGCGCTGGAAGTCGCCGCCATCCATTCGGTGGCCAGCCACAGCCCACTTGAACATTGGCCGCAGCGTCCCTTTCGGCAGCCCCATCACAGTGCATCGGGCCCTGCGCTGGTCGGTGGCGGCAGCCGGCCGCAGCCGGGCGAGATCACTTTGGCGCACCAAGGTGTGCTGTTTCTCGACGAGCTACCGGAGTTCGACCGCAAGGTGCTCGAGGTCCTGCGCGAGCCGCTGGAATCAGGCCATATCGTAATTGCCCGAGCGCGCGACAAGGTGCGCTTTCCGGCGCGCTTCCAGCTCGTGGCGGCGATGAACCCCTGCCCGTGCGGCTATCTCGGCGATCCCAACGGACGCTGCCGCTGCACGCCGGATCAGATCCAGCGTTATCGCAACAAGCTCTCCGGCCCGCTGCTCGACCGCATCGACCTGCATCTGACCGTGGCGCGTGAGGCCACGGCACTCAACGCACCACCGCAAACAGGGCAAAGCAGTGCCGTGCTGGCCGCTCAAGTGGCGCAGGCGCGACAGCTGCAACAGGCTCGCCAGGGCTGTGCCAATGCCTTTCTCGACCTGGCGGGCCTGCGCAGTCATTGCCAGCTGACGGCTGAGGATCAGGCCTGGCTGGAGCGCGCCTGCGAACGCCTGGCGCTGTCGCTGCGCGCCGCGCACCGTCTGCTCAAGGTGGCACGCACTCTCGCCGATTTGGAACAAGCTGCGTGCATCAGTCGCCAGCACCTCGCCGAAGCACTGCAGTACCGGCCCGGCAGCCAGGCCTGAGCCACTCTGGCGCGGGCTCTGGCTCGCGCAAATCGGCCGCGGACAACCGGCGTCCTTCGCGGTCTGTGTTAAGTTGGCTGGCTTTCGCCACAGGCGGCCACTCCCCCAGACACAATCCGAAGGAGCGCAGCATGGAGGCAAAACAGCCCTCGTCTTCCCACCTCAACGCCCCGGTCTTCTATGGCTCGGCGGTTATCATCCTGGCGCTGGTGATCTACAGCGTCGCGTTCCAGAGCCACGCACAAACCCTGTTTGGCGACACCCAGGCCTGGATCATCGCCAACGTCAGCTGGCTCTACATCCTTGCCGTCGCACTCATCCTGCTGATGGTGGTGCTGCTGGCATTCAGTCGCTATGGCGACATCAAGCTCGGCCCGGACCACAGCGAGCCGGACTACAGCGCGCTGACCTGGTTCGCCATGCTGTTCTCCGCCGGCATGGGCATCGGCCTGATGTTCTTCGGCGTCGCCGAACCGGTGATGCACTTCCTCTCGCCGCCGACCGGCGAAGGCGGCACCACGCTCGCCGCGCGCGAGGCGATGAAGATCACCTTCTTCCACTGGGGCCTGCACGCCTGGTCGATCTACGCCATCGTGGCGATGATCCTGGCCTACTTCGCCTACCGCCATGGCCTGCCGCTGACGCTGCGCTCGGCGCTCTATCCACTGATCGGCGAGCGCATCTACGGGCCAATCGGCCATGCCGTGGACATCTTCGCCATCATCGGCACCGTACTCGGGGTCGCCACCTCGCTGGGTCTGGGCGTCACCCAGATCAACACCGGCCTGAACCACCTCTATGGCCTGCCGATCTCGGTGCCGGTGCAGATCGGCCTGATCATCGCCACCACGCTGTTGGCCACGGTTTCGGTGGTTACCGGGCTGGACAAGGGCGTGCGCCGCTTGTCCGAGCTGAACCTGACACTGGCAGCACTGCTGTTGCTGATGGTGCTCGTTGCCGGGCCGACGGTGTTCATCCTGCAGACTTTCGTGCAGAACACCGGTAGCTACCTGTCGGACATCGTCGACAAGACCTTCAACCTCTACGCCTACGAGCCGAACGACTGGATCGGCGGCTGGACGCTGTTCTACTGGGGCTGGTGGCTGGCCTGGTCGCCCTTCGTCGGGCTGTTCATCGCGCGTATCTCGCGAGGCCGGACGATTCGCGAGTTCGTCGCCGGCGTGCTGCTGGTGCCGACCGCCTTCACCCTGCTGTGGATGACCGTATTCGGTGACACCGCGATTCACATGATCCTCTGGGAGCACGTGACCAGCCTCGGCGATGCCATCGAACAGGACAGCTCGCTGGCGCTGTTCGCCTTCCTCGAGCACTTCCCGTTCTCCGCGCTCATCTCGCTGATCGCCATCATCATGGTGGTGGTGTTCTTCGTCACCTCGGCGGATTCCGGTGCACTGGTGGTGGACATGCTCGCCTCCGGCGGCAAACAGGGCACGCCGGTCTGGCAGCGGATCTTCTGGGCGATGTCCATGGGCGGCGTGGCCATCGCACTGCTACTGGCCGATGGCCTGACCGCCCTGCAGACCGCGACCATCGCCAGCGCCCTGCCCTTCACCATCGCGCTGCTCTGTTCGATGTGGGGCCTGCTCAAGGCGCTGCGCCTGGATGCCACCAAGCAGGGGCTGCGCTACCAGGCGCTGAGCACCTCGCCCAGCGCGCCGCGCACAGCGGGAGGCTGGCAGCGCCGACTGCGCACGCTGATGCTGTTTCCGCGGCGCGCCCATGTGGTGCGCTTCATCACCGAAGTGGTGCGCCCGGCCTACGAGGACATCGCCGAGGAAATGCGCAAGCAGGGCTATGTGGTCGAGATCAGCGAAGGCGAAGACCGTCGCCTGCGCTTCGAAATCACCCATGACGGCGAGCCGGATTTCATCTACGAGGTTCGCCCCCGCGCCTACGCCATGCCGAGCTTCGTCGCCACCAGCGATGACGACGAACGCGAGGAGCGCAAGTACTTCCGTGCCGAGGTGCACCTGAAGGAAGGCGGTCAGGATTACGACGTGATGGGCTGGAGCCGCGAGGACGTCATCAGCGACATCCTCGGCCAGTACGAGAAACACATGCACTTCCTGCACATGGTCCGCTGAATCGCTCCGGCGTCCTGGCACGGCCAGGACGCCCCCGATCAGTGCGCCACACCTGCGGACAGACGTTCGGCACTCATGAAGCTAACCAGCTCGGCCAATGGCAGCGGCTGGCTGACCAGATAGCCCTGCACCTGCTGCGCGCCGAACTGGCGCAGCAGCTCAAGCTGTTCAGCCGTCTCGACGCCTTCGGCAACCACCTCCAGGTCGAGGTTGTGCGCCAGCCCGACCATCGCCTGCACCAGCTGCAGTTTCTCCGGCCGCAGGATCATGCCGGCGACAAAGCTCTTGTCGATCTTCAGCAGCGTGATCGGCAGGCTGGACAGGTGCACGAACGACGAAAAGCCGGTGCCGAAATCATCCAGCGAGAAACGCACGCCCAGCTCGCCCAGCGCATTCATGGCGCTCTGTACCTGATCGCTACGACGCATCACCGCGGTTTCGGTGAGTTCGAATTCCAGCCAGTGCGGATCGATGCCACGCTCGTCGATCAGGCGGTTGAGGGTCGGCAGCAGCTGGCTGTCCTGGAACTGGCGAAACGACAGGTTGATCGCCATGTGCAGCGCATCGGCGCCGCCATCCTGCAGGCTTTGCAGATCACGCAGCGCCCGGGCGATTACCCAGTAGCCGAGCGGCACGATCAGCCCGCTCTCCTCGGCCATGGGTATGAATGCGTCCGGGGCCAGCAGGCCTCTTTCCGGATGCAGCCAGCGCACCAGCGCCTCCAGCCCGACGATGCGCCCGCTCTCCAGGCACAGACGCGGCTGATAGTGCAGCTCCAGCTCGCCGCGACGCAGGGCGCGGCGCAGCTCACCTTCCTGATCGGCCAGGCTGCGCGCGCTGCGGCTGACCTGCTCGTCATAGAAACACCAGGTGCAGCCTTGGCTCGCCTTGGCCTGGCGCATGGCGATCTGCGCGTGCCAGAGCAGCGGATCGGCCTTGATGCCCGCGCTGGCCCGCGCCAGACCGATGCTGCAGCCAAGCATCAGGCTCTCGCCTTCCACCCAGTAGGGTTCTGCCAATGCCTCGACGATACGATCGGCTACCGCCTCGGCGCGCTGCGGATCACCGCGGGTATCGAGCAACAGCGCGAACTCGTCGCCGCCCAGCCGCGCCAGCATGTCGCCGACCTCCAGCTGCGCCTTGAGCCGCGCCACCACCTGCAGGATCAGCCGGTCCCCGGCCTCGTGGCCCAGGGCATCGTTGACGTGGCGAAAGTTGTCCAGATCCAGATAACCCAGCACCAGGCCCTGCTCCTGGTGTTCGGCCAGGGCATCGAACAGCAGCGTCTGGAAGCCCTGGCGGTTGACGATACCGGTGTGCGGGTCCTGCTCGGCGAGCTTCTGCAGGGTGCCCTGCAGGTTGCAGCGCTCACGCACGTAGCGCAGGCAACGGCGCAGCACCTCGGGGCTCAGCTGATCGGCTACCAGCCAGTCCACCGCACCCTCCGGAGAGTCCGCTGGTTCTTCGTCGAGCAGCAGGATCAGCGGCCAGGGATAGCGCCCGACCGGCGGCCGGCATTGAGGGGTCGCCAGCAGCAGGCAGGGCGATGCGAGCAGCTCGCCGGCTGATTCGCAGCTCGCCGCGATGACCAACCGCTCCGTGCAATGCGAAGCCTGCAGGCAGTCACGCAGCCGCGTCGCCCATTCGGGACGATCGGCAAGTAACAGCAGCGGCATGGTTTGCACGGGCGCTGACAAGCGGCCTCCAGACTCGATGGGTTTGTAGACGAGCGACACGCACCCGATTCCCGCACAGTCCTTTGCAAATGCCCTGCCTCCTGCAGCGCGCACAAGACTAATCCATTATTTCGTTCAGCCAAGCCCCATGCGCGACGATCGGTGATTTATTGAGCATGCAACGGGCCAGCATCGGCGCATCAGCCTGTTAAACTCCCGCCCCCGCTTCGAATGACCTGAACTCCATGTCCCGACTCAATCCTCGGCAGCAGGAAGCCGTGAACTACGTCGGCGGCCCCCTGCTGGTGCTCGCCGGCGCCGGCTCCGGCAAGACCAGCGTGATCACCCGCAAGATTGCCTATCTGGTGCAGCAGTGCGGCATCCAGGCCCGCCATATCGTCGCCATGACCTTCACCAACAAGGCCGCGCGCGAAATGAAGGAGCGCGTCGGCAGCCTGCTCAAGGGCGCCGAGGCGCGCGGCCTGACCGTGTCCACCTTCCACAACCTGGGCATGAACATCATCCGCAAGGAATACGCGCGGATGGGCTACAAGCCCGGTTTCTCGATCTTCGATGACGGCGACATCAAGGCGCTGCTCACCGACATCATGCAGAAGGAGTATTCCGGCGACGACGGCGCCGATGAGATCAAGAACTACATCGACAGCTGGAAGAACGATCTGATCCTGCCCGACGAGGCCCTGGCCAACGCGCGCAATCCCAAGGAGCAGACCGCCGCCATCGTCTATCTGCACTACCAGCGTACGCTCAAGGCGTACAACGCGGTGGACTTCAACGACCTGATCCTGCTGCCGGTGAAACTCTTTCAAGAGCACGCCGACATCCTGGAGAAGTGGCAGAACCGCATCCGCTACCTGTTAGTCGACGAATACCAGGACACCAACGCCAGCCAGTATCTGCTGGTCAAGCTGCTGGTGGGCATGCGCAACCAGTTCACCGTGGTCGGCGACGACGACCAGTCGATCTACGCCTGGCGTGGCGCGCGGCCGGAAAACCTGATGCTGCTCAAAGAGGATTACCCCTCGCTGAAGGTGGTGATGCTGGAGCAGAACTACCGCTCCACCAGCCGCATCCTCAAGTGCGCCAACATCCTCATCGCCAACAACCCGCACGTGTTCGAGAAGCAGCTGTGGTCGGAGATGGGCCACGGCGACGAGATCCGGGTGATCCGCACGCGCAACGAGGATGCCGAGTGCGAGCGGGTGGCGCTGGAGATCCTCACCGAACACCTGCGTACCCAGCGCCCCTACAGCGACTTCGCCATCCTCTACCGCGGCAACTACCAGGCCAAGCTGATGGAGCTGAAGCTGCAGCACCACCAGATTCCCTATCGGCTGTCCGGCGGCACCAGCTTCTTCGCCCGCCAGGAAGTGAAGGATCTGATGAGCTACTTCCGCCTGCTGGTCAACCCGGACGACGACAACGCCTTCCTGCGGGTGATCAATGTGCCGCGCCGCGAGATCGGCTCCACCACCCTGGAAAAGCTCGGCAACTATGCCAGCGAGCGCGGCATCTCGATGTACGCCGCCGCTGACGAGATCGGCCTCGGCGCGCATCTGGACAGCCGCTATGCCGAGCGCCTGGCGCGCTTCAAGCACTGGATGGACAACGTCCGCCAGCAATGCGTGGTCAACGAGCCGATCGCCGCCATCCGCAGCATGGTGATGGACATCGACTACGAGAACTGGCTGCGCCAGAACGCCTCCAGCGACAAGGTGGCCGACGCACGCATGGGCAACGTCTGGTTCCTCGTCGATGCGCTGAAAAACACGCTGGATAAAGACGAAGATGGCGACATGACCATCGAGGACGCCATCGGCAAGCTGGTGCTGCGCGACATGCTCGAGCGTCAGCAGGAAGAGGAAGAAGGCGCCGAGGGCGTGCAGATGATGACCATGCACGCCTCCAAGGGCCTGGAATTCCCCTCGGTGTACATCATCGGCTTCGAGGAAGAGATTCTGCCGCACCGCTCCAGCATCGAGTCCGACACCATCGAGGAAGAGCGGCGCCTGGCCTACGTCGGCATCACCCGCGCCAAGCGCAACCTGGCACTGACCTTCGCCGCCAAGCGCAAGCAGTATGGCGAGGTGATCGACTGCACGCCGAGCCGCTTCCTCGACGAACTGCCGCCCGAGGACCTGGTCTGGGAAGGCCAGGAGGATGCGCCGGTGGAGGTCAAGGCCGCGCGCGGCAACGACGCCCTGGCGGCGATGCGGGCGATGCTCAAGCGCTGACGCCACGCCCTTCTTTTCGAGGGGCATTCAGCACCGGTTTGTATCCCGTAACCCAACCGCGGCATGCTTTGCCGATTGCGGCTTCTGGAGGGATTCGATGTACCACGGTGAACGCTTCAATGCCTGGACGCACCTGGTCGGTGCGCTGCTGGCCTGTCTGGGCGCCATTTGGCTGCTGGTGCTGGCGGCGCTCGACGGCGAGCTGGCGAAGATCGTCAGTGCCGCGATCTACGGCCTCAGCCTGATCCTGCTCTACAGCATCTCGACGCTGTACCACAGCCTGCGCGGGCGGGCGAAGGTGGTCATGCGCAAGCTCGATCACCTGTCGATCTATCTGCTGATCGCCGGCAGCTACACGCCGTTCTGCCTGGTCACTCTGGCCGGCCCCTGGGGCTGGACGCTGTTCGGCATCGTCTGGGGCCTGGCGGTGATCGGCATGCTGCAGGAGATCAAGCCGCGCTCCGAGGCGCGGGTGCTGTCACTGGTGATCTACGCGGTGATGGGCTGGATCGTGCTGGTGGCGGTCAAGCCGCTGCTGGCGGCGCTCGGCGGTGCCGGCTTCGCCTGGCTGCTGACCGGCGGCATCTGCTACACGGTAGGCATCGTGTTCTTCGTCTTCGACGACCGTTTCCGCCACTGGCACGGCATCTGGCACATCTTCGTGATGGTTGGCAGCCTGCTGCACTTCATTGCGATTCTGTTCTACGTGATCTGACTCAGCGTTGTTCGTCCAGCGCCGCCGCGCTGCCGAGCACGGCTTCCAGCTCGCGCGCCGCGGCGCGCAGCCGCGGCACGAACTCCAGCAGCTGCGCCATCGAGCAGCGAATCACCGGTGCATGGCTGAACAGGCAGGCCAGCAGCTCGCCGTCGGCATCCCGCACCGGCACCGCACAGGCGACCATGCCGTCGATGAACTCCTCGCAATCGGTGCCGAGCTGTTCTTCACGCACCCGCGCCAGATCGTCACGCAGCGCGCTGAGGTCAGTCAGCGTGTTGCGCGCCATCCGTTGTAGCGGCAAGCGCGGCAGCACCCGCTCCAGTTGCTCCGGCGGCAGCGAGGCCAGATAGAGCTTGCCACTGGCGGTGCACCAGAGCGGCGTGTGGCTGCCAATGGGCAGGTTGATCTGCAGCGGCCAGTTGGTCTGCACCCGGTCGAAATAGAGCATGTCCAGCCCATCCGGGATGGCCAGCCCGCAGGTTTCACCGATGGCTTCGGAGAGCTGGCGCAGGATCGCCTGGCGCAGCGCGTTGTGCCGGCTGCTGCGCAGGATGTTCAGCGCCGCGACGTGCAGGCGCTCGCCCGGTAACAGCCCACCGCGCAGGCCGAACTGCAGGAAGCCTTCCTTTTCCAGCGTCTGCACCAGCCGGTGCGCGCTGGCCTTGGGAATGTCCAGCCGTTCGGCCAGGGCCGTCGGGCTGAGCGGCTCCTTCGCCGCCGCAACCGCCTCGATGATTTCCAGCACGCGGGTGATGGAGGAGCCTTTCTCGCGGGGAATGCTGCGCATCGTCTGCCTTGTCGTTCGATGAGATGAGCGCCCCGCAGGGCGCGCACGAGTGTAGCGACCGGCACCATCTGTGCAACGGTGCCGCGCGGGTTACTTCATGGTCGGCATGGCGAACTCGGCACCGGCGCGGATACCGGTGGGCCAGCGCCGGGTCACGGTCTTCATCCGGGTGAAGAAGCGCACCCCATCCGGGCCGTGCATGTTCAGCGGGCCGAACACCGAGCGCTTCCAACCGCCGAAGCAGTGGAAGGCCATCGGCACCGGGATCGGCACGTTGACGCCGACCATGCCGACCTTGACGTTTTCCTCGAACTGCCGCGCGGTGTCGCCGTCGCGGGTGAAGATCGAGGTGCCATTGCCGTATTCATGGTCGTTGATCAGTTGCAGCGCCTCGTCGAAGCTCTTCACCCGCACCACTGCCAGCACCGGACCGAAGATTTCCTCGCGGTAGATGCGCATGCTCGGCGTGACACGGTCGAACAGCGTCGGGCCGACATAGAAGCCGTTCTCATGGCCCTCGACCTTGATGCCACGACCGTCGCAGACCAGCGTCGCGCCCTCTTCCACGCCCAGATCGATGTAGCCGCTGACCTTCTGCTGGTGCTCACGGGTCACCAGCGGGCCCATGTGCGGCTCGGGCTCGATGCCCAGGCCCGGGCCGGTGCGCATCTGGCCGATCTCGTCTTGCAGCATGCCGACCAGCTTGTCGGCCACCTCGTCACCGACGCACACCGCCACCGAAATGGCCATGCAGCGCTCGCCTGCCGAGCCATAAGCCGCGCCGATCAGCGAGCTGACCACCTGCTGCGGATCGGCATCGGGCATCACCACCATGTGGTTCTTCGCCCCGCCCAGCGCCTGGCAGCGCTTGCCGTGGGCCGACGCGGTTGCATAGATGTATTCGGCGATCGGCGTCGAGCCGACGAAGCTCACCGACTGCACGCGCTCGTCGGTGAGCAACACGTCCACCGCTTCCTTGTCGCCGTTGACGATGTTCAGCACGCCGGCCGGCAGCCCGGCTTCGGCCAGCAGCTCACCGAGCAGCATGGTCGCGCTGGGGTCCTTTTCCGAAGGCTTGAGGACGAAGGTATTCCCGCAGGCGATGGCCACCGGCAGCATCCACAACGGCACCATGGCCGGGAAGTTGAACGGGGTGATGCCGACGCAGACGCCCAGCGGCTGCATCAGCGAGTTGGAATCGATGTCGCGACCAACATTGGAGGAGAACTCGCCCTTGAGCAGGTGCGGGATGCCGCAGGCAAACTCGACCACCTCCAGCCCGCGGGTGACTTCGCTCTGGGCGTCGGAAAAGACCTTGCCGTGTTCGCTGGTGATCAGCCGGGCGACGTCGTCGCGGCGCCGTTCGAGCAATTCCTTGAAACGAAACATGACCCGCGCGCGCACCAGCGGCGGGGTCTTCGACCAGCCGTCGAAGGCTGCCTGAGCGGCGGCGATGGCCTCGCGGGTTTCGTCCGCCGAGGACAGCGAGACGTACAGGCGCGGCTCGCCGGTGGCCGGGTTGTAGACGGTGGCGTGGCGTTCGGAGCGGCCGGCGACGGCCTCGTTGTTGATCAGGTTGCCGAGGGTCTGCATGGCTTCACTCCTGGTTCCAGACGGTTTCGTAGAGGTCGATGATTTCCGCTTCCGTGGGCACGCGCGGGTTGTTGCCCGGCGAGCCGGAGGCCAGCGCCTGGCGCGCCATGGTCTCGCGCAGCTCGAAGAAGCGCTCGCGGCTGATGCCGAACTGTTCCGGGCTCGGCACTTTCAGTTCCTGATTGATCGCGCGCAGCTCGGCGAGCAGCTTGTCGTTGGCTACCTCGACGCTGTCGGTTTGCGCGGCGACACCCATCGCCCGCGCGCAATCGGCGTAGCGCTCGGGCGCCGCGGGAATCGAGAAGGCGGTGATCGCCGGCAGCAGCATGGCGTTGGACAGCCCGTGCGGCACATGGAAGAAGGCACCGATCGGTCGGCTCATGCCGTGCACCAGCGCCACCGAGGCGTTGGAGAAGGCGATCCCGGCCAGCGTCGCGCCAAGCATCATTGCCTCGCGCGCGGCGCGGTTGCCCGGCTCGTGGAAGGCTGCGCGCAGGTTCGGCGCCAGCAGACGCATGGCTTCGAGCGCCTGGGCATCGCTGTAGAGGCTGGCCTTGCGGCTGACATAGGCCTCGATGGCGTGGGTCAGCGCATCGATGCCGGTGTCGGCGGTGACCCGCGGCGGCAGCGAGAGGGTCAGCTCGTAATCGATCAGCGCGGCGATGGGCATGAAGCCGAGGCCCGCGCAGAGCATTTTCTCGTCGCTGGTTTCGTCGGTGATGATGGTGAAACGCGTCGCCTCCGAGCCGGTGCCGGCGGTGGTGGGAATGGCGATCAGCGGCAGGCCGGCTTCGCTGACGTCGCGCGGGAAGCGGTAGTCGCGCATCTCGCCGCCGAACTTGCCGAGGATGCCGATGGCCTTGGCCGAATCGATCGGGCTGCCGCCGCCGAGCGCAACGATGGAGTCGAAGTCGCCCTGGCGGACCATTTCCACCCCGGCGCGGATCGAGGCAGCGGTTGGTTCGGGCAGGGTATCGGCGAAGCACTGGCTGGCGATACCGGCTTCTTCCAGCTGACCGGCAATGCGCGCGACATAGCCCAGCTCGACCATCATGCGGTCGGTGACGATCAACGGGCGATTGCAGCCCAGCTCCTTCAGCACGCGGGCGAGTTGCTGGCTGGCGCCGGCGCCGACTTCCATCAGGCGCGGCAGGACGATGCGATGACTCATGGGCACTCTCCGAATGTGGACTGCCTGACGAAGCGGCAGCTTCTTATTTTGAGACTATACGTCTCACTATAAACCGGAGAGTAGGTAGGGCAGGCAGCCGCCGTCAACCTGAAACGAGACCTTTCGTCTCAGGATTAGGGGGTGTGCTTAGGGAAACAGGATCAGCGAGTGCTCAGACGATCGCGAAGCTGAGTCGATTGCTGCCGCAGGCGATCACGCGCCGACAGCACATCGGCCCGCGCCTTTGCATCCAGCTCGTCCATATCAGCCTCGACATTGAGCAGTACGGCATCGACGCAGGCGCTCAGCAACAACACCGCTGCCTCGACATCACAGCGCAGCGCCGGCTCGACCATCGGCAAGGCGTGCTCGGCGATGCCCAGCGCCTCGACGCAGGCATGTGCCGTCGCCAGCGGCACTGCACAGGCCTGTCGCGACAAGTCAGGCTTCCGGTCTTCGTCGTCCTTCAGATAGTCGGAAAAGACCGCAACGTCATCATCGGCAAAGGCACCGGGACGACCAAGCAGCGAGCGGGCTTCGGCCAGCAGCGCCTCGCAAGAAGCACCGCCATATGCCGCGCTGACCCGCAGCGCCTTGATGATCAGCGCCACGGCCAAGTCAGCGCTGACTGCGGTAACCGCACCGCAGCCGGGCAACGCACGCTCGGCCACGGATTGGCGAAACTGCGCGAGGCTCAGCTGCCAGAGCCCCTGCCCCGCGCCCGGTCGGTCGGTTTCGGCCATCAGGCCGACTTGGCTCCGTCCCAATGCAGCAACACATCGAGCATGCGGTTGGAGAAGCCCCACTCGTTGTCGTACCAGGCCATCACCTTGACCAGCTCGCCCTGCACGCGGGTCTGGCTGAGGTCGGCGACGCAGGACGCCGGGTAGCCGTTGAAGTCGCAGGACACCAGCGCTTCCTCATTGCACTCCATGACGCCGGCCGGCAGCTTCTGCGCCCCGGCACGCAGGATGTCGTTGATTGCCTCGACGCTTGCCGGCGCGTTCTCGGCGATGAAGGTCAGATCGACCAGCGAGACGTTCGGCGTCGGCACCCGCACCGAGAGCCCGTCCAGACGCCCGGCCAGCTCCGGCAGCACCAGGCCGATGGCCTTGGCCG
Source organism: Pseudomonas sp. SCT (assembly GCF_003864275.1). Taxonomy (NCBI): domain Bacteria; kingdom Pseudomonadati; phylum Pseudomonadota; class Gammaproteobacteria; order Pseudomonadales; family Pseudomonadaceae; genus Pseudomonas; species Pseudomonas sp. SCT. Next base: position 157,777 of record NZ_BDJA01000004.1, read on the forward strand.
CACCGGTGGTGGACGGAATCATCGACAACGCCGCGGCACGCGCGCGGTAGAGATCGCTGTGCGCCTTGTCCAGCAGGTTCTGGTCGTTGGTGTAGGAGTGCACGGTGTTGAGCAGGCCCTGACGGATGCCGACCGCCTCGTGCAGCACCTTGGCCAGCGGCGCCAGGCAGTTGGTGGTGCACGAGGCGTTGGAGACGACGCGCTGATCGCCCAGCAGCTGGTGATTCACGCCGTAGACCACGGTCAGGTCGCCGCCATCCAGCGGATGCGAGGCGAATACGCGACTGGCTCCGGCCTGCAGGTGCTGCTCGATCATCGCGCGCTTCTTGAACTTGCCGGTGCACTCGAGCACCACATCGACATTCAGCTCCTTCCACGGCAGCTGGGTCGCATCGCGTTCGGCCAGCAGGCGGATCGCCTGGCCGCGCACCACCATCGACTCGCCCTGCAGCTCAACCGGCTCGGGAAAACGACCAAAGGTCGAATCGAAGCGGGTCAGATGCACCAGCGTCTTGTGGTCGCTGAGATCGTTGATCGCGACCACCTGTACCCGATCCTGCAACCCACGCTCGAACAGCGCTCGTACGACGGCGCGACCGATACGTCCATACCCGTTGATGGCAATACGTAGCATGCAAATCTCCTCGGAGGGGGGTGAAAGTCTGTCGTTAGCTTAGGCGGAGTATCCACCCTTGCGTTCATCGCGGACCGACCAGGATCAATTAACTAACGAACCCATGTGCCGTTGACCAGTCGTAAACCTGACAGAGCGGTCGTGCAGCATCGGCCGCGACCTGAGACGAATCAGGGGGTACATGGCATGAGCGAGACAACCCGAACACCGTGGTGGAAGGGCGCGACCGTTTATCAGATCTACCCGCGGTCGTTTGCCGACAGCAATGGCGACGGCATCGGCGACCTCAACGGCGTACTGCGCCATCTCGATCATCTGCAGCAGCTGGGCGTCGACGCCCTCTGGCTGTCGCCGATCTTCCGCTCGCCCATGGCCGATGCCGGCTACGACATCAGCGACTATTGCGATATCGACCCGCTGTTCGGCTCGCTGGCCGACATCGACCGGCTGATCGCCGAAGCCCATGCCCGCAATATCCGCGTGCTGCTGGATTTCGTGCCCAATCACACCTCGGATGAGCATCCCTGGTTCGTCGAGTCGCGCAGCTCGCGGGACAACCCCAAGCGCGACTGGTACATCTGGCGTGACCAGCCGAACAACTGGCGTGCCGCGCTCGGCGCCGGCAGCGCCTGGACCTGGGACGAGCACACCCAGCAGTACTACCTGCACCTGTTCCTCGCCAAGCAACCGGACCTCAACTGGCGCAACCCCGAGGTGGTCGAGGCGATGCACGACGTGCTGCGCTTCTGGCTCGACCGCGGCATCGATGGCTTCCGTATCGACGTCATCCACTGCACCGGCAAGGACTTAAGCTTCGCCGACGACCCGCGCTGCCAGGCCGGCCAACCGCTGTCGGACTTCAACGATCAGCCTTACAGCCACGAAGTGCTGCGCGGTCTACGCAAGCTGGTCGACAGCTATCCCGGCGACCGCATGCTGGTGGGCGAGGTGAACATCCGCTCCACCGAGCGCGTGTTGCAGTACTACGGCGCCGGCGATGAGCTGCACCTGGCGTTCAATTTCAACCCACTCGACGCGCCCTGGGACCCGGTGCTGTTTCGCACCTGCATCCGCGAGGTCGAACACTGGCTGCAACCCGCCGGCGCCTGGCCGACCTGGGTGCTGTCGAATCACGACAACGTGCGCCAGCGCAGCCGTTACCGGGGCTCCGAGCGCGCCGCACGGGCGGCTGCGGTGCTGCTGCTGACGTTGCGCGGCACGCCGTTCATCTACCAGGGCGAAGAATTGGGCCTGGAGGATGCGCATATCCGCGACGAGGCGCGCATCGACCCGGGCGGCCGCGACGGCTGCCGCGCGCCGATCCCCTGGCAGGCCGAACCGCCCCACGGCTGGCAAGGTGCGGAACCCTGGCTACCCTTCCCGCCTGATGCCGCTGAACTGGCTGCGGAACGGCAGACCGGCGCAGCGAATTCGATATTCGCGCTCTACCAGCGCCTGCTCGCCGCACGCAAAGCCAGCCCGGCGCTGCATCACGGCGACTTCGAAGAATTGGCCTCGCACCCCGAGGTACTGGCCTATCGCAGGCAGCACGGCGATGACTGCCGACTGGTCTGCATCAACTTCTCCGAGCAGCCCCATGCCCACCCGCACGCAGGCGACTGGCACGTCGAGATCGCCAGTGACGGGGTCGGAGAGAACGCGCCTTACAACGGCACCCTTAACCCGGGGCAGGCCGTTGTGCTGCGCCCAATGGAGAACTGAGCATGCGTCCACTCTGGTACCGCAACGCGGCGATCTATCAGATCGACCCCACGCTGTTTCGTGACAGCAATGGCGACGGTTGCGGCGATCTGCGCGGCATCACCGAACGGCTCGACTACATTCGCGGCCTCGGCTGCACCGCCGTATGGCTCATGCCGTTCTATCAGTCGCCGTTCGAGGATGCCGGCTACGACATCAGCGATCACCTGCAGGTGGACGAACGCTTCGGTGATCTGGCGGACATCGTCGCGCTGCTGGAAAAGGCCGAGGAACTGGGCCTGCACGTCATCATCGAGCTGGTGGTGCAGCACACCTCCATCCAGCACAAGTGGTTTCAGGAGGCGCGCCGCGACCGCAACTCGCCCTATCGCGACTACTACATCTGGGCCGACGAGCCCGACGACTTCATGGAGCCGATTTTCCCGACCGTCGAAGACAGCATCTGGACCTGGGACGAGGAAGCCGGCCAGTACTACCGCCACCTGTTCTACAAGCATGAGCCGGACCTCGACCTGACCAACCCGCGGGTCATCCACGAGATCGAGCGGATCATGTCGTTCTGGCTGCGCCTGGGCGTTTCCGGTTTTCGCATCGACGCCGCGGTGCATATGGTGCGCCAGGCTGGCGGTGGTGAACTGGAGAAGGGTTACTGGCTGCTCGAGCACATGCGCGATTTCGTCACCATGCGCCGCCCGGAAACCGTGCTGCTCGGCGAGATCGATACCGATCCGGACAAATACGTCGAATACTTCGGCGACGAAGCCGACCGCGTCACCCTGCTGCTGGATTTCTGGACCAACAATCACCTGTTCCTTTCCCTGGCGCGGCAGCAGGCCGAGCCGCTGGTGCGGGCACTGAACAGCCAACCGCTGCCGCCCAGCCATTCGCAATATGCGCTGTGGATTCGCAACCACGACGAGCTGAGCCTCGACCGCCTGGAAGAGGATGAACGCAACGAGGTGATGGACACCTTCGCCCCCGACGAGAACATGCGTGCCTACAACCGCGGTATTCGTCGACGCCTCGCGCCGATGCTCGATGGCGATGAGCGTCGCATCGCCGCTACCCATGCCCTGCTCTTCTCCCTGCCTGGTACGCCGATCATCCGCTACGGTGAGGAAATCGGCATGGGTGACGACCTCGATCGCCCTGAGCGGTTGGCCGTACGCACGCCGATGCAATGGTCCAACGAGCCCAACGCCGGCTTTTCCTGCACCAAAGGTGAACTAGCCGCGCCGGTGATCGACGAAGGCCCCTTCACCTACGAGAAGATCAACGTGTTCGCCCAGACCCTGCGTAGCGACTCGCTGATGGCGCGCACCGGCAACATGATCCGTACGCGCATCGGCCTGCGCGAAATAGGCATCGGCAAGCGCACGACCGTCGAGGTGAACGACCCGGCGGTGTTCGCCATTCGCCACGACAACGGCTCGACCGTACTCATGCTGGTCAATCTGGCGGATCAGGAAACCACAGTGGAGATCACTGACGACGACCTGCAGGACATGGTCGATGTGCTCGCCGACTGCGACTATGACCAGCCGGAAGGCACGCCGCTGAAAATCCGCCTTGGCCCGTATGGCTACCGCTGGCTGCGGCGCAAACAGCAACTGTTCGGATGAGGGCTGCAGGATGATTCTCGACGCTACGCAGTGGCGCGCCTGGCATGGCGACGAATTTCCCGAGAACAGCTGGTATCGCGACGATGAACAGCTGTGCGCCATCGTCGGCGCACCCAGGGTCGATCTGATTTCACGCGAGCGCTATGGCGATTTCATCCTACGCTTCGAATACGCCCTGCCGGTGGGAGGGAATTCCGGGGTGTTCTACCGCGTCGACGAGAGCGCCGACCTCGCCTGGCACAGCGGACCGGAGATGCAGCTGCTCGATGATGAAGTTCATCCCGACGGTGCCGAGCCGACCACGCGCAACGGCGCCCTGTACGGGCTACTCGCCACGCAGCAGGCAACCCCGATCGAACCGGGCAGTTTCATGGAAGGTGCGCTGAAGCTACGCGGTGCGGACGTCGAGCACTGGCTAGGCAATCGTATGGTGCTGAGTTATCGCCTGGACGACCCAGCCTTGCACACGCGAATCGAATCCAGCAAGTTCGCCGACAAGCCGCTGTTCGCCCAGGCGCAGACCGGACATATCGTGCTCCAGCACCACGGCGAGGCGGTGCGCTTTCGCCGCCTGTCGATCGAACCGCTGAGCTGAACGCCGACCTTGGATCGCCGCCGCGAATTGAGCGAGAATGCGCGGCTTTCCCAGGCTGCGAAACGCAGTGACGGCAGAAGCGCCCCGGCGCCTAGCGTCAGGCAAGCCGCGGCCGCCCACGCTTGAGGTAGCGTTCGTGGAACAGCTGAAAGATAAGATTCGCAGTCAGGGCATCGTGCTTTCCGACCGGGTACTGAAGGTCGACGCGTTCCTCAACCATCAGATCGACCCGGTGCTGATGCAGGCGATCGGCAAGGAATTCGCCCGCCTGTTCCGCGACGAAGGCATTACCAAGATCGTCACCATCGAGGCCTCCGGCATCGCACCGGCGGTCATGGCCGGCCTGGAGCTGGGCGTGCCGGTGATCTTCGCGCGCAAACACCAGTCGCTGACCCTGCAGGACAACCTGCTCACCGCCACGGTCTATTCGTTCACCAAGCAGGTGGAGAGCACCATCGCGGTTTCGACCCAGCATCTGTCTTCGAACGACCGCGTGCTGATCATCGATGACTTCCTCGCCAACGGCAAAGCCGCCAAGGGGCTGATCTCGATCATCAACCAGGCTGGTGCCTGCATCGCCGGCCTCGGTATCGTCATCGAAAAAGCCTTCCAGGCCGGTCGCCAGGAGCTGGAAGAAGCCGGCTACCGCGTCGAGTCGCTGGCCCGGGTCGCCTCGCTGGCCGATGGCCAAGTGCAATTCATAGACTGAGTGCAATTCATCGACTGAGCGGCGCCGCCTCGCCGCGCCATAGCGGCACCAACGCGCCCTGCGTGCCTGCCAGCGGATCGCTGATGGGCACGCCGACCCGGGCGATTTGCTCGCGCGCCGCGTCGTGGGTGGCCGCGTCCGGCCGCTGCATATCGTACTGCTGATCGACCGGATAGCCGGCCACTACCTGAAAGTCCTCACTCGCCTGCAGCGCGCAGTGCCCGGTCCCGGCCGGAAGCACCACGGCATCGCCAGCTTTCAGCTCGACCTCCTGTCCATGCTCACCGCCCAGCATGACCCGCGCCCAGCCGCTGGCCACGCCGAGCACCTCGTGGGCGGTGGAGTGATAGTGATGGTAGTCGTAAACCGTCCCGCGCCAGGCGGAAGGCCAGAGATGACTGTCGAACAGCCGTTCGAAGGCTTCGGCCGGAGTCGGGCCGGCCAACGGCAACTGACGATAGATCAATACGGGGTGCGGGCTGTTGGGCGTGCGTCCGTCACTGGCTAGGCGCAGCTGCTCGGGTTGTGGTGCGGAACTGGGCATGCAGGACTCCTCCGTCGCCATGGAATCCGACCGGTCGGCCGTACCGAGTTCGACTCAAGCCCTACTCACTTTGCTCCCCGCAGAAACGACAAAGCCGCCCGAAGGCGGCTTTGCTGGTGACGCTTGGCGCTCGATCAGAGGCCGGACATGTGCTGGATGGCGGCCTTCAGCTCGTCATCGGAGCAGTCGCCACAGGTGCCCTTCGGCGGCATGGCGTTGATACCACTGATCGCGTGCTTGAGCAGACCGTCCAGACCACCGGCGGCATCGGCACGCGCCGACCAGGCAGCGTTGTCACCGGTCTTCGGTGCGTTCAGCAGACCCGAACCGTGGCAGGCAGTGCAGAACTTGCCGTACACGTCGGAACCGCTACGAGCGGCACCACCAGCGGCTACGGCAGCGCCGGCACCAGCAGCGGCACACTCTTCACCTTGAATACATACGCTACCCACCGGCTTGAGGCGCTCGGCGATTGCTTCGTCGGTCGCAGCCTGGGCGCTCATTGCCCACAGGGCCAATACGGCAGTCTGTGCTACCAGGATCTTCTTAATCAGGTTCACCTTACACCCTCATTGTGGCTAGACACGCCCGCGGCCACGGTATCGCGAGCGGCGGTCAGTATAACGGCAAGCCATGCCGGCCGAAACAATACGAAAGGCCCGGCGATTCTCCGCGACGCTTTGTCGCATCGCAACTTTCGTACAAATCGAGGCCGATACGGTTAAAAGTTCGCCGGCGTCGTTGCACTGATCAACCTGGCTGGCGCGTCGAACGGATTGCGAAAACGATGCGGCTTGCTGCTCTCGAAGTAGTAGCTGTCGCCGCTTTCCAGCACATATACCTGACCGTTCACGGTCAGTTCCAGGCGGCCCTCGACCAGCATTCCGGCCTCCTCGCCCTGGTGCGAGAGCATGTCCGTCCCGGTATCCGAGCCAGGCGGATAGGTTTCGGCGAGAAAGGCAATGGCGCGCCCGGGATGCGCCTTGCCAACCAGCTTCATGCTCACCGCGCCGTCGGAGATGTCGATCAGCTCGCTGCCCTTGTAGACCACCTGGGTGTCGCTGTCCTGATCGAAGTCGGGCGAGAAGAATTCGACCAGCGACATCGGGATGCCGCTGAGCACCTTCTTCAGCGAACTGATCGAAGGGCTGACGCTGTTCTTCTCGATCATGGAAATCGTGCTGTTGGTAACGCCGGCGCGCTTGGCGAGTTCACGCTGGGACAGACCCTTGAGCTTGCGGATGGTTTGCAGTCGAACGCCAACGTCCAATACGGGAGCCCCCTTTCAAGAGCGATGCGAAGAGGGGGCTATCATGGCTACAGCGTTCAGAATTTACAACACCGCCTCCGGACGTCTGGTCGCCCGGCACACGCGGCTTAGCCGGCCTTCAAAGCACCGGGCCAGCAAGGTCGGGCATGGCAGCGATGACGGTGATCTCCACCCGCACATCCGGCGAATACATCAATGCCTGGACGGTAGTGCGTGCCGGCGCGGTACCCGGCGTAATCCAAGCGTCCCACACCTCGTTCATCCCGGCGTAATCGGCGGCGATATCCTTGAGGTGGATGGTTGCCGAAAGCAGACGGGCCTTGCTGGTTCCCGCCTCCGCAAGCAGGCGCTCGATGCTCGATAGCGTTTCGCGGGTCTGCTCGCGGATATCGCCGCTCAGGTCGTCAGCCAGTTGCCCGGACAGATAAACCGCGCCGTTGTGGATCACCGCCTCGCTGTAGCGGGTTTCAGTGTGCAGCCGCCGGATGGGCATGTTTACGTGTCTCCTTGTGCTTGCCGTAACGGAAGATATCCAGCCCGTCGGTACTGATTTGCGGACGCTTGGACGCGAGCAGATCAGCCAAAACCCGGCCGGAGCCGCAGGCCATGGTCCAGCCCAGCGTGCCGTGACCGGTATTGAGGTACAGGTTGCGATACGCGGTGGCGCCTATGATCGGTGTGCCATCGGGCGTGGCCGGTCGCAGGCCGGTCCAGAATACTGCTTCCGCCGGATCGCCGCCTTGCGGATAAAGATCACCGACGACCATTTCAAGTGTTTCCCGACGGCGCGGGTTGAGCGACAGGTCGTGCCCGGCGATCTCCGCCATGCCACCGACACGGATGCGCTGATCGAAACGGGTAATGGCGACTTTGTAGGTCTCGTCGAGCACGGTCGACTGCGGCGCCATTGCCGGGTCGCTGATCGGCACGGTCAGCGAATAGCCCTTGAGCGGGTAGACCGGCGCGCGAATGCCCAGCGGCTTGAGCATCTGCGGGCTGTAGCTGCCGAGCGCCAGCACGTAGCGGTCCGCGGTTTCCAGCTTGCCGTCGATCCAGACCCCGGCGATGCGGTCACCGGCATGCTCCAGGCGCTGGATGTTCTGCCCGAAGCGGAACTCGACACCCAGTGCCAGCGCCATCTCGGCCAGCCGTGAGGTGAACATCTGGCAGTCGCCGGTCTGGTCGTTGGGCAGGCGCAGGGCTCCGCTCAGCTTGTGCGCGACTTTCGCCAGGGCCGGTTCGACACGACCTATGGCGGCGCGATCGAGCAACTCATAGGGCACGCCGGAACGCTCCAGTACGGCAATGTCCTTCGCCGCGGCATCCAGCTGGGCCTGGGTGCGGAACAGCTGCGTGGTACCGAGCTGACGGCCCTCATAGGCGATACCGGTTTCGGCGCGCAGTTCGTCGAGGCAGTCGCGACTGTACTCGGACAGCCGCACCATGCGCTCCTTGTTCACCGCATAGCGCGCCGCCGTGCAATTGCGCAGCATCTGCGCCATCCACAGATACTGGTCGACGTCACCGGTGAGCTTGATCGCCAGCGGTGCATGGCGCTGCAACAGCCACTTCATGGCCTTGAGCGGCACGCCGGGCGCGGCCCAGGGCGAGGCATAACCCGGCGAGACCTGACCGGCATTGGCAAAACTGGTTTCCATCGCGACGGCTGGTTGCCGATCGACCACCACCACCTCGAAACCGGCTCGCGCCAGATAGTAGGCGCTGGCCGTACCGACCACCCCGCTACCCAATACCAGTACACGCATTGCAGCCTCCCGCCCGCTCGAACGGACTTTTCCGGATCACTATTGAAGCGGAGTATAAAAAGGCAGAGGCAGTGTTATTCACCATATAAAAAGCTATCTTTGGCCTTTATTCACGCCAAACGCGCTTTATTCGGAGGGCATATCCCTTGAGAACCCGCCATCAGACACGCCGCGAACTGGACAAGATCGACCGCCATATCCTGCGTATTCTGCAAGCCGAAGGACGCCTGCCTTTCACCGAATTGGGTGAGCGCGTCGGCCTGTCGACCACGCCCTGCACGGAGCGGGTGCGACGGCTGGAGCGCGAGGGCATCATCATGGGTTACTCCGCGCGGCTGAACCCGCAGCATCTGAAGGCGGGCCTGCTGGTCTTCGTCGAGATCAGCCTGGCTTACAAATCGGGCGACATCTTCGAGGAGTTTCGCCGCGCCGTGCTCAAGTTGCCGCACGTGCTCGAATGCCACCTGGTTTCCGGTGACTTCGATTACCTGGTCAAGGCGCGGATCTCGGAAATGGCCTCGTACCGCAAATTGCTCGGCGACATCCTGCTGAAGCTGCCCCATGTGCGCGAGTCGAAGAGCTATATCGTGATGGAGGAGATCAAGGAGTCGCTTGACCTGCCGGTGCCGGACTAGAGCGTCCGGGTGCGTATCCGGACGTACTGCGAGAAGCCAGCCGCGCCACCGTCGGTCCAGCTCGCCTTTGCCCCGCAGCACCGCTCCGGTCTACCCTAGAAAGATGCAGACCTTTCATGACACTTCAGTGAATCATCGTGCATCCGCCTCGAACACCAGCGACCATGCACCTTCCTACTATGCCGCGAGCGTCAACCGCGAGCTATCCTTCGAGCCCCTGCAGGGCGAACAGCGAGCCGACGTGTGCATCGTCGGTGGCGGCTTCTCCGGCCTCAATACCGCCATCGAACTGGCCGAACGCGGCCTCAGCGTCATCCTGCTGGAAGCGCACCGCATCGGCTGGGGCGCCAGCGGGCGCAATGGCGGCCAGCTGATCCGCGGCGTCGGCCATGACGTCGAGCAGTTCACCAACATCCTCGGTGAAGAAGGTGTCGACGAGCTCAAGCGCATGGGCTTCGAAGCCGTGGACATCGTTCGCCAGCGCATCGAGCGCTACGCCATCGACTGCGACCTGACCTGGGGCTACTGCGACCTCGCCACCAAGCCGCGACACCTGAAAGGCTTCGACGAGGAATACTCCGACCTGCTGCGCCTCGGCTATCCACACCCGCTGCAGCGCGTGTCGCGTCCCAACCTGGCCACGGTGGTGGGCTCGCAGCGCTATCTCGGCGGTCTGCTGGACATGGGCTCGGGACACCTGCACCCGTTGAACCTGGCGCTCGGCGAGGCCGCTGCGGCGCAATCGCTAGGCGTGCGCCTGTTCGAACAATCGGCGGTCGAGCGCATCGAGTACGGCCCGCAAGTAGCGCTGCATACCGCCCAGGGCGTGGTGCACGCGGACAACCTCGTGCTGGCCTGCAACGCCTACCTCAATGGCCTGCAGCCGAAGCTGGCGGGCAAGGTGCTGCCAGCCGGCAGTTACATCATCGCCACCGAGCGACTGCCGGAACCGCTGCAGCGTGAACTGCTGCCGCAGAACATGGCGGTATGCGATCAGCGGGTGGCACTCGACTACTTCCGTCTCAGCGCCGATGGCCGATTGCTGTTCGGCGGTGCCTGCCACTACTCCGGCCGTGATCCGAAAGATATCGCCGCTTACATGCAGCCGAAGATGCTCGAAGTATTCCCGCAGCTGATCGGCATCGGCATCGATTACCAATGGGGCGGCATGATCGGCATCGGCGCCAACCGGCTGCCGCAGATCGGCCGGCTGCCAGAGCAGCCCAACGTGTTCTATGCCCAGGCCTATTCCGGACACGGTCTGAATGCCACGCACCTGGCCGGGCACTTGCTGGCCGAAGCGATCGCCACCCAGGAAAGCCATGGCTTCGACCTGTTCGCCCAGGTGCCGCATCCGACCTTCCCCGGTGGCCGGGCATTGCGTTCGCCGCTGCTGGCCCTGGGCATGCTCTGGTATCGGCTGAAAGACCGTTTCTGAATTTTCCGACGAAGCGCAGCGTCCAAGCCTTGATGAACGGACGCATATCGGAGAGACCTTGCGCGCTTACCTGACGCTTCTGCTGGCTCTGCTGCTGGTCGGCTGTGCCAGCCACCCTGCACCCAGTGAGTCCTATTCGGTGGCGCCGGATGCATCGCCGCTCGGACGACGCATCCAGCAGCTCGCTGCAGAGCAGCCGCACGGCTACTCCGGTTATCGTCTGCTAGCGGAAAGCACCGAGGCATTCACCGCCCGCACCGAAATGATTCGCGCGGCACAGCTCAGCCTCGACGTGCAGTACTACATCGTGCATGACGGCATGACCACCCGCGCGCTGATCGAGGAGCTGCTGCAGGCTGCCGACCGCGGCGTGCGAGTGCGCCTGCTGTTGGATGACACCACCAGCGATGGCCACGACTACCGCATTGGCACCCTGGCAGCACACCCCAATGTCCAGATCCGCGTCTTCAATCCGCTGCACCTTGGCCGCAGCACCGGCATTACCCGCACCATGGGGCGACTGCTGCACCTGTCGTTGCAGCATCGACGGATGCACAACAAGCTGATGCTGGTCGATGGCAGCCTGGCTATCGTCGGCGGCCGCAACCTGGGCGACGAGTATTTCGACGCCGATCAGGCCTTCAACTTCACCGATATCGATCTGCTCAGTGCAGGCCCGGTCGCCGAGCAACTGGCACAGAGTTTCGATCAGTACTGGAACAATCAGTTGAGCGTGCCCATCCAGCGATTTCTCTGGTGGCAGCCGAAACCCAGCCGGCTGGACAAGGCACGCAAACAGCTGCGTGACTACCTGCAGCAGGCGCGTCACGACAACAGCGAGCAGTACCAGCGGCTGATGCAGTACAAGCAGGATCCGCAACTGCAGCAATGGCTGGACGACCTCATCTGGGCGCCCGGCGAAGCGATGTGGGACGCGCCGGAGAAGCTGCTCGCCGAAGGCATACCGGCCACCTCACTGCTGCTGACGACCCAACTCGCACCGACCATGCAGACGGTAAGTCGCGAGCTGACCCTGGTATCGGCCTACTTCGTGCCCACGGACAGCGGCGTCGAGTATCTGGCTGATCGCACCGGCGCCGGCGTCACCGTGCGTATTCTCACCAACTCCCTGGAGGCCACCGACGTCCCAGCCGTGCATGGTGGCTACGCGCCCTATCGCGAGGCGATGCTGGAGCTCGGCGTACGCCTGTTCGAACTGCGCCGGCAACCGGAGCAGGAGCCGTCGTACAGCTTTCTCGGCGAGTCTGAGTCGAGCCTGCACAGCAAGGCGGCAGTGTTCGACCAGAATAAAGTCTTCATCGGCTCGTTGAACCTCGACCCGCGCTCCGTGCTGTGGAACAGCGAGGTGGGCGTTCTGGTGGAAAGCCAGGAGCTGGCCCGCGAGGTTCAGCGGCTTACGCTGGAGGGCATGTCGCCAGCGCTCAGCTACGAGGTACGCCTGGAGGAACGCGACGGCCGCAAGCAGCTGGTATGGATCGCCGAGGATGATGGGCGGTTGCGCGTGATCGACAAGGAACCGGGCGGGCTCTGGCGCCGCTTCAATGCCTGGTTCGCCGAGATCATCGGCTTGGAGAAGATGCTCTAGCGTTCGCGTCCGAACACCGCACGATTGCCCCGCGGCGCATTCGCTTCGGCATAAATCATTCTTTGGGGTGATACCACTTGGCCAGCGGTCCGTTAGGCTCAGGAACGCTGCTGCCACGCACGCATAGCTTCTATAAAAATAAAAAAGGAGCACGACAATGGACCGTTCCACTCGCCTCTGGCTATTGCTGATCCTCGCAATACTGCCCGGCTTCACCGAAGCGGCTCAGGCCGAACCGACCTCACCTCTGCAGAGCATGCAGATCCATGCCAACCGCGCCACCAGCAGCTTGCTGCTCTACCGCGGCGAAGGCTTCCAGAAAGCCCATCTGCTGCGCCTGGAGGAAGACATCCGCGCGCTGAACGCTGCCTTGCTGAAGGTCGCCAATCCCACCAGCGCGCTTCGCGAAAGCCATCTGGAACTGCAGACCCGGCTGCGGGAGGGTGCCAGTTTCGGCTACAAGGAAGACGACATGCCCTGGGGCTGGCCGCTGCAGATGAGCAAGGCATTGCGCGACTTTCTTACGGCCGCCCGCGCGCAGCAGGGCGCCGATGCAGAGGCGGAACTGCCGGCGAAAGTGGAGTACCTGGCCGTGCAATACCTCAGCCGCGCTTATATCGGCTCGTTCGAGATCGCCCGTGAACAGCCGGACACCTACCTCGGGCAGGACGAACGCAATCTGGTACCGGCCATCGACGCGCAGCTAGCCGGGCTGGACGGCAAGCGCGATCCCGCTCTGGCCAAGCTCAAGACCCGCTGGGATTTTCTCAAGGTAGCGCTCGAGGACATGAACAGTGCCAGCAACAACCTCACCACCGCCTCCGGCCGACCCTTCGCGCCGATCATGGTCGACCGTCATGCCCGCAGCCTCAGCGACCAGTGGATGGCCGCCAGACCCTGACCACGGTCAGCCGTGTGCGGCCGACTCGCGCAGACGCACCGGACCGACGCGCGCTTCGATGGCGAGGCGCAACGGTTCGCGCAGGCCAAGCGTGAAGCCGAGTTCAGCCGCGACGAACAGCGGGCCGATGATCAGCCCGGTAAGGTCATCGACGAAGGCCGGCTTGCGCCCCTCGAAATAGTGCCCGACGAACTGGATGATCCAGCCGAGCACGAAAAATCCCAGCCCAACGCCCAGCCACAACGCCGTCGTCGCGCTGGCAACGCGCGCGCCCAGCCATACGCACAGCAGCAACACCACGCTCATCAGCAGGCCATAACGCAGATCGAGGCGTAGATAGAACAGCGCCGCCGCGAGCGAGACCAGTGCGGCCGGGCTGAGCCATAGTCCAGCCACGTCGATGCCAGGCCGCGACAGCAACACGGCAACCGCCAGCACGATCAGCGGAATGCCGATGAAATGGGTGAGCAGGTTGCGCGGGTCACGATGATAGGCCGCGTACTGCGCCAGGTGATCGGTGAGGGTTTTCATTGGCGGCATCTCCAGATTTCGCGTCCGCCAAGCTTAGTCGGTCGGTGCGCTGCCGCCCTCGTCAGCAGCCAAGGCGATCACGCCAAGATCGAGGTTGGCTGCGCTATTCCTCGGGTCGATAACCCAGTCGCAGCCCGCCCCAGTGCCGACCATTGACCATGATCGGTACCGACAGATCGTGCATCAGCTCACCGGTATCGCGGCTGTAGGTCTGCAGCAATACCCGGCGCTGATGACTGCCACAACGCCCGCCGGTGCGATCGTTGAACAGGCGCTTGCTGCGGCTCTTGACCCGGTCGATTTCCGGATTGCCCACCGGCGGCTGGCTGAATGCGCGGTTGTGCGTCGGCACGTAACCTTCGGGCGTGGTGGCGATGGCATAGACCATCGCCGAATGCTTCTGCAGGAGCGGCTCCTGAACCGCCGGCAGCACCTCGTCGGCGTAGCGGTCGAAGCGGGTCTGGTACTTGACCGGATTGGTATTGGGCTGCGCCCGATAATTGCGATCGAACAGGTCATCGAGACTGACGCGTCCGGCGGCAATATCCGCCTCGAACCGTGCGGCAATCGCTGCCGCCCCCTGGCGAGCCAGATCGAACATCGCCTGGTGGTAGTCGTCGAGCTGCACCTCGGCCAGCTGTTCGCTGGCACTCTCGGCCTGCGCCACCAGTCGTTCCGCAGCCTGCTCGAGCTGCCGGGTCTGCTTTTCGCTGTCCAGCGCGTCGGCGCGCAACTGATCGAGGGCGACGAACTGACCGGTCAGGCGCTGATGGTTGTCGGCGGTGCCGGTGGTGATCTGCTCGACCTGGCTTTCGACGCTGCCGGCCAGACCGGCGATGCCACTGAGCTGCTCGCCGGTGGCGGCAATCTGTTCGGCAGCGGCATCCAGCTCGCTGCCCTGGCGCTGGATATAGCTGACTACCGCCTCGCTCTGCTGACGAATGTCGCCCACCATGCGACCGACTTCCTCGGTAGCACTGGAGGTACGCGCCGCCAGGCTGCGAACCTCATCGGCGACCACGGCGAAACCACGCCCGGCCTCACCGGCGCGCGCAGCCTCGATGGCCGCATTCAGGGCAAGCAGGTTGGTCTGGCTGGCAATGGACTGGATCACGTCGGTGATCCGGCGGATCTCTTCAGTGCGTGCCGAAAGCCCGTCGATCAACTCGCGGCTGGCGTGGGTCTGGGCACTGAGCTGCTGCATGCGCTCGATCGCCTTCTGCAGCTCCGCCTGCCCGGCATCGCTGCGCTGGCGTACCGCCTGCGCAGCGTCCAGCGTATGGCGGGCGCGCTCTGCGCTGTCCTGCTCGGTAGCAGCGATGGCCTGCGCGCCGTTGGCAATTTCGCTCACGGCCTGCAGTTGCGATTGCAGCCGACTGGCCAGCTGCTCGGCGCTGTAGGCGACCTGGGCAGCCGACAAGGCGTTGTGACAGGTGTTGCGTGAGAGGTTCTTGCTCAGTTCGGCGAAGGCACGCGGCGTATCGTCAGCGCTCGCTGCGTCAGCATTCGCCGCCAGCGATGCACTGAACCAGGGCCAGAGCGCTGCGGCGAGCAACAGTATCGCCGTCACTGCCAGCGGCGGAGCCAGCCAGTAATGCACAAGCAACAAAGCTATGATCAACGCGGCGTGGAACGCCACGAGCTTGGGATGGCGGTAGGCGGGGCTCATGGACGGCCTCTTGTTCTTGTCGGATCGATCCGACGTTGTACCCATAGCCCCGGATAAAGAACAGTAGTGCCTTAGTAGCAACGTGCCGTCATCGGAGGCTCACTTCAGGCTTAGCGGCCGCTCCCGCACAAACTGAAGCCGTCCCCCCCACCCACCGGTCGGGACATCCGTCACCGCAGCGCGGCGGGCTGATCGGCTGCGGTCAGCGGCAGCGATAGCTGCACGCGTCGACGCAACCAGGGGCTAGGACGGTAACGCGCCTCGCCGCCATAGCAGCCCTGCATGGCTTGCAGGATGGCAAGGATTCGCGCCGCACCGTAGTGCTCGGCGAATCCCAGCGGGCCTTTCGGATAACCCAGCGCCAGGGTGACCGCGCGGTCCAGCGTCTGAGGGTCGGCAATGCCCTTCTGGGCGATCTCGCAGCCCAGATTGACGATGCTCGCAACCACGCGCTGGCTGACGAAGCCGGGCGAGTCGTTGATCACCTCGACCGGCACACCATCGCTACCCAGCGCTTGCCGTGCCTGCGCTTCAATCGCCGCAGCAAGCGCTGGCTGACGCATCAGCACCCGGCGTCGGTCGAAATCGCAGAACTGGTCGAGCGCGACAGAGCGCTCCGCTGGCAAACCAAGCCGGGCGATCATGCTGCTGGCATCCTCGCCCAAGGGAGTGATCAGGCAAATGGCGCGCGCCGATGGCACCTCGCCCGATTCAAGCTGCGCACCGGCCGCCTGCAACAAGGCTGCCAGCTGCGAACGCAACGCCGGATCCTGACTGTCCAACCAGAACGGCCGCTCGATGCGGACCGGCGAGAACTGTGGCTCCGGCGTACGGATCTGCTGACCCTTCTCGTAGCGGTAGTAGCCCTGCCCGGTCTTGCGTCCGAGCAACCCTGCGGCAACCCGCTGCGCCGCCTGATACGACGGCGTATAGCGCGGATCCTGATAGAACTGCTGGTACACCGACTCCATCACCGCATGGGAAATATCCAGCCCGGTGAGATCGAACAGCTCGAAAGGCCCCATGCGAAAGCCCGGCCCGTCGCGGAGGATGCGGTCGATCTGCTCGGCATCGGCGATGCCCTCGGCGAGAATGCGCTGGGCCTCGGTGCTGTAGGCGCGACCGGCGTGATTGACCAGAAAACCGGGGGTATCCGGGGTGATCGCCGGAAAATGCCCGGCCTCTTCGGCCAGCTTTACCAGCCGCTGGATGACCTGCGGATCGCTGCGCTCGCCGCGCACCACCTCGACCAGCTTCATCAGCGGCACCGGGTTGAAGAAATGAAAACCCGCCACCCGCCCCGGAAGCCGACAGGCAGCGGCAATACGCGTGACCGAAAGCGAGGAGGTATTTGTGGCAAGGACCGCGTCCTCGGCGAGCAGTGCTTCCAGTTCGACGAACAACGCCTGCTTGATCTCGAGATTCTCGACGATCGCCTCGATCACCAGATCGCAACCGGACAGATCGGCCAGCGCGGGGGCCGCCTGCATGCGCGCAAGCGTGGCGTCCAGCTCGGCAACGCTCAGCCGCCCCTTGGCCACGCCACGCTCGAGCAGCTCGCGGTTGAAGCGCAGCGCGTCACTGATCGACTCACTGCGTGAATCGTGCAGCCACACCTGCTTGCCGGCGCCGGCGAACAGTTGCGCGATTCCGCGACCCATGGCTCCTGCGCCGACGACGCCGATACGCTCAAACATGCAAACCTCCTCACGAGCAATGCGATATTTCGCAGTGCGGAATAAGATTCCATCGAATTGACCGTGAGCGTAAAGACTGCCAATCTCCAGCGCAAGTCAGCCAGCGAACCGCTCGTTCATGTCAGATCAGCCCTATCCCGCCGCGACACTTCAGCAGGTTGAAAGCTCGTTGACCGGGTTCTTCCAGGACCTCGGCTGCCGCCTGAGGGAGTACGGTCCGGAGCGCGTGGTCGTCGAGCTGCTGTTACAGCCGCGCCACCTGAACAACGCCAGCAACCTGCACGGCGGCGTCACGGCTACCCTGCTGGACGTGGCGATGGGGCTCTGCGGAACCTGGGTCGAACAGCCGGAGCAGCGTCGCGTGGCGACCACGTTGTCGATGAACGTCAACTTCAGCGCACCGGCGCCGGTCGGCAGCCGCATCCGTGCCGTGGCCGTCTGTCGCTCCGCGGGCCACAAGGTATTTATGGCCAGTTGCGACCTGCTCGATGAACAGGATCGGTTGCTGGCGTTCGGTGAAGGCGTCTACAAGCGCGGCAAACTGCGCAACGAGCTGCCCTGAACGATGCTCGCCCTGCTGCCACTGGCACTCGTCTGCGAGCTGCTTGCCCTGGCCACCCATCTGTCGCTACTGAGCGTGATCAGCGGTGCGCTGCTGGTGCTGTTCTTCGTCTGGCACTGGCGCTCGCTGATGCCCTACCCGCGCCGGCTCGGACTGGTCACCCTGGGACTGCTCGGCTACTGGATGCTGTTCGGCCAACCCGACTGGCAGCAGGCCCAGCGAATGCTCTCGTCAGCAGCCTACTACGCCGCCTTTATCGGTGCGCTCGGCCTTGCACACTGCGCAGTCAGGCGGCTGCCACAGCTCGGTGAGCTGCATCGGCTGTTGTTGCGGCTGCCCCGCGCCAGTCTTTATCCGAGCTATCTGTTCAGCACTTTTGCGATCAGCTCGGTGCTGAGCTTCGGCATGCTCAATCTCGTCTGCGGTTCGCTGGAACGCTATCTCGAGCGGCAGCCGTACAACCAGCAACAGCGCCGCGAAGGTGCCAGGGGCGTAATGGTTACGGCGCTCCGTGGTTTCGCCCTGGTGCCATTGCTGGCACCGACCAGCGTGGCCGTGGCAATCCTCACCCGCGAATTGCCCGGCCTGAGCTGGAGCGCCCTGCTACCGTTCGGCCTGCTCTGCGGCGCCATCCTTCTGGTCGTTGGCTGGCCAATGGAGAACCGCCGCTTGCGGCAGTTGCAGCCCACCGCTGAGTCGGTGCAAACGGTGGCGCCAGCCGACACGGCCGACGGACTGCGCGGCCTGCTCTGCGGCAGCTTGGTCGGCGTCCTGCTGATCGCCCTGCTGGCCAACCTGACCTGGCTGTCGGCAACCCAGGCGGCCATGCTGCTGGTGCCGCTCGCTGTGACAGGGATGCTGCTGTATCAGGGTGGAGCACCGAAGGCTGTTTATAGCGAAGTGCGCGACACCCTCGCCGGCATACGCAACGAGACCTTCATCTTCGCCTGCTCGGCCCTGCTCGGCGGGCTCACTGCGGTACTGATCCCGGTCGAACGCCTGGCTAGCCACTTCAGCAGCACACCGCTGGCGCTGTTCGGACTCGGCAGCGCCGGCATGCTCGCGATCATTGCCCTGGCTCTGCTCGGCGTCGCCCCGATCATCTCGCTGAGTCTGTGCGCCGCAGTGCTGGCGCAACTGGCCGGACATGGGGTGGCGATCATGCAGCCCGCAGTGGCGCTGCTGGTCGGTTTCTCCCTGGCCATGCTGCTGTCGCCCTATGGGCCTTCCGCGCTGATGCTGGCGCGCCACGCGCAATTGTCGCCGTGGCGCATCGCCTTTGGTTGGAACGGCCGTTTCGTGCTGCTGGTACTCGGGCCGCTGTTGCTGGTGCCGCTGCTGGCGTAGCGCTCACATCCAGCCGTACTCGGCCATCGACAATGGCTCGCCGTCACCGACGATGAAGTGATCGAGCACCCGCACATCGATCAGCGCCAGCGCCTCTTTCAAGCGCTGAGTCAGCTGACGATCGGCTTGGCTCGGCTCGGCCACACCGGACGGGTGATTGTGCGTGAGGATCACCGCCGCCGCATTCTGCGCAAGGGCGCGCTTGACCACCTGCCGTGGGTAGACGCTGGCGCCATCGATGGTGCCGTGGAACAGCACCTCGAAGGCCAACACGCGATGCTTGGAATCGAGAAACAGGCAGCCGAACAGCTCATGCGGCTCGTGGCGCAGGCGCGCTTTGAGATAGTCGCGCACCGCCTGCGGCGACTCCAGCGCCGAATCACGGCGCAGTCGTTCGGCCAGATGCCGGCGCGCCATCTCCAATACCGCCTGCAACTGGGCGAACTTCGCCGGCCCAAGCCCCAGGTGTGCGCTGAATTGATCGAGATCCGCCTCCAGCAGCGCGCGCAGGCTGCCGAACTCGGCGAGCAGGTGCCGCGCCAGATCCACCGCACTCTTGCCGGCGACGCCGGTGCGCAGGAATATCGCCAGCAATTCGGCGTCGGAAAGCGCGGCGGCGCCCTGTTCCAGTAGCTTTTCCCGCGGCCGCTCCGCCGCCGGCCAGTCACGTATGCTCATGTCCTCTCCCTGTCTGAGCAAGCCCACTTTTCCGCTGTGGGCGCTGTGCTATCTTAGCCCGTCATTTTTCCGGGGTATCGGGCGTGTTCTGACCTGGTTCTCACTCCGGACAGTCCCTACAAGTCAACAAGGCAGGCCTATGCAGCGGCTGTATCGTAAACGCATCGTCCTGGGCGTCGGCGGCGGCATCGCCGCCTACAAGAGCGCCGAACTGGTCCGCCGGCTGCGCGACCACGGAGCTGAAGTCCGGGTGGTGATGACCCAGGGTGGGCGCGAGTTCATCACGCCGCTCACCCTGCAGGCGCTCTCCGGTCACCCGGTCCATCTGGACCTGCTCGACCCCGCCGCCGAAGCGGCCATGGGGCACATCGAACTGGCGCGCTGGGCCGACTTGGTATTGATCGCCCCGGCCACCGCCGACCTCATGGCCCGCCTCGCCCAGGGCATCGCCAATGACCTGCTGACCACCGTGGTGCTGGCGACCAACGCCCCGGTCGCGCTGGCACCGGCCATGAACCAGGCGATGTGGGCCGATCCCGCCACGCAGGCCAATCGTGAACTGCTGCTGGAGCGCGGTATTCGCCTGTTCGGCCCCGGTTCCGGCAGCCAGGCCTGCGGCGATGTCGGCATGGGCCGCATGCTCGAGGCGGACGAACTCGCTCAGGCCGCCGCGGACTGCTTCGCAACCGGCCTGCTGACCGGCAGACACCTGCTGATCACTGCCGGGCCGACCCAGGAAAACATCGATCCGGTGCGTTACATCACCAACCACAGCTCCGGCAAGATGGGCTTCGCCCTGGCCGAGGCGGCCGCCGAAGCCGGCGCCCGAGTCACCCTGGTGACCGGTCCGGTATTCCTGCCAACGCCCGACCGCGTGCAGCGCATCGACGTGGTCAGCGCGCGCGACATGCTCGCCGCGTGCGAGGCGGCGATGCCCTGCGACATCCTCGTCGCCGCCGCCGCTGTTGCCGACTACCGTCCCGAAGTGGTGGCTCCGCACAAGCTGAAGAAAGATCCCAGCACCGGTGACGGCCTGCTGCTGCAGATGGTGCGCAACCCGGACATCCTCGCCACCCTGGCCAGCCGCCCGGACCGCCCGTTCTGTGTCGGCTTCGCCGCAGAGACCGAGAACCTGCTGGAGTACGCCACGCGCAAGCTGCGCGACAAGAATCTCGACCTGATCGTCGCCAACGATGTGGCCAACCCCAGCATCGGCTTCAACAGCGAAGACAATGCGGTCAGCGTGATCGACCGCCAGCAACATGAAACCCGCTTCGGCCAGGCCAGCAAGGGACACATTGCCCGCGCACTGGTGGCCTTTATCGCCGACCGCTACAAAGAGTCCTGACATGCACGCACTCCAAGCCAAGATTCTCGACCCTCGCCTAGGCCAGGACTTCCCCCTTCCCGAATATGCGACACCGGGCTCGGCTGGGCTCGACCTGCGCGCCATGCTGCAGAGCGATACCGTCCTTGAACCGGGTCAGACGCTGCTGATTCCAACCGGACTGGCCATTCACATCGGCGATCCCGGACTCGCAGCACTGATCCTGCCGCGGTCGGGCCTGGGCCATAAGCACGGTATCGTGCTCGGCAACCTGGTCGGACTGATCGACTCGGACTACCAGGGCGAGCTGATGGTGTCCTGCTGGAACCGCGGCCAGAGCGCCTTCACCATCGCCGTTGGCGAACGCATCGCACAGCTGATGCTGGTGCCGGTGGTGCAGGCCCGCTTCGAGCTGGTCGACAGTTTCGACAGCAGTGATCGCGGCGCCGGCGGCTTTGGGCACTCCGGCAGTCACTGAGTAACGCACCGCTTACCTTTCAGGATGATCCGAGGAGCTTCATGGCACTCTTCAAGCGCACCGCCAAGGATTCAGGCGTACTGAACCCGGCCAGTACCCGTACCAAGCCCGCCGGCGTCACCATCAAACCACTGCTAGGCGGCCTTGCCAGCGGCCTGATCGGCCTGGGCGCAGCCGCGGCGCTACTGTGGCTGGGCCTGCAAAACGCGCAACAGCAACAACAGGCGCAACTTTCCCAAGCCTGGGGCCAGAGTCAGGCCGGTGCGCTGCAGCAGGCACTGCGGCAACAGCGGGCCGAGACTCAGGCCTTGGTGGACCGCCAGCAACTGGCCGATGTGCTGCGCGGCGATGCCGAGCGCCGACGCGATGCCGAACAGCGTCTGCTGCAGCTGCCCGGCGTTGTCGATGTCCACCTGAACATACGCGGCAGAGCCGTACCGGATACCAATCGCCCGGGGCCGCTTAACTTCGCAGCGCTCGACCTGCTACAACGCGTCGAAGCCGGCCAGTCACCGGCGCCGGAAGCCTACAAGGTCGACAACCGCTGGCTGCTGTACAGCGCCGTGCCGCTGCGTGCGGAGGGTCAGCAAGCGATACGCGGCACCCTGCTGCTGGTCAGTGACCTCGAGCGTCTTTTCGCGACGCTGCCGGCGCTGCCCACCGAGGCTGGCCAGTTGCGCCTGACTCAGCAGTTTTCCGGCACACCGGAACAGTTGCTGCTGCAACGCGGCGCGCCGACGGAGGGTGCCACAGCAGTGACCCTTTCCAGCGGCAACGCCAACTGGAAGCTGGTCTACCTCCCCGGCAGCGAAGCCGCGCAGGCGACGCTTTCACCGCTGTTGCTGATTGGAGCCGCGCTGCTGGCACTCGCCGGCATGCTCATCGGCCTGCAACTGGTGCTTGGCAGTCAGCAACGCAAGCTGCGCGAAGACGTAATGCAGATCAGCCGCCTGTTGCAGGAACTCTCTACCGGCAAGACCATCCAAGTACCGGCCTTGAGCCTGCCGGTCCTCGACGCACTGGCCAGGAACATGGTCCGACTGCCCGTCCGCCCCGCCGGACCGGCTCCGACCCAGGCACCCGCCGCGGCTCCCGCCGTTCGGCCCGCCAAACCTACCGAGTACGTCGATCCGCGCTTGCCGGAGACCGATATTCTCGACATCGATATTCTCGACGAGGACCAGGACATTTTTGGCCTCGACACCAAGGAGCGAGAAACCGCAATGAGCAGCGCCAAAGCCCCGAACTTGCCAGCCAGTATCTTCCGCGCCTATGACATCCGCGGCGTCGTCGGCGACAGCCTGACCACCGAAACCGCCTACTGGGTCGGCCGCGCCATCGGGTCCGAAAGCCTCGCCAAGGGTGAACCCAATGTGTCGGTTGGCCGCGACGGACGGCTGTCCGGTCCCGAACTGGTCCAGCACCTCATCCAGGGCCTGCTCGACAGCGGCTGCGACGTCAGCGATATCGGCATGGTGCCGACTCCGGTGCTCTATTACGCAGCGAACATCCTCGCCGGCAAGTCCGGTGTGATGCTTACCGGCAGCCACAACCCGCCGGATTACAACGGTTTCAAGATCGTCATCGCCGGCGACACCCTGGCCAACGAACAGATCCAGACCCTGCGCAAACGCATCGAGAACAACGATCTGTCCAGCGGTGTCGGCAAGGTCGAGCAGGTCGACGTGCTTGAACGCTACTTCCAGCAGATTCGCAGCGACATCGCCATGGCCAAGCCGATGAAGGTGGTAGTCGACTGCGGCAACGGCGTCGCTGGCGTCATCGCCCCGCGCATGATCGAGGCGCTGGGCTGCACCGTGATCCCGCTGTACTGCGATGTCGACGGCAACTTCCCCAACCACCATCCGGACCCGGGCAAGCCCGAGAACCTGGTCGATCTGATCGCCAAGGTGAAGTCGGAGAAGGCCGATCTAGGTCTGGCTTTCGACGGCGATGGCGACCGCGTAGGGGTGGTGACCAACGCCGGCACCATGATCTATGCCGACCGCCTGCTGATGCTGTTCGCCAAGGACGTCGTTTCACGCAATCCCGGCGCCGACATCATCTTCGACGTCAAATGCACCCGCCGCCTGACCCCGCTGATCAGCGGCTACGGCGGTCGCCCGGTGATGTGGAAAACCGGTCACTCGCTGATCAAGAAGAAGATGAAGGAATCCGGCGCGCTGCTGGCTGGCGAAATGAGCGGCCATATCTTCTTCAAGGAGCGCTGGTTCGGCTTCGACGATGGCATCTACAGTGCCGCGCGCCTGCTGGAGATCCTCAGCCAGGACAAGCGCGACGCCGAGCAGGTGTTCGCTGCGTTCCCCTGCGATATCTCGACACCGGAGATCAACATCACGGTGACAGAGGAAAGCAAATTCACCATCATGGACGCCCTGCAACGCGACGCTCAGTGGGGCGAAGCCAACCTGATCACCCTCGACGGTGTGCGGGTCGACTATCCCAAGGGCTGGGGCCTGATTCGCGCATCGAACACCACACCGGTCCTGGTGTTGCGCTTCGAGGCCGACAGCGAGGAAGAACTCCGCCGTATTCAGGATGTTTTCCGCGCACAACTGCTCAACGTTGCACCCGACCTCAAACTGCCGTTCTGATTTGCGGAGCCCTGCATGACCCTCAGCCGTGAAGCTGCCACCCAATTCGCCAAGGTACTGTCCGAGGCGCTGCCCTACATCCGCCGGTTCGTCGGCAAGACGCTGGTCATCAAGTACGGCGGCAATGCGATGGAAAGCGAGGAGCTGAAGACTGGCTTCGCGCGTGACATCGTGCTGATGAAGGCGGTAGGCATCAACCCGGTGGTGGTGCACGGCGGCGGTCCGCAGATCGGCGACCTGCTCAAGCGCCTGAACATCGAAAGCCACTTCATCGACGGCATGCGCGTCACCGACAGCCAGACCATGGACGTGGTGGAGATGGTCCTCGGCGGCCAGGTCAACAAGAGCATCGTCAGCCTGATCAACCAGCATGGCGGCAGCGCCATCGGCCTGACCGGCAAGGACGCCGGCCTGATCCGCGCGAAAAAGCTCAAAGCGACCCGTCAGACGCCGGAGATGACCAAGCCGGAAATCATCGATATCGGCCATGTCGGCGAAGTCACCGGGGTCAACGCGGAACTGCTGGAGATGCTGGTCAAAGGCAACTTCATCCCGGTGATTGCACCGATCGGCGTGGGCGAGAACGGCGAGTCCTACAACATCAACGCTGACCTGGTCGCCGGCAAGGTGGCCGAGGCGCTGAAAGCCGAGAAGCTGATGTTGTTGACCAACATCGCCGGCCTCATGGACAAGCAGGGCAGCGTCCTGACCGGACTGTCTACTGCGCAGGTCGACGCGCTGATCGCTGACGGCACGATCTACGGCGGCATGCTGCCGAAGATCCGCTGCGCCCTGGAAGCGGTGCAGGGTGGCGTCAATAGCGCGCACATCATCGACGGTCGCGTGCCCAACGCAGTGCTGCTGGAGATCTTCACCGACGTCGGAGTCGGCACGCTGATCACCAACAGCCAGCGCTGACAGCAACGCAACGAAAAAGGGGAGCCTGGGCTCCCCTTTTTATCGCGCGTTCGAAACTCAGAGATCGATGCGGAAGGACTCGAGCATCGCCGGGATACCCGGGAACATGCCGATACCCAGCATCACCGCGCACAGCACGATGAACACGATCGTCGGGATCACCCAACGATGCAGGTGACTCAGCGACTGACCGCGCTCCTTGTCACCGATCAGTCCGAGGTTGTCGAGCAGCACGGTCAGCGACCAGCCGAACACCGGGTTAACCAGCGCCGAGGAAAAGATCACGATGGCCGCCGACTGCGAGGTCTTGCCTTCACGGGTCATCTGCATACCGGCTTCCAGCAGTGGCAGGAACACGCCGACCATCAGCGCCACACTCAGCACCGGCGGCCAGATGGCCAGGTCCATCGGATAGCCCCACAACGCTGCAACCACGCAGAGCAGGCCGGTGAGCAATGCACCGGCGGGAATCGGCCGCTTGGCGATCGCGGCCGGCACCATGAAAGTACCCCAGGACGACGCGAGGTTGCCGCCACCCAACGAGGTGCCGACGATCTGCCGTGCGGCCGCTACGCACATGGTGTCGTCGATGTTCATCAGCACTTTCTTCGCCTTCGGCGGATAGTTGAGCTGCTGAAACACGCGATGGCCGAGGAAGTCCGGCGACCACATCGCTACCGCCAACACGGCAAACGGCGCGACGGCGATGAAATGATGCAGGTCCGGCAGGCCGATCTGCCAGCCCGTGGTCTCGCCCCACCAGTACATCGGATTCAGATTGGGTATGCCCGGCTCGGTGGTAAATTCGAACGGGGCGCCCATCACGAACGCGATCAGCGCAGCCAGGGCCGAGCCCAGCGGAATCGCCAGCCAACGCATGCGGATATGCTCCAGATAGGCGTACATCACAATGGTCGCAAAGACCACGACGAAGGCGATGTAGCCCATGTCGAAGCTGTCCGCCCAGCCGAACAGCTTCTTGATCTGCGACGTGATGCCGATGAAACCGAGATAGAGCAACAGGCCGCCGCACACCCCGTCACTGGTCAGCCGCGCCAGCAGACTGCCACCCTTGAACACCCCCAGGGTGAAGCCGAGCACCCCAACCATGATGCCCAATGCCATCGGGTGTCCGCCCGACGCGACGATCAACGGAATCAATGGAATCAGCGGGCCGTGGGTACCGGCCAGGTTGGCGGTGGGATTGAGAAAGCCGGAAAACAGCACCACGAACAGCACCGCGGCGATCAGCATCTCGTAGCGGGCGTTCTCGATGACGAACTCGTTGGACAGGCCCATCGGCCCGGCGAACGCAGCGACTACCGCTGCCACCATGACGATCTTGCCGATGGTCGCCGCCATGGCTGGCACCCAGTCTTCGTACTCGAAACGATAGTCGCGAAACGGCAGGTTTATGCCCCAACGTTTCGGCGCCATGATCTCCAGTTCGTGCTCCAGGTACTCAGAGCGAGTTGCGAAATTTCCCTTCGGCTTGTGAAGCTCCTGATAACTGCGTAGGTCCCTATCATTCATGCTAGTCAGCCATACCGAAAAATTTGCGCAACGGTACAGACTGCCCCTCTTGAACTCATCCCTACCTTGAAACTATTGAGATAGAGCGGCCGTTGTGATAGCAAGCAAGCTACACATTAGGATCCGAAGGATGGCGTTTAGCCATAGGGGACAAGAGAACCTGCTACGCGGGGCAAGCTGGAGAAAGCCAAACGCTCGCTTATCGAGCCTGGCCAAGTAGCTCAGCGATGCGCTGGCGGTCATCAGCGAAGCTTACCTTGGCCTCGGCGCGCGCCTTCTCGAAGCGCTGGAGATCGCGCAACAGACTATGTTCTTCCTTCTCCAGATTCGATATTTGCGCCATCAGATTGTCGGGCACCTTGCGCCCGGCTCGCTCGTGATTGGCAGCCTGCTTCTGCAGGCTGCTGCGCTGATTGCGGATTGACTGCAGGTTCCCCTGAGACAAGCCAATCACGCTGTCCAGTTCGGAAAGTTTGCGCGTTTCAGCCCGCTCTACATCCTCGACGCTGGCATACAACCGCAGCAATTGCGCATCTGACGCATCGCGCGCCTTCTGCGCCTGCAACCGGGCAAATTCCTCGGCAGTGGGCGCCGGCGGCACCTCACGCACCACCCGCCCCTGCTCATTGAGCACTTGGTAGCCGCGGGAGATATGCTGCGGCGGCACGCCGTGGCGATCGAGCACGACTACCCCACGCTCATCAACATAGCGATACAACTCGGCAGCCGAGGCCAATACCGGGCACATGATACCCAGCAGGAGCAGCGAACGACCGGCTACCGAAATACGCATGAATGAATACCTATCCTGGTTCAGATTCCATACTGCTCGCGGTAAGCCTGTACCGCCGGCAGGTATTGTTTTAGTTGAACGTCATCGGCGAGATATTCCAGTACTTGTTCCAGGGACACAATACTGATTACCGGCATTCGATAATCACGTTCAACTTCCTGAATCGCCGACAGTTCACCCTGCCCTTTTTCCTGGCGGTTCAAGGCAATGAGCACACCGGCCGCCTCGGCGTTTTGTGCCTGGATGATCTGCATGACCTCACGGATCGCGGTGCCTGCGGTAATCACGTCATCGACTATCAGCACACGACCGACCAACGGCGCACCGACCAGCGTGCCGCCCTCGCCGTGATCCTTCGCTTCCTTGCGGTTGAAGCACCACGGCAGGTCGCGCTGATGCTGCTCGGCAAGCGCAATGGCGGTCGCAGCACCCAACGGAATCCCCTTGTAGGCCGGACCGAAGATCACATCGAAATCCAGACCGCTCTGCATCAGTGCCGAAGCGTAGAAACGCCCGAGCTGAGCCAGCGCGCCACCGCTGTTGAATAGGCCGGCATTGAAGAAATATGGGCTGGTGCGGCCCGACTTGAGAGTGAACTCACCGAACCGCAGCACGCCGCGCTCGATGGCGAAGCGGATGAACTCGCGCTGGTACGCCTGCATGAAGAAATTTCCCGGAAAACCACTGTTTTAGCTAATTGCGGAGAGCTTGGGTTATCATACACGCACGTGTTTTTAGGGGCCATTTATGCGGATCATCAGTGTCAACGTGAATGGCATTCAAGCGGCGGCACAGCGAGGATTGCTCAGCTGGCTGCAAGCGCAGAATGCCGATGTCATCTGCCTGCAGGATACCCGCGCCTCTGCCTTGGAACTCGACGATCCGGCCTATCAGCTGGACGGTTATTTTCTCTATGCCTGCGATGCCGAGATTCCGGAGCAGGGAGGCGTGGCGCTCTACTCCCGGCTGCAGCCGAAAGCGGTTATTACCGGACTGGGCTTCGAAACTGCCGATCGCTACGGGCGCTATCTGCAGGCGGACTTCGACAAGGTCAGCATTGCCAGCCTGCTGGTGCCGTCCGGCCATGGCGGCGACGCCAATCTGAACCACAAGCTCAAGTTCATGGACGACTTCGCCCATTATCTGGACAAGCAGCGCCGCAAGCGCCGCGAGTACATTTACTGCGGCTCCCTATACGTCGCCCATCAGAAGCTCGATGTGAAAAACTGGCGCGACTGCCAGCAGGATCCGGGTTTTCTCGCGCCCGAGCGCGCCTGGCTGGACGAGATCTTCGGCAACATGGGCTATATCGACGCGCTGCGCGAGGTCAATCGCGAGGGTGATCTGTTCAGCTGGTGGCCGGATACCGAGCAAGCCGAAATGCTCAACCTCGGCTGGCGCTTCGACTATCAGATCCTCACCTCCGGCCTGCGCCGCTTCGTACGCAGCGCGCGCCTGCCGCGCCAGCCGCGCTTCTCCCAGCACGCGCCGTTGATCGTCGATTACGACTGGACGCTGAGCCTGTAAGCCCGCATTGGCGACCGGCGCGAAATGTGTCGGCCGCCGTTCAGCTGTCAACCAAAGGGCCGAAGCAGTCCTATTTGACGATCCGCCAACAGAACGGATAGCGGTAGGGCTTGCCCTCGTTGGCGCGAATGCCGGCGATCACCACCAGCACCAGCGCCACCACGCTCACCAACACCATTAGCGGAAAGCCGATGAGGATCCAGGCCAGCACTCCGCAGATCATCATCGCGATGCTGAAGGTCAGCTGAAAATTCAGCGCCTCCCTACCCTGCTGATCGACGAAGGGATCCATGTCCTTCTTCAGCTGCCAGACGATGAGCGGACCGATCACGTTGCCGATCATCGGCGCCAGAAACCAGAAGAACGCCGAGTAGTGGCAGAACATCGCCCACTGGCGCGCTTCGCGACTGGGTAACGGCACAAGATCCTGATCGGTCATTTCGCGCCACCTCTTGCTCAGTCCGCCAGCGCCGCGCGCTGCAGCTCGAACAGCTGGCGCACGCCATCATGGGCCAGAGCCAGCATCGCATTGAGTTCCTCAGGATGGAACGGTGCCCCCTCGGCCGTGCCCTGCACCTCGATAAAGCCGCCCGCGTCGGTCATCACGACGTTCAGATCGGTTTCGGCCGCCGAATCTTCCAGATAATCCAGATCCAGCACCGGCTCGCCCTGATAGATACCAACCGAAACCGCCGCGATCATCTGCTTGATCGGGTCGCCCGACTTCAGACCGCCACGCTTCTTCAGCACCTTGAGTGCATCGATCAGCGCGACCATGGCACCGGTGATCGATGCGGTGCGGGTACCGCCGTCGGCCTGGATCACATCGCAATCGACGAACAGCGTGTTTTCGCCAAGCTTGCTCATATCCAGAGCGGCGCGCAGCGAGCGACCGATCAGACGCTGGATCTCCAGCGTGCGTCCACCCTGCTTGCCTCGCGAAGCCTCACGCTGGTTCCGCTCACCGGTAGCGCGGGGAAGCATGCCGTACTCCGCAGTCAACCAGCCCTGACCCTGCCCTTTCAGGAAGCGTGGAACGCCGGTTTCGATGCTGACCGTGCAGATCACTTTGGTATCGCCGAACTCCACCAGCACCGAACCCTCGGCGTGCTTGGTGTAGTTGCGGGTGATGCGGATCGAGCGCAGCTGATCGGCGGCACGGCCACTGGGTCGCTTCATGGATACGTCCTGCTAGAGAAGAAAGTGAACGGCATTATAGAGCCCATTACCACGGAAAAGGGTCGCGGCCGTCTGGCCATCGCTGCAGTGATGGCTGGTTTTACTTTACAATCCTCCGCCTTTCGCAGCCCCCATTCGAGAGGTATCCCCGATGGTCCACAGCATGACGGCCTTTGCCCGCAGCGAGCAGGCCGGCACCCACGGCACCCTCAGCTGGGAAATACGCTCGGTCAACCATCGCTATCTGGAGCCGCACCTGCGCCTGCCGGAAGCCTTCCGCGACCTCGAAGGCGCGGTCCGCGATGCCCTGCGCAAAGGCCTCTCGCGCGGCAAGGTCGAATGCACCCTGCGCTTCTCCGAAGAAAACAACCGCACCGCGCTGCAGGTCGACCGCGAACGCGCCAGTCAATTGATCGCGGCCGCCGAGAGCGTTGCTGCGCTGATCAGCCAACCCGCGGCCATCGATCCCCTGCAGGTGCTTAGCTGGCCAGGCGTGCTGGTTGGCGATGCGCTCGACCCGCAGGCGCTCAACCAGAGTGCTCTGCAGCTGTTCCACGACGCCCTCGAACAGCTGAAGGAAGGCCGCCGCCGCGAGGGTGAGGAGCTGGCCAAGCTGCTCAACGAGCGCCTGGACAGCATCCTCGAAGAAGTCGCCACGCTGCGCGAGCAGGTGCCGCAGATGCTTGCAGCCCAGCGTCAGAAGGTTCTCGACCGCTTCGCCGAGATGCGCGCCGAACTCGAGCCGCAGCGTCTCGAACAGGAAATGGTACTGCTGGCGCAGAAGAGTGATGTCGCCGAAGAGCTCGACCGACTCAGCACCCATGTGACGGAAGTGCGCCGAGTGCTCAAGACCGGCGGTGCGGCCGGACGCCGCCTCGACTTCCTCATGCAGGAACTCAACCGCGAAGCCAACACCCTCGGCTCGAAGGCATTCGACCCGCGCAGCACCCAGGCCGCGGTCAACCTCAAGGTGTTGATCGAGCAGATGCGCGAGCAGGTGCAGAACCTCGAATAACCATCAGCCGCCTTGGCGGCTGGTCTATTTTTGTCCCACAGCATTCATAGCGCTTTCCAGGAACCCGTCATGTCCGCCACCACCGGTACGCTCTATATCGTTTCCGCGCCTTCCGGGGCCGGCAAGACCAGCCTGGTCAAGGCGCTGGTCGACGCACAACCGCAGGTGCGGGTGTCGGTTTCCCACACCACCCGCGCCATGCGCCCGGGCGAGGTTGACGGGGTCAACTACCACTTCGTCAGTCGTGAGGATTTTGTCACCCGGCTGGAGCGCAACGAGTTCCTCGAGCATGCCGAAGTATTCGGCAACCTGTACGGCACCTCGCAGCGCTGGCTGGAAGACACCCTCGCCGAAGGCTTCGACCTGATCCTGGAAATCGACTGGCAGGGCGCGCAGCAGGTGCGTCGATTGATGCCAAAGGCCAAGTCGATCTTCATCCTGCCACCGACCCAGGAGGCCCTGCGCCAGCGCCTGAACAACCGCGGTCAGGACAGCGACGAGATTATCGACAAGCGCATGCGCGAAGCGGTCAGCGAGATGAGCCACTACGTCGAGTACGACTACCTGGTGATCAACGACGACTTCGCGCACGCGCTGATTGACCTGCAATCGATCTTCCGCGCCAACCAGCTGATACAGACGACCCAGCAGCAACGCCATGCCCGCCTGCTCGGCGAACTGCTGGCGTAGCTCGGTTGCGCACAGCCCGCAGAAACAGCGCTTCCATTAAGGCTGGTGATTTTTTAGACTACTCCGTCCGCTCGCCCATTCGGGCACGCTCTACCGCTACTGATGAGGAAAACCATGGCCCGCGTTACCGTTGAAGATTGCCTGGACAACGTCGATAACCGCTTCGAGCTGGTCATGCTCGCTACCAAGCGCTCGCGCCAGTTGGCCACCGGTGGCAAGGAGCCCAAGGTCCCATGGGAAAATGACAAGCCGACCGTCGTCGCCCTGCGCGAAATCGCTTCCGGCCTGGTCGACTACGATGTCATTGCACAGGACGAGATCGTCGACGACGAACCGCTCTTCACCCAGTACGAGGAAGAGCCGAACGAGGCCATCTGAATAAATGCCAGGTCGAAGTCGAACCGATAACATCGAAGCCTGCTGGCAAGGAGCATTGTCTTGCCAGCCATAGACGCGCTTGCGGATCGCCTATCGACCTACCTAGGCCCGGACCAGGTGAACCTGGTTCGCCGCGCCTACTTCTATGCCGAGCAGGCCCACGACGGGCAGCGCCGGCGTAGCGGTGAAGCCTACGTCACCCATCCCCTCGCGGTAGCCAACATCCTCGCCGACATGCATATGGACCATCAGAGTCTGATGGCCGCGATGCTGCATGACGTCATCGAAGACACCGGCATTCCCAAGGAAGCCCTGGTCGCGCAGTTTGGCGAAACCGTGGCCGAGCTGGTCGACGGGGTCAGCAAGCTGACCCAGATGAACTTCGAGACCAAGGCTGAAGCCCAGGCCGAGAACTTCCAGAAAATGGCCATGGCCATGGCCCGCGACATTCGCGTGATCCTGGTCAAGCTCGCCGACCGCCTGCACAACATGCGCACGCTGGAAGTGCTGGCCGGGGAAAAGCGCCGGCGCATCGCCAAGGAAACCCTGGAGATCTACGCGCCCATCGCCAACCGGCTGGGCATGCACACCATGCGCGTGGAGTTCGAGGATCTGGGCTTCAAGGCCATGCATCCGATGCGCTCGGAGCGCATTCGCGCTGCCGTACGCCGCGCCCGCGGCAACCGCAACGAGATCGTCGAGAAGATCGAACAGTCGCTGATTCACTGCCTCGAGCGCGAAGGCCTGGACGGCGAGGTGCTGGGGCGCGAGAAGCACCTGTACAGCATCTACAAGAAGATGCGCGGCAAACGCAAGGCGTTCCACGAGATCATGGACGTCTATGCCTTCCGCATCGTGGTGGACAAGGCCGACACCTGCTATCGCGTGCTGGGCGCGGTGCACAGCCTGTACAAGCCGCTGCCGGGCCGCTTCAAGGACTACATCGCGATTCCCAAGGCCAACGGCTACCAGTCCCTGCACACCACTCTGTTCGGCATGCACGGCGTGCCCATCGAGATCCAGATCCGCACCCGCGAGATGGAAGAGATGGCCAACAACGGCATCGCCGCGCACTGGCTGTACAAGTCCCCCGAGGACGAAGTACCCAAGGGCACCCATGCCCGCGCCCGGCAATGGGTCAAGGGTGTGCTGGAGCTGCAACAGCGCGCCGGCAACTCGCTGGAATTCATCGAGAGCGTGAAGATCGACTTGTTCCCCGACGAGGTCTACGTCTTCACCCCCAAGGGCCGCATCATGGAGATGCCCAAGGGTTCCACCGCAGTCGACTTCGCCTATGCCGTGCACACCGATGTCGGCAATACCTGCATCGCCTGTCGCGTCAACCGCCGTCTGGCTCCGCTGTCACAACCGTTGGAAAGCGGCTCGACGGTGGAAATCGTCACCGCACCGGGCGCGCGGCCGAATCCGGCCTGGCTGAACTTCGTCGTCACCGGCAAGGCGCGCACGCATATCCGCCACGCACTGAAACTGCAGCGCCGCTCGGAGTCGATCAACCTCGGCGAGCGCCTGTTGAGCAAGGCGCTAAGCGGCTTCGAGACCAGCCTGGAAAAGATCAGTCCCGAACGCATCCAGCAGGTACTCACCGAGTACCACATGGAATACGTCGAGGATCTGCTGGAAGACATCGGCCTGGGCAACCGCATGGCCTATGTGATCGCGCGCCGGCTGATCCTGCGCGACGACGAGCAGGCGCCAGCGCTCGAAGGCCCGCTGGCGATTCGCGGTAC
The DNA here is from genome assembly GCF_003864275.1 of Pseudomonas sp. SCT. Classification (NCBI taxonomy): domain Bacteria; kingdom Pseudomonadati; phylum Pseudomonadota; class Gammaproteobacteria; order Pseudomonadales; family Pseudomonadaceae; genus Pseudomonas; species Pseudomonas sp. SCT. The sequence goes on from NZ_BDJA01000004.1 coordinate 191,904, forward strand.
CGAAGGGCTGGTGCTCAACTACGCCAAGTGCTGTACACCGATCCCGGGCGACCCCATCGTCGGGCACCTGTCGGCTGGCAAGGGCATGGTCGTGCACTTGGAAACCTGCCGGAACATCGCCGATGTGCGCCACAACCCGGACAAGTGCATCCAGCTGTCGTGGTCGAAGGATGTCACCGGCGAGTTCAATGTCGAGCTGCGCGTCGAGCTGGAGCACCAGCGCGGCCTGATCGCGCTGCTGGCCGGCAGCGTCAATGCTGCCGACGGCAACATCGAGAAGATCGGCATGGACGAGCGCGACGGCCGCATCAGCGTCGTCCAGTTGGTGGTCAGCGTGCATGATCGCGTGCATCTGGCCCGGGTGATCAAGAAGCTGCGCGCCATCAAGGGCGTCACCCGCATCACCCGCGTCAAGGCCTGACCTCCCCGTCGACTCCGACCCATCAGCAAAGCGCCACGGCTGGCCGCTCCTGCCGCCAGCCATTATGCTGGCGGCCCGTTGCGCAATTTCCAGAGGAGTTTCCATGAGCAAGATCGTGATCAACACCGACAAGGCCCCGGCCGCCATTGGCACTTACTCCCAGGCCATCAAGGTCGGCAATACCGTCTACCTTTCCGGGCAGATCCCGCTGGATCCGCAGAGCATGGAACTGGTGGAAGGTTTCGAAGCGCAGGCCGTGCAGGTGTTCGAAAACCTCAAGGCAGTGGCCGAAGCAGCAGGCGGCTCGCTAAAGGACATCGTCAAGCTCAACATCTTCCTCACCGACCTCGGCAACTTCGCCACCGTCAACGAGGTGATGAGCCGCTACTGCCAGCAGCCGTACCCGGCCCGTGCCGCCATCGGTGTCGCCGCTCTGCCGAAGGGCGCGCAGGTGGAAATGGACGCGGTTCTGGTCATCGACTGATCGGATCGTATGTCGACGCGGCGCCAGCCGCCGCGTCGTTGAATCAACGCACCAGAATTTCGACCCGTCTATTGCGCGGCTCGGCAGTGGCGTCCGGCGTCGCCACCAGCAGATTGCGCTCACCGTGGGACTCCACCCGCAACTCCATCGCCTCCAGCCCCTTGGCGCGCAGTAGCTCGGCAACGGCCTGGGCGCGGCGCAGACCAACCTGTTCGTTCGCCGCACGATGCCCGAGGGTATCGGTATGGCCGATCACCGTTACCACGGGGTAATCCCGACGGCGGGCGGCCAGCAGAACGCTGTCCAGCAGTTGTTCAGCGGCGCTGTCCAGCTGACCGGATGGCGCAAGATGTAGGGTGAATCGCTCCGGCAGAGCTGGTTGAGCCGCCAGCGCGCGGTCGAAATCCGCCTTGCGCCGCACATCCGACACGGCGAACGCCTGCCCCGCGGCGATCGCGATGCCCTGTCCGGATGCGTCTAGCCGCCGCTCGCCTTCCTCTCCGAGCATCACGCCACCGAACCCACCACCATTGTCCGCCAGCATCACGTAGGACTGCTGGGCGCAGCCAGCCAGCGACGCCATCGCCAGCAGTGCCATTGTTTTCTTCAGCGACATCGGCGTCACGGCGCCACCTTCATCAGCACCTGGCCGCCGCGCACGCCGATCCGGCCGTCCGGCGTCTCGACGGAGATCGCCTGCGGATCGAGGCGGGCCATGTCGCCCGCGATCAGATTGAGGGTGCCCCGCTTGAGCGTCGCGCGCAGCCGCAGCTCATCCGCAGCCGGGGCGAAGCGATAGTCGTCCAGCGTCAGCTCGCTGTGCGGGCCGAACGACAACACGCTGCCGTCGCCGAGTATCACTCCCAGCGCGCCTTCCGCACCGGTACTCAATGCCACGCCTGGAACGATCGCCTGGCCGACCTTGGCCGCATTGGTATAGCCACGGCTGCTGATATAGGCGGCACCTTCCACCCGCGCCACATGCCCTATGGGCTCGGGCAGGTTCTCTGCCAAGGCAGGCCCGCTCAAGAGGGCGGCGACCATACAGGAGGCTGGCAATAGGTAGTTGTGAGGACAGATCATCGAAGCTCTCATCAGAAGGGCAGTGGGAGCGATGCCGTTCGGCTCCACCGGAGTAAGGCAGTGCAAACCGGCAAAAAATCCCTCGACCGTTTCGTTTTCATGAATCGATGTATTTCAACGCAGCTTTACGAGCGCGCCCATCGGTTCCGTCGGCAACCGGTCATTCGTCGAAAACCCTCTCGCCGTTCGTCGCGCAACCATTCAGGGAGCCCCGCTTGCCGTATCCTCGCCGCTGTCGGTTGATCAATAACTGACCAGCGGTCTGGCACAGAACAGCATCCATAAGCTAGCGACCGCACGCACCTTTGCCTTGTGCGCCAGCGGGTATTCCCCGCGCCAGAAAACTGTGGTCTGTCCATTCCGGGCAGTGTTTATCGATGCGTCGGGTCTGGCCCGATTGGATGTGAAATGAAGAAACCACGCCTACTCCAGTGTCGCCGCGGCCTTGTGTTGTCCGTTCTTTCCCTGCTGCTGCTCGTGGCTGCCGCCTTCTGGCAGGTACAACCCAGCGCACCGACCGACAGCCCCGCCGCCGGCTCGGCTGCCGCCATGCTCGGCGAGTTGCAGAGCTCGCGCGAAAGCTGGGAAGCCAACCGCGGTGACCTGTCGCGGCTGATGGGTGACTTGCGCGGCGGCGCCATTGCCAGCGCCGCGCTGGGTGCCGATGCGGTTTACGTCACCACCACCGGCGAGCAGCGTTACTGGGTACCGGACCAGTCCGGGCGGGTCGCCGCTCTGCTGCTCGATCAGTACGCCGTTAGCGGCGCGGAGTTGTTCCCGCTGGCGATGTTCCAGACCGACGCGGAGAAGCCGTTCTACAAATACCTGCTGCCCTACTCGCCGATCGCCCTGCTGCTGATCGGCGCAGCGATCTTCTTCGCCATGAAGACCCGCGGCTTCGACGTGCAGCGCAAGGGCAGCGGCGTGACCTTCGCCGATGTCATCGGCGCCGCGGAGGCCAAGCAGGCCCTCAGTGACGTCACCGCCTACCTGCGCGACCCAGCCGCCTATGCGCGCCTGGGTGCCCGACCGCCCAAGGGTGTGCTGCTGACCGGCGAACCCGGCACCGGCAAGACCCAGCTGGCCAAGGCGCTGGCGAGCGAATCGAATGCCAGCTTCATCCAGGTCACCGGCAGCGATTTTTCGTCGATGTACTTCGGCGTCGGCATCCAGAAGGTCAAGTCGCTGTTCCGCACCGCGCGCAAGCAGGCGCCGTGCATCATCTTCATCGACGAGATCGACGGCATCGGCAAGCGTGCCGAGCAGACGCGCTCCAGCGACGCCGAGAGCAACCGCATCATCAACCAGTTCCTCGCCGAGATGGACGGCTTCGATGGTGCCGCCGGCGTGCTGGTGCTCGGCGCCACCAACTTTCCCAACTCGCTCGACCCGGCGCTGGTGCGTGAAGGCCGTTTCGACCGTTCCATCGCCGTCGGCCTGCCCGGCCTCGATGACCGCGAAGCGCTGTTCCGCCTCTACGCCGGCAAGATCACTGCCGCGGCGGATCTGGACTTCCCGCAACTGGCACGCAACACCGTCGGCCTGACGCCAGCCGCGATCGCCTATATCGTCAACCATGCCGCCCTGCTGGCAGCCCGCGCCGGCGCCAAACAGGTCGATATGGCGCACTTCGTCGACGCGGTGGAAACCTGCCGCATCGGCGAGCAGCCCTCCGGCGTGACGCCGATGTCGCCGACCGATCGCAAGCGCATTGCCGTACACGAAGCTGGCCACGCACTGGTGGCGGCGGCACTGAATGTCGGCCGGGTGGAAAAGGTCACCATCCTGCCGCGCGGCCAGGCACTGGGCGTGACCCTGGTGACCCCGGTGGAAGACAAGCGCCTGCACATGTACTCCGAGCTGCGCAATCGCATCCAGATGCTGCTGGCCGGGCGCGGTGCCGAGCAGCTGTACTTCCATGAGGTGTCTTCGGGGGCCGGACAGGATCTGCAGGAAGCCTCGAAGATCGCTCTCTCCATGGTCGGCGCGCTGGGCATGGGCCCGCGCGGCTCGCTGCTGAGCCTGCAGGCCGTGCGCGACGCGCACTTGGATAGCGATCCGCGCGAAGCGCTGGAAGCGGCCGATGAGCTGCTGCAGCAGCTCAACCAAGAATGCCTTGCCCTGCTGCAGCGGTTGAAACCGGCGCTCGACCACATCACCGAGCGCCTGCTCGCGGTGGAAACCGTGCCCGGGGAAGAGGTGCTGGCGGCCATCGAGCGGTTGCCGGTGCAACATCACGAAGCCAGTGTCAGCTCGATCATCGGCCATGCGCTGAACAGCATCGACCGCGTCGCGGCCAGCGCCATGGACAGCACCGACAGCTTCGAACTGTCGCCGGTGGTATCCAGCGAGCCGGAAGACGACGGCCCGACCCGGCTCTAAGCCGGGGGCGTAACGGTCCCGGCGGGCGGCACACCCGCCGGGATCAGTGCACGGCCGGCGCCGCCTGCTGCAGGGTGGCGATGCCGGCCAGGCGCCGCGACAGCACGCCGAAGCGGCGCCGGTACTGCGCCGGCGTGAGGCCGACCTTGCGCCGGAACAGTCGACCAAAGAAGCCAGCATCCTGATAGCCGACCTCCCAGGCGATCGCCTCCACCGACAGCTCTCCGCTTTCCAGCAGTTGCTTGGCCTCTTCCAGCCGCAGGGTGTGGATGTAATCCAGCGGCGTCAGTCCCGTGGCCAGGGCGAAGCGGCGCTGGAAGGTCCGTTCCGGCAGGCCGCTGATGCGCACCATGGCGCTCACCGGAGCCTCTTCCTCGTAATGCTGCGCCGCCCATTCCTGACAACGCGCGATCACCGGATCGGCCAGCTGCCCGGTGCGCATCATCGCGGCGTAGGCCAGCGGACTGGTCGCATCCCAATCGAACAGGTTCATCCGCGCCACCTCCATCGCCTCCCGCGCACCGACGAAACGGGCGATAAGAAACAGCCCCAGCGCATGCCAGCTGCTGCCGCTGCCGGACATCACCAGGCGCTGACCGACGCCGGTGCTGACCAATGCCTTGTCCGGGTGCCAGTGCACGTCCGGGTATTCGCGTCGCAGGCAGTCGCAGTAGCCCCAGTGCGAAGTCCCTTCGCAGCCGGCCAGCAGCCCGGTACGCGCCAACAGCATCGCCCCGGAGCAGGCAGCGGCCAGCGTCGCCCCCGCCGCGTAGCGCTCGCACAGCCACTGCGCCTCGGGCGCGTAGCGATCGTCCAGCGGCTCCCAGGGGCTGACCGCCAGGTTGCTGACGATCACCACATCGGTCGGGGGCGCGTCGTCCAGACTGGTGTGAGGGTGGACCGGAATATCGTTGTAGACCCGCAGCGAGCGGCCGTCGCGGCTGACGATCAGCGGCAGGAAGGGCGACGCCACGTCGGCGCGGTGCAGCAGTTGCTGCCAGTCGCGACGGGCACCCAGCAGCAGATCGTAGAGACCGAACAGCGTCGAGGCCGTACTGTCCGGCGTCGCCAGCAGAGCGACGGTCAATGGCGGACGTTCGGCGATCTCTGAGCGGGCCATGGCGGAAATAGCCGGTTTGTTTCCAGGATGACTGGGGTCCAACGCAGACGTAACCCCGAGTATGGGCGCGTTGGCCGATGCCAACGAACCGGACTCATGGAGCATAGAACAATGAAAGACGCACACGGGTACCAACTGACCGGCTGCAACAGCGAGGCGCAGGCCCTGCTCGATCAGGCGCTCGCACAGTTCCGCTGCCTGCACGCCGACTCCCTGGCGACCACCGAAGCCACACTGCAGGCGTCGCCGGAACTGGTCATGGGCCATGTCCTGCACGCCTGGCTCTACCTGCTCGGCACCGAGGCGGCCGCGCTACCGGTGGCTCGCGCCTCGTACGAACGCGCCCTGGAGCTGCCGCACAATGATCGCGAGGGCCGTCACCTCAAGGCCCTGGGGCAACTGCTGGATGGCCGCTGGCATGCGGCCGGGCGTGTGCTGGAAGACCTCAGCATCGACTACCCCCACGACATGCTGGCGTTGCAGGCCGGGCAGCAGATCGACTTTTTCACCGGCGACGCACGCATGCTGCGCGACCGCATCGCCCGTGTGCTGCCGGACTGGTCGCTGCAGCTGCCTGGCTATCACGCGCTGCTCGGCCTGTACGCGTTCGGGCTGGAAGAATGCGGCGACTATCGGCTCGCCGAGCGCTATGGCCGTGAAGCGATCGCCCTGCAACCCGCCGACGCCTGGGCTCAGCACGCAGTCGCCCACGTCCTGGAGATGCAGGGACGGCGCGAGGAAGGCATCGCCTGGATGCGCGGCAATCCGGCCTGGCAGCAGGACAGCATGCTGGCGGTGCACAACTGGTGGCACCTGGCGTTGCACCACATCGAGCTGGACGATTGCGGCGCGGCCCTGGACCTGTTCGACGGCCCGGTGAATGGCCATCAGAGCACCCTGGCGCTGGAGCTGATCGACGCCAGCGCACTGCTCTGGCGGCTGCAACTGCGTGGCGTGGATGTCGGCGACCGCTGGGCCGGCGTGGCCGAGCGCTGGGCCGCGATGGCGGCGGATGGCAACTATGCGTTCAACGACTTTCACGCCGCCATGGCCTTCGCCTGCGCCGGCCGCGACGACCTGCTGGGCCTGCTGCGCTCAGCCCAGCAACGGGCCTGCGCGCGGGACGACGACAACGCACGCTTCACCGGCCGGATCGGCGCTCCGGGCGTCGAGGCGGTAGTGGCGTTCGTCGAAGGCAATCATGGGCGGTGTGTGGAGCTGCTGCGCTCGATCCGCAATCAGGCGCAGCTGTTTGGCGGCAGTCATGCTCAGCGCGATCTGGTCGACCAGACGCTGATCGCCGCCGCCGAGCGCAGCGGTCAGCAACGTCTTGCGCGGGCCCTGCAGCGCGAGCGGCAACTACTCGCCGAACAACGCCGCATGCAGTGATCGGATGGCGCCCACGGGCGCCTTTCGCGAGGTTACGGCAGCACCACCAGGCGGTTGGGCAGCTCGTTGCGCTCATGGGTCTTCGGCACATGCTGCGCCAGCAGCGCGCCGCTGGCCTCGATGCAACCGAGAAAGCCTTCCAGCACCTGGCCCTGTTTCACCCGCTCGGTGAAACAGGCGACGATGGATTCCCAGGCGGCGTTGTCGATGCGGCTGGATATGCCGCGGTCGACGAGAATCTCCACATAACGCTCAGCTTCGGAAACGAAGATCAGGATGCCGGTATCGGCATCGGTGTGATGCAGATTGAGCTCGATAAACTGGCGCCGCGCCAGATTGCAGGCGCGCCAGCAGCGTACGGAGCGCGGGATCAGGCGGCTGGTCAGTCCCGGCATGCGAAACAGCACCGCCAGCACGATAAAGGTCGCCCACTGCACCAGCAGCAACTGCCAGGCGCCGAGCCAGCCACTGAAGAACAGCAGCGCGCCGGGTAGCAGCAGCGCGATCAGGCTGGCCCAGAGCAGCGGAATGTAGCGGTAGTCGTCTGCCTGCGCAGCCAGCACCGTTACCAGTTCGGCATCGGTATTGCGCTCGACCTGCTCGATCGCCGCGGCCACCTGTTGCAGTTCGCTTTCGCTGAGTAAGGTCATCGTTCATCCATCATTGAATTACCAGCCACCGGAAGCACCACCGCCGCCGAAGCCCCCACCGCCACCACCGAAGCCGCCACCGCCAAAACCACCACCGCCGAAGCCGCCACCACGGCCCATGCCGCCGAGCAAAGCGCCGAGCAGCAAGGCACGACGACCACCGCCGCGACCGCCTCGCCCGCCGCCGATAACGAAGATCGCTACCAGCATGAGGAAGAAACCGAGAATCCCGAGGCCGCCGGGTTGCTCCTGCCCCATTGGCATCACCGGACGCAATTCGGCCGGCAACGGGTCGCCGCCGAGCACGGTGACAATCGCCTCCGCCCCTTCGATGATCCCGGCAGTGAAGTCACCGCGCTGGAACGCCGGCGCGATGATGCGGTTGATGATCACCGAGGACTGCGCGTCGGTGAGCCGACCTTCCAGCCCATAACCGACCTCGATGCGAATCTTGCGGTCATCGCGGGCGATGATCAGCAGCGCGCCGTTGTCCTCGTCCTTTTGACCGATGCCCCAGGTGCGGCCGAGCTCCAGCCCGAATTCCTCGATGCTGCGCCCGCCCAGATCCGGCACCGTCACCACCACGACCTGTTCGCCCGTGGCCTGCTCGTGCCCGGCCAGCATGCTGGTCAGGCGGGCCTCGGCCTGGGTATCAAGCAGCTCAGCGCGGTCGACCACACGGCCGGTCAGCGCCGGCAGCTCGCTTTCCTGAGCGACGAGGCCAGCAGCCCAGAGCAGCAGGACCAGCAGTAGCGGGAACCTGGAGGTCATTGAAACTGCACTTGCGGCGCTTGCTCGGCGTTCTCGGCCGTGGCCTCGAAGTTCTCGCGGATCGGCATGTCGCTGTACATCACCTTGTGCCAGATGCGGCCAGGGAAGGTCCGAATCTCGGTGTTGTAGCGCTCGACCGCGGCGATGAAGTCGCGGCGTGCCACCGCAATGCGGTTCTCGGTGCCTTCAAGCTGCGACTGCAGGGCGAGGAAGTTCTGGTTTGACTTGAGATCCGGATAGCGTTCGGACACCGCCATCAACCGGCTAAGCGCTCCGGTAAGCTGGTTCTGCGCCTGCTGAAACTGCTGCAGCTTCTGCGGATCATCCAGGGTGCTGGCATCGACCTGAATCGAGGTGGCCTTGGCCCGCGCTTCGACCACTGCGGTGAGGGTTTCCTGCTCCTGACGGGCGAAGCCCTTCACCGTCTCGACCAGATTGGGAATCAGGTCGGCACGCCGCTGATACTGGTTCTCGACCTGCGACCAGGCGGATTTCACCTGCTCGTCATAGCGGGGGATGTTGTTGATACCGCAGCCGGCCAGCAGCCAGGACATGAAGACGACAACGGTCAGTTGCCAGGTGTAGCGAAAACGCTGCGTATGCATGGTGCGCTCGTCCATTCTGTTAACCAGTACGCAGATAAGAATAGCCAAGGGCCATAAGAGTTCAGGTGAAGATCAACTCCTCTGCGCTAGCTGCCCTGCCACGGCGCCCGCAGCAGTAGCCGCGCGCAACGCACCTGCAGGTGTTCATGCAGCAGCCGCACCGGCTTGCTCAGCTGCGCGCGGTGCGCGCAAAGCAGGTTCAGCGGCGCGGCTTCACCGAGGCAATCGGAGAGCAGCACCTGCAGACGCCCGGCGGCGACATCATCGGCAATATCCAGCCAGGACTTGTAGGCCAGTCCGGCGCCAGCCAGCGCCCAGCGCCGTACCACATCGGCGTCATCGCTGACCCGGTCGCCGCTTACCTGCACGGTGAGCGCCCGGCGTCCTTCCTGAAAACACCAGCGGTCATGCACGCGGCCGGCGAGCATGAAGCGCAGGCAGCTGTGCCCCGTCAACTCTTCCAGCCGCTGCGGCGCGCCATAGCGCAGGACGATGTCCACCGGCTGGCGAAACAGGTCGGTCAGGCCGTCACCCAGCAGCAGGCGCAGCTGCAATTGCGGATGACTCGCCTGGAATTCGTCGAGCCACGGCAGCAGCACATTGCGGCCGAAGTCGGACGGTGCCGACAGCTGCAGCACGCCGCTGATCGCTTCGCGCCCGCCAGCGAGCGCCTGGGCGCCCTCGTGCAGGCTGGCCAGCGCAGCCCGGGCATGCAGCAGATACGCCTCGCCCTCGGCGGTCAGGCGCAGCCTGCGGGTGGAGCGCACCAACAGCCGGGCGCCAAGCGAGGCTTCGAGGCGCTTGAGCGCAGCGCTGGCCACCGCCGGGGATACATCCAGCGCCCGCGCAGCGGCAGACAGGCTGCCGCTGTCGGCCGTACGCACGAACAGTTGCAGGTCATCGATACGCAGCATTTTCAAAATCCTGTTGAAAGAGCCTCGCTTATTACCCCGTTTTTCTGCCGCGTCAAATAGCTGAGCATGCCCCTCCACCGAATCCATACGGAGCAACAGCATGAAAGCGGTCGCCTACTTCGACTCCCTCGCCATCGACGATCCCCGCGCCCTGCAGGACGTGGAGCTGCCCGAGCCGGTGCCCGGCCCGCGTGACCTGCTGGTGGAGGTGCGCGCCATCTCGGTCAACCCGGTGGACACCAAGGTACGCCGCAACACCCAGCCCGAGGCCGGCCAGCCGAAGGTGCTGGGCTGGGACGTGGCTGGCGTGGTCGTCGGTGTGGGCAGCGAAGTCAGCCTGTTCAAGGTCGGCGACGAGGTGTTCTACGCCGGCTCCATCGCCCGCGCCGGCGGCAACAGCGAACGCCATCTGGTGGACGAGCGGATCGTCGGGCGCAAGCCGCGGAGCCTGAGCTTCGCCGAGGCCGCCGCGCTGCCGCTGACCGCCATCACCGCCTGGGAACTGCTGTTCGAGCGCCTGCAACTGGTTGAAGGCCAGGGCGCCGGGCAGCAGTTGCTTATCGTTGGCGCTGCCGGCGGTGTCGGCTCGATCATGCTGCAGCTGGCCCGCCAGCTGACCAAGGTCAGCGTGATCGCCACCGCCTCGCGCCCGGAAACCCAGGCCTGGGCCCGCGAACTCGGCGCGCACCACGTCATCGACCATAGCCAGCCGCTACACGCCGGGCTGCAGCGCGCCGGTTTCGCCAGCGTCAGCCATGTCGCCAGCCTGACCCAGACCGACCGGCACTTCGATCAGCTGGTCGAAGCACTGACGCCGCAGGGCCGCCTCGCGCTGATCGACGATCCAGCCCAGCCGCTGGACGTGATGAAGCTCAAGCGCAAAAGCCTGTCGCTGCACTGGGAACTGATGTTCACCCGCTCACTGTTCGAGACGCCGGATATGATCGAGCAACATCACCTGCTGCAGCGCGTCAGCCAGCTGGTTGATCTGGGTGTACTGCGCTCTACCCTAGGCGAGCACTTCGGCACCATCAACGCGGCCAACCTGCGCCGCGCCCATGCCCTGCTGGAAAGCGGCAAGGCCAAGGGCAAGATCGTGCTGGAAGGTTTCTGAGCTAGATGACGCCGGCCGCGCGCAGGCCGGCGATCTGCTCGTCATTCATGCCCAGCAGGCGCTGCAACAGCGCCTCGCTGTGCTCGCCGAGCAGTGGCGGCGGCATGCGGTAATCCACGGGTGAAGCGGACAGCCGCAGCGGGCTGGCCACCTGCGGCACACGGCCGGCTAGCGGGTGCGGCATCTCGACGTTCAGCCCGCGATGCTGCACCTGCGGGTCGCCGAACACCTGCGCCAGGTCGTTGATCGGCCCGCAAGGCACGCCGGCCTGCTCCAGCGCACTGACCCATTCGGCCGTGGTGCGGAACACCGTGACCTGGCGAATCAGCGGAATCAGCTCGGCGCGATGGGCGACCCGCGCGCGATTCGTGGCGAAGCGCGGATCGGACGCCCACTCGGGACGCCCGGCCACCTCGCAGAACTTGCGGAACTGACCGTCGTTGCCGACGGTGAGGATGATGTCGCCATCGGCGGTGGGGAAATCCTGATAGGGCACGATGTTCGGATGGGCATTGCCCATGCGTTTGGGCGCCACGCCGGTGGTGAGGTAGTTGAGCGCCTGGTTGCCGAGGCAGGCGACCTGCACGTCGAGCAGCGCCGTATCGATATGCTGGCCTTCGCCGCTGCGTTCGCGATGTGCCAGCGCAGCAAGCACGCCGACGGTGGCGTACAGGCCGGTGAGGATATCGGTCAGCGCCACACCAACCTTGACCGGCCCGGCGCCCTCCTCCGCATCGCTGCGGCCGGTCAGGCTCATCAGCCCACCGAGGCCCTGAATCATGAAGTCGTAGCCGGCGCGAGTGGCATAAGGTCCGTCCTGGCCGAAGCCGGTGATCGAGCAATAGATCAGCCGCGGGTTGAGCGCCTTCAGGCTTTCATAATCCAGTCCGTAGGCGGCCAGCCCGCCGACCTTGAAGTTCTCCAGCAGCACATCGCACTGCGCCACCAGCTCGCGGATGATGCGCTGGCCCTCGGGCCGGGTGAAGTCGACGGTCAGCGACTGCTTGTTGCGGTTGGCGGTCAGGTAATAGGCCGCCTCCGAGGTGTTCTCGCCGTGCTGATCCTTGAGATAGGGCGGGCCCCAATGGCGCGTATCGTCGCCCGTGCCAGGGCGCTCGACCTTGATCACCTCGGCGCCGAGGTCGCCGAAGATCTGCCCGCACCAGGGCCCGGCGAGCACGCGCGACAGATCGAGAACACGGATATGGGACAGGGCGCCGGGCATGGGCGAAACCTCGAAACTCAAGTGAACGTAGGGTGGATCGGGGCGCGTAGCTGATGCGTCACCCATCCACCGCGCGTAGCCAACGGTGGATGAAGAGAGCGTCATCCACCCTACGGCGGCGTCAGAAGAACGCCTGGATGCCGGTCTGGGCGCGGCCGAGGATCAGCGCATGCACGTCATGGGTGCCCTCGTAGGTGTTCACCACCTCCAGGTTGACCAGGTGCCGGGCCACGCCGAATTCGTCGCTGATGCCGTTGCCGCCCAGCATGTCGCGGGCCATGCGCGCGATATCCAGCGCCTTGCCACAGCTGTTGCGCTTCATGATCGAGGTGATCTCCACGGCGGCGGTGCCTTCGTCCTTCATCCGGCCGAGGCGCAGGCAGCCTTGCAGGGCCAGGGTGATCTCGGTCTGCATGTCGGCGAGCTTCTTCTGAATCAGCTGGTTGGCGGCCAGCGGACGGCCGAACTGCTGACGGTCCAGGGTGTACTGGCGTGCGGTGTGCCAGCAGAACTCGGCGGCACCCAGCGCGCCCCAGCTGATGCCGTAGCGGGCGCTGTTCAGGCAGGTGAACGGCCCCTTCAGCCCGCGCACGTCGGGGAAGGCGTTCTCTTCCGGGCAGAACACGTTGTCCATGACGATCTCGCCGGTGATCGAGGCGCGCAGGCCGACCTTGCCGTGGATCGTCGGGGCGGACAGCCCTTCCCAGCCCTTCTCCAGCACGAAGCCGCGGATCTCGCCGGCGTCGTCCTTGGCCCAGACCACGAATACATCGGCGATCGGGCTGTTGGTGATCCACATCTTGCTGCCGGACAGGCGATAGCCGCCGTCGACCTTCTTCGCCCGGGTGACCATGCTGCCCGGGTCGGAACCGTGGTTCGGTTCGGTGAGGCCGAAGCAGCCGATATATTCGCCGCTGGCGAGCTTGGGCAGGTACTTCTGTCGGGTCGCCTCGTTGCCGAACTCATAAATCGGCACCATCACCAGCGAGGACTGCACACTCATCATCGAGCGGTAGCCCGAATCGATGCGCTCGACCTCGCGGGCGATCAGGCCGTAGCACACGTAGTTGAGCCCGCTGCCGCCGTAAGCTTCGGGAATGGTCGCACCGAGCAGGCCGGTTTCGCCCATCTCGCGGAAGATCGCCGGATCGGTCTGTTCATGGCGGAAGGCTTCCAGCACCCGCGGCGCCAGCTTGTCGGCGGCGAACTGCGCGGCGCTGCCCTGCACCATGCGCTCTTCTTCAGTCAGCTGCTGATCGAGCAGCAGCGGGTCGATCCAGTTGAAGCTTGCTTTGCCGGCCATTCGGGAGGCTCCTCTTGTTGTCTTCGGCACCGCGGTCACGCGGGCGGGATAAGCTGATCCTAGGCGCAGCGACGGTGCGTCGCAAACGAGGATTTCGCACCGAACTGTGCGCTTTGCTCACTTCGAGATAAGCTCTTGACCGATTATCAGGCTTATCCCGTGAGGTCTTTGCATAATGCGCCGCAAGATTCCCAGCACCGCCGCGCTGATCGCCTTCGAGGCCGCCGCCCGCCACGAGAGCTTCACCCGTGCGGCCGACGAGCTGGCACTGACCCAGAGCGCAATCTGCCGGCAGATCGGCGGGCTGGAGGAGTTTCTCGGCCTGGCGCTGTTCCGCCGTTCGCGGCGCGGCGTGAAGCTCACCGCCGCCGGCCAGTCCTACGCCCGCCGCATCGCCGCACAGCTGGACGCGGTGGAGCGCGATACGCTGTCGGTAATGGGCCAGCAGGGCGCGATGAGCCTGGAGCTTGCGGTGGTGCCGACCTTCGGCACCCAATGGCTGGTGCCGCGCCTCAGGCATTTCCAGGCACTGCATCCGGAAATCACGGTGAACCTGACCAACCGCACCCGGCCCTTTCTCTTCGCCGATACCGAGTTCGATGCCGCCATCTACTTCGGCGACGCCGACTGGTCCGGTACCGAGGCGCACTATCTGATGCCCGAGGACCTGCAGCCCGTCTGCAGCCCCGCCTTGCTGCACGACGGTCAGCCGTTTACCGCGCAGACGCTGGCGGACATGCCGCTGCTGCAGCAGACCACCCGACCCTATGCCTGGCGGCAGTGGTTCGACTCGTTGGGGCTGAAAGTCGCCCGCGACATGACCGGTCCGCGGCTGGAGCTGTTCTCCATGCTGGCGCAGGCGGCCGAGCATGGCATGGGAGTAGCGCTGATCCCGCCGTTCCTGATCCAGCGGGAACTGGCCGAGGGGCGGCTGGTGCTGGCGCATCCGCAGGCCTATCGCAGCGAGACGCGAGCGTATTACCTGATGATTCCGGAGCGCAAGGTGGAGTCGGCGGGACTGGTGGCGTTTCGGGACTGGCTGAAGGATGAGGCGAGGGTGTGGCGGGAGGGGGCGTAGGGCCGGGTAGGGATGCCCAGCCGTAGGGTGGAAAACCGCGCAGCGTTTTCCACCACAGGTGGCATGCAGGTTTGGGTCTGTCGACCCAGGTGCCAGGACATCCAGAAATGAGCGCGCCGAATCGCGGGCTCAGGGCGAAACTACTTCTTCTTTTTCGGCTTCAGGTACTTCGTCAGCCCTTGAAACCACATCACCAGCGCCGGATTCCCCTGGATCTGGATGTCCTTGTTCTGAATCCCCTGCATGAACGCCAGCTGCTTGTTCTTCGCCGTCATGGTGGCGAAACCATAGGCGGCATCCTTGAAGCCAAGCGAGAACGCCGGTTCGCTCGCCGGGCCGCGCTTGCTGGTGACGCGCTGGTTCTGCACGACGAAGTGCCGGGCGACCTTGCCGTCCAGGGTATGCAGCTGAAAGGTCAGATCCTTGTCTCCCAGCTGCTGCTGGAACTCGGGATTGGTGCGGCTGGCCTTGGCCATCAGGCGGCCAAGCATCCAAAGCAAGAAGCGGAATTTCATGGTGAGGTCCCGACCGGTACGAGAAAAGGCCGCATTGTAGTGGCTTGGTCGGCTGGGGAAAGGATGGGTACGAATGGGTCCGAGGCGGACCGGGCAGTCAGGTTGACCCGGAGCCCGCTGGCTCCGGGTTGGCGCAGCGTCAGTTGACCGCGTCTTTGAGCATCTTGCCCGGCTTGAAGGCAACGGTGTTGCTGGCCTTGATGGTCACCGGTTGCCCGGTTTGCGGGTTTTTCCCGGTGCGGGCGCCGCGGTGGCGCTGAACGAAGGTGCCGAAACCAACCAGGGTCACGCTGTCCTTGCGGTTCAGCGCGTTGGTGATTTCATCCAGCACGGCGTTGAGTACCCGATTGGCCTGATCCTTGGACAGGTCAGCCTTCTCGGCAATGGCTGCGGCGAGTTCCGGTTTACGCATGGGAAGCCTCTGAGACGTTTTTGTTGTTGTGTCCGTACTGTTCACAAGAACAGCGCTAAAGGCGCTGCAACAGCTCTAGGCTGGGCAGACTCATGGAGAATGGCACGGCGCTAGCACCTGCGCCAGTCCCTCCGGACGCCCCGCAGGCTCAGCTGGGGGACTTTAACGACAGAATTTGCGGTAGTTCCGCCAGCACCGGCGGCAGCTGCTTGTTCAGCGCCAGGCGCTCCTGTACCGCCGTGCCGGTCAGGGCATAGCCGAGAAGCTGCCCAGAAGTACCGAGATAGAGCGCTTTGACATCATTACCCTGGGCTTCGACAGTCCAGTTGCCGGCACTACCAGCCGCAGGCAGGGAAACCACTACCGGGCATGCTGGGGTCTTCACTGTGACCGGCATGGGGCCGTAACTGACAAAGGTAGGATTGCCAAACAGCGTTTTAGCCAGGGCCCGCGCCCCAGCCATCAGCGGCATCACGTAGAGCAGGTTCAGCCCTTCGACTTCGGCGCAGTCGCCGACGGCATAGACGTGTTCCGCCGAGGTTTGCAGCAGGCGATCGACGACGATGCCGCGCTTGACCTCGAGACCCGCCTCGGCAGCCAACTCGGTGCGCGGGCGCAGGCCGACGGCACTGACCACCAGATCGCAGCTCCGCTGCGAGCCGTCGGAGAGGGTCGCCTGCAGACCGTCGGTGCTGCGCTGCAGGCGCTCCAGCGTGGCCCCGAGGTGAAAGCGTGCGCCGATGCCCTTCAGGCCGTTGCGAACCGCCTCGGCGGCCTGTAGCGGCAGCAGACCGGGCATGACCTGCTCGCTGGGGGCGACCAGATCGACCTCATGGCCACCGAGCAGCAGGTCGTTGGCAAATTCACAGCCGATCAGCCCGGCACCGAGGATCAGCACCCGACGCTTGCCGGCGACGGCGGCGCGGAAGCGGCCGTAATCGTGCAGGTCGTTGATCGGAAAAACCGCGTCGGCAGCATCGCCCGCAACCGGCACCTGAATCGTCTGCGCGCCCCAGGCCAGTACCAGGTCGCGGTAGGGCACCGGCTCGTTGCCAATCCACACGCGCCGATTCGCCGGATCGAGACGGGTGACGCGGGTATGGGTGCGAATCTCCGCATTCAGCTGTTCGGCCATGGCGCCGGCGGTGGCCATGCCCAGGTTTTCCGCATTCTTGTTGGCGGCGAAGCCGGTGGAAAGCAGCGGTTTGGAGTAGGAGCGCCCATCATCGGCGGTAATCAGCAGCAACGGCGTCTGGGTGTCCAGCTTGCGGAATTCCCGGGCCAGGTTATAGCCGGCCAGGCCGGTGCCGATGATGACTACAGGTGCGCTCACGATCTTGTCCTCCAGAGAAGCGTTGCGAAAGAGATCAGCCGATGGCGATCATTTCGAAGTCCATCTTGCCGACGCCGCAGTCCGGGCACATCCAGTCTTCCGGCACATCTTCCCATGCCGTCCCAGGCGCGATGCCCTCGTCCGGTGCGCCCAGCGCTTCGTCATAGATATAGCCGCACACCACACATTGCCATTTCTTCATCGCTAACCTCGATGTTCCGTCGACTGCGACGCACGCTATACCAGAACGGTGCGTCGCACCAAACCCACAAATGAAAACGGGCGGCCTAGGCCGCCCGTCACGCTACAGTCAGGCTTAGCCTGCGGCAGCCACCAGCGGATCGCTGATGCCCAGCACGTAGAACCCGATCAGGCCGATGGTGCCGGCCAGGATGAGGTAATACAGCGTCGGCAGCATGGTCTTGCGCAGGGTGATCCCTTCGCGACCGAGCAGGCCGACGGTGGCCGAGGCCGCCACCACGTTGTGAATGGCGATCATGTTGCCCGCCGCCGCACCCACCGACTGCAGCGCCACCATCAGCGCACCGGACAGGCCGAGCAGGCCCGCGGTGTTGAACTGGAACTGCGACAGCATCAGGTTGGACACCGTGTTGGAACCGGCGATGAACGCGCCCAGCGCCCCGACTGCCGGCGCGAAGAACGGATAAACCGAGCCCACGCTGTTAGCGACGAGCTGCGCCATGGCCACCGGCATGGACACCAGGTCGGAGCCATTAACGCCCGAGTTGATCAGGATCCGCACCATCGGAATGGTGAAGATCAGCACGAAGCCCGCGCCGAGCAGGGTCTTGCTCGATTCGGAAATCGCCGCGCCCAGCTCGCTGGCCTTCATCCGATGCAGGAAGAAGGTGATCAGCACCACCATGCAGAGAATCCCGCCCGGCAGGTACAGCGGCTCCAGCGTACCGGAAACGCCCGTTTCGCCGAGGATGTCCTTCCAGCCGAAGCTGAGCGACATCAGCAGCGCCTTGAAGTCCGGGAAGACCCGCGAGGCGACCAGCAAACCAGCCAGCAGCAAGTAAGGAGCCCAAGCCATCGGCACGGAGATCGGCGTCTTGCCGGCTACGTCCTCGATCTTCATCTCGATCTTGCCCATCCACTCGGACGGCCATTCCTTCGCCGGCGCGAAATCCCAGGTGTCCTTCGGCAGCAGGAAGCCGGCCTTGGCCGCCGGTACGACAATGGCCAGACCAACCAGCGCACCGATCATCGACGGGAATTCCGGACCGAGGAACACACCGGCCGCAGCATACGGAATGACGAAGGCGAGACCGGTAAAGACCGCGAACGGCGCGACTGCCAGACCTTCGGTCCAGGATTTGTTGCGACCGAAGTAGCGGGTCATGATGCTGACCATGATCAGCGGCATGAGAATCCCGCACAGCGCATGGATGATCGCGACGCGCGAGAAGATCAAGTGGAAGAACACCTCCCAGTTACTGCCCACCGCAGCCAGCTGCTCGCTGATGCCAGTCTTGTCCAGACCCGCACCGACACCGACCAGAATCGGCGTGCCCACCGCACCGAAGGACACCGGCGTGGACTGCACCATCATCCCCATGACCACCGCCGCCAGCGCCGGGAAGCCCAGCGCGACCATCAGCGGTGCCGCCACCGCCGCCGGTGTGCCGAAGCCCGACGCCCCCTCGATGAAGCAACCGAACAGCCAGGCGACGATCAGCACCTGAACGCGACGGTCAGGACTGACATTGGAGAAGCCACGCCGAATCGAACTGATCCCCCCGGAATGTTTCAGCGTGTTGAGCAGCAGAATCGCACCGAAGATGATCCAGAGGATCGCCGCGGTGAGGATCAGGCCCTGCAAGGTGGAAGCGATGACCCGGTTGAGGGTCATGTCCCAGGCCAGCAGGCCGATCAGCGCAGTGAGGACGAAAACCAGCGGCATGGCGTACTTGGCCGGCCAGCGAAAGCCGATCAGCAGCACACCCGCCAGCACCAGCGGCACGAAGGCCAGGATGGACAGTAGTGTTTGACTCATTTGTTGGGTCCCTGCGTTTTTTGTTGTGAACCGCTTCTATTGTGTCCGGGCACGCCCGGTGCTTCGCATGAAACGCCCCCACGCGGTGCGCTTCCCGACGGCCCGGCCGAAACCGTGCCGCTCATGCTCGAAAGCCCCGGACGCCAACTCGACGCCTGGGGCTGCTGTCCTGCACCGCGTGCGCCGAGCTTCCGGCAGCACGCAGTTCCCGGCCCTGTCAGGCCTGGCTGGCCTTGTAGCGCTGACGCCAGGCATGCAGCAGCGGCTCGGTGTAGCCCGCCGGCTGCTCGCGGCCCTTGAACACCAGATCCGACGCCGCCTGGAAGGCGATCGACTGAGTGTAGTCGCTGGACATGGCGCGATAGAGCGGATCGCCAGCGTTCTGCTGGTCGACCACCTTGGCCATGCGCTGCAGGGTTTCCTGCACCTGCTCGCGGCTGACCACACCGTGGTGCAGCCAGTTGGCAATGTGCTGGCTGGAGATACGCAGGGTGGCGCGGTCTTCCATCAGGCCGACGTTGTGGATGTCCGGTACCTTGGAGCAGCCGACGCCCTGCTCGACCCAGCGCACCACGTAGCCGAGGATGCCCTGGCAGTTGTTGTCCAGCTCCTGCTGCTTCTCTTCGGCGCTCCACTTGTCTTCGGCGACCACCGGGATGCTCAGCAGGTCGTTGAGCAGCTGATCGCGCTCGGCCGCCAGGTCGATCTTCTCCAGCTCGCTCTGCACGGCCTGCACGTTCACCTGGTGGTAGTGCAGCGCGTGCAGGGTGGCGCCGGTCGGCGACGGCACCCAGGCGGTGTTGGCGCCGGATTTCGGATGGCCGATCTTCTGCTCGAGCATGGCTGCCATCAGGTCCGGCATGGCCCACATGCCCTTGCCGATCTGCGCCTTGCCGCGCAGGCCGCAGGCCAGGCCGACCAGCACGTTGTTGCGCTCGTAGGACTGGATCCACGGGGTGGACTTCATGTCACCCTTGCGCAGCACCGGGCCGGCTTCCATGCAGGTGTGCATCTCGTCGCCGGTACGGTCGAGGAAGCCGGTGTTGATGAAGGCCACGCGGTGCTTGGCCGCAGCGATGCAGGCCTTGAGGTTGGCGCTGGTGCGGCGCTCCTCGTCCATGATGCCCATCTTCAGGGTGTAGCGCGGCACACCGATCAGCTCCTCGACGCGACCGAACAGCTCATCGGCGAAGGCGACTTCCTTCGGTCCGTGCATCTTCGGCTTGACGATGTAGACGCTGCCGGTGCGCGAGTTGCCCTTGCGCTGGAGGTCGTGCTTGGCGATCAGGCTGGTGAACACACCGTCCATGATGCCTTCCGGAATCTCGCGGCCGTCTTCCAGCAGGATCGCCGGGTTGGTCATCAGGTGACCGACGTTGCGGATGAACAGCAGCGAACGACCATGCAGCTTCAGCTCGCCGCCGTTGGGTGCGCTGTATTCGCGGTCCGGGTTCAGGCGGCGGACGAAGCTCGAGCTGCCCTTGGCGACTTCCTCGCTGAGGGTGCCCTGCACGATGCCCAGCCAGTTGCGGTAGGCCAGCACCTTGTCATCGGCATCCACCGCAGCAACCGAGTCTTCGCAGTCGAGGATGGTGGAAACCGCGGACTCGACCAGCAGGTCCTTAACGCCAGCAGCATCGGTCTGGCCGATCGGGCTGTTCGGATCGATCTGGATCTCGACGTGCAGGCCGTTGTTCTTCAGCAGCACGGCCTTCGGCTCGACCGCTTCACCCTGGAAGCCGACGAATTTTTCCGGCTGCGCCAGCCCGGTGACGCTGCCGTTCTCCAGGGTGACCTTCAGCTGGCCATCCTGCACGCGATAGGCGGTGGCGTCGGCGTGGCTGCCTTCGGCCAGCGGCGCGGCCTGATCGAGGAAATTGCGCGCGTAGGCGATGACCTTGGCGCCACGGACTTCGTTGTAGCCCGGGCCCTTCTGCGCGCCGCCCTCTTCGGAGATGGCGTCGGTGCCGTAGAGCGCGTCGTACAGCGAGCCCCAGCGGGCGTTCGCGGCGTTCAGCGCATAACGCGCGTTCATGATCGGCACCACCAGCTGCGGGCCGGCCTGGGTGGCGATCTCGCTGTCGACGTTGGCGGTTTCGATCTTCACCTCGCCGGGCACCGGCAGCAGGTAGCCGATGGATTCGAGGAAGGCGCGGTAGGCGGCCATGTCCTTGATCGGACCGGGATTGGCTTTGTGCCATGTGTCCAGCTCGACCTGCATGCGGTCGCGCTCGGCGAGCAGTTCACGGTTCTTCGGCGCCAGGTCATGGACCAGGGCGTCCAGGCCCTGCCAGAAGGCGGCGGCTTCGATACCGCTGCCCGGCAGGACTTCGTCTTCGATGAAACGCTGCAGATTGGCCGCGACTTGCAGGCGGCCCAGGGTTACGCGCTCAGTCATCTGTCGTTCTCCTTGTCTGTTCAGTTGGCCAGGGCGGCAACGCCGGCCTTGGCGATCTGGGCGTCCTGCGCGGCGGTCACGCCGGAGACGCCAACCGAACCGATGACCTGACCGTCAACCACTACCGGCACGCCGCCTTCCAGCGAGCAGACCACCGGCGCGGAGAGGAAGGCGCTGCGGCCGCCGTTGACCATGTCTTCGTAACCCTTGGTTTCACGACGGCCGAGGGCCGAGCTGCGGGCCTTCTCGGTGGCGATGTAGGAGGCGATCGGCGCGCAGCCGTCCAGACGCTCCAGCGCCAGCGGATGGCCGCCGTCGTCGGCGACGACGATGGTCACGGCCCAGCCATTAGCCTGCGCTTCGGCGCGAGCAGCGGCGAGGATGGTGGCGACTTCGGTCTGGCTCAGTACGGCTTTGCTTTTCATCTCGATTCTCCTGTCTTCGTATTTCGGTTGTTCGCTGGCCGCCCTGACTGGGCGACCGAACCATGAGGCGTTGCTACTGCATCGATTCCTCGACCACTTCGATCCAGTGCTTGACCGGCGTGCGGCCGGCGCCGTCGAGGTGAGTCTGGCAGCCGATGTTGGCGGTGACGATCACTTCCGGCTTGCCGCTCTCCAGCGCGTTGAGCTTGTTGTCGCGCAGCTGGTGGGAAATCTCCGGCTGGGTGATCGAATAGCTGCCGGCCGAGCCACAGCACAGGTGCGCATCTGGCACCGCGGTGAGCTGGTAGCCCAGGCGGGTGAGCACGTCTTCGACCGCGCCGCCGAGCTTCTGTGCGTGCTGCAGGGTGCACGGGCAATGGAAGGCCATGCGCTTGTCGGCGCGCACATTGAGCTTTTCCAGCTCGGCGCTGCGCAGCACTTCGACCAGATCCTTGGCCAGCTCGCTGACCCGCGCGGCCTTGGCGGCGTAGGCCGGGTCATCCTTGAGCAGATGACCGTATTCCTTGACGAAGGCACCGCAGCCGCTGGCGGTCTGCACGATGGCTTCGGCACCGGCTTCGATGGCCGGCCACCAGGCGTCGATGTTGCGCCGTGCGCGGTCCAGGCCGGCATCCTGCGCGTTGAGGTGGTAATCCACCGCGCCGCAGCAGCCGGCTTCGCGCGCCGGACTGACGCTGATGCCCAGGCGGTCGAGCACGCGCGCGGCGGCGGCGTTGGTGCTCGGCGACAGGCTCGGCTGCACGCAGCCTTCGAGTATCAGCACGCGACGGCTGTGCATGACCTGCGGGCGCGGCTTGGCCGGGCGGATCTCGCGCGGCAGGTGGTCCTTCAACGAGGCCGGCATCAGCGGCTTCAGCGCATTGCCGGCGCCCAGCAGTGCCTTGAACAGGCCCGGACGCGGGATCACCGTGCGCAGGCCGCCGCGCACGACGCGCTCGCCCAACGGGCGCTGCACCTGCTGCTCGATGAAGTCGCGGCCGATGTCCAGCAGGTTGTGGTACTTCACCCCGGACGGACAGGTGGTTTCGCAGTTGCGGCAGGTCAGGCAGCGGTCCAGGTGCAGCTGGGTGCTTTCGGTCACCTCGCCGCCTTCGAACATCTGCTTCATCAGGTAGATGCGCCCGCGCGGGCCGTCCAGCTCGTCGCCGAGCAGCTGGTAGGTCGGGCAGGTGGCATTGCAGAAGCCGCAATGCACGCAGGAGCGCAGGATGCTTTCAGCTTCTTCGGCGCGCGGCAGCTTTTTCGCCGCTTCGCTCAGATTGGTTTGCATACGTCGTCAGACCTCGGAATACATGCGGCCGGGGTTGAAGATCCCCTGCGGGTCCAGCGCGGCCTTGAGCTGGCGGTGATAACGCAGCAGCGGTGCGGCCAGCGGCTGGAACGGATTGGTTGTGGCGCCTGCGGTAAAGCAGGTGGCGTGGCCGCCGACCTCAATGGCGATACCGCGGATGGTCACCGCGTCGGCGTCGGACTTCAGCCAGCGCTGGGCACCGGCCCAGTCCACCAGCTGATCGCCCGGCAGACCCAGCGCCGGCGTGTTGTTCGGCAGCGACAGGCGCCACAGCGGGCGCGGATCGGCAAAGAACGCCAGGCGCTGTTCGCGCAGGTCGTTCCAGTAGCCGGGGTCGAGATCCTCGCCACCGATACGCTCGCGCGCCGCGCCCACCGAGCCTTCGCCACCTTCCAGACGCAGGTGCAGCGCCTGGCCGTCATGGCTGGCGGCGCTGATCGGGATCGGCTGCTGGCCCCACTCGGCAAGCTTGAGCAGTGCACGTTCGAGATCGATCTCCAGGCGTAGGCTGGTGCACAGGCGCGGCTTGGGCAGCACCTTGAGCGAGACTTCGGTGAGTACGCCGAGGCAACCGAAGCTGCCGGCCATCAAGCGCGACAGGTCGTAGCCGGCGACGTTCTTCATCACTTCGCCACCGAAACGCAGGTGCTTGCCCTGGCCGGTGATGACCCGCGAGCCGAGCACGAAATCGCGCACCGAACCGCTCCATGGGCGACGCGGGCCGGACAGCCCGGCGGCGATCATGCCGCCGACGGTGGCAGCTTCGCCAAAGTGCGGTGGCTCGCAAGGCAGCATCTGCCCGGCGGCATCCAGCGCGGCTTCCAGCTCCGTCAGCGGCGTGCCGGCGCGAACGGTGACCACCAGCTCGGTGGGGTCATAGCTGACGATGCCGCGGTGCTCGCGGGTATCGAGCAGCACGCCGTCGACCTGCCGGCCGAGGAAAGCCTTGCTGCCGCTGCCCTGGATGCGCAGCGGCGTGTTGGCGGCAAGCGCCTGGTTGACCTGATCCAGCAACTGCGCGCTGGCGTCGTTGGCGATTACGGACATCAGAAACGCTCCAGTTCGGGGAAAGGCAGCTGGCCGTTGTGGATGTGCATGCGGCCGAATTCGGCGCAGCGATGCAGGGTCGGAATGTTCTTGCCCGGGTTGAGCAGGCCGCTCGGGTCAAAGGCCGCCTTGACCGCGTGGAACAGGGTCAGCTCGTCGGCATTGAACTGCGAGCACATCTGATTGATCTTCTCGCGGCCGACGCCGTGTTCGCCGGTGATGCTGCCGCCCACCTTCACGCAGAGTTCGAGAATCTTGCCGCCGAGGTCTTCGGCGCGCTCCAGCTCACCGGGCTGGTTGGCATCGAACAGGATCAGCGGGTGCATGTTGCCGTCGCCGGCATGGAACACGTTGGCCACGCGCAGACCGAACTGCTCGGACAGGTCGGAAATACCCTTGAGCACACCCGGCAGCTCGCGCCGCGGGATGGTGCCGTCCATGCAGTAGTAGTCAGGCGAAATGCGCCCAACCGCCGGGAAGGCGTTCTTGCGTCCGGCCCAGAAACGCACGCGCTCGGCTTCGTCTTTCGCCAGGCGCACTTCGGTGGCGCCAGCCAGCTTCAGCACTTCGCTGACCCGCGCGCAGTCGTCATGCACGTCAGCTTCGACGCCGTCCAGCTCGCAGAGCAGAATCGCCTCGGCATCCACCGGGTAACCGGCATGGATGAAGTCCTCGGCAGCGCGGATCGACAGGTTGTCCATCATCTCCAGGCCGCCAGGGATGATGCCGGCAGCGATGATGTCGCCGACCGCACGACCGGCCTTCTCCACCGAGTCGAAGGCAGCGAGCAGCACCTTGGCCACCTGCGGCTTGGGCAGCAGCTTGACCGTCACCTCGGTGACGATGCCGAGCATGCCTTCGGAGCCGGTGAACAGCGCCAGCAGGTCGAAGCCCGGCGAATCCAGTGCGTCGGAGCCGAGCGTCATGCGCTCGCCTTCGACGGTGAGGATGTCCACCTTGAGCAGGTTGTGCACGGTCAGGCCGTACTTCAGGCAGTGCACGCCGCCGGCATTCTCGGCGACGTTACCGCCGATGGAGCAGGCGATCTGCGACGAAGGGTCCGGCGCGTAGTACAGCTCATAGGGTGCGGCAGCCTGGGAGATCGCCAGGTTACGCACGCCGGGCTGGACGCGGGCGAAGCGGCCGGCCGGATCGACTTCGAGAATCTTGTTGAAGCGCGCCATGACCAGCAGGATGCCCTGCTCGAGCGGCAGCGCACCGCCGGACAGACCGGTGCCGGCACCGCGGGCGACCACTGGAACGCCGCGCTGATGACAGAGCTTGAGCAGCGTCTCGACCTGCTCGATACGCTCGGGCAGCACGACCAGCAGCGGCGTGGTGCGATAGGCGGATAGCCCGTCGCACTCGTAGGGCTTGAGGTCTTCGCTGCGATGGAGGATGTCCAGGTCAGGCAGCTGTGCCTGCAGTTCGGCCAGCAGGGCAGCCTTGTCGACCTTGGGCAACGCACCATCGACGCGTTCGTCGTAGAGAATGTTCATGGCAGGTTCCAGTTCTCGTGGGGCCACAGCCAGCGCGCACGGCTGCGGTGGAATGACGCATCTTTAACGTCGAAGGTGGGCGCCCGTCCATGCCCCAGACAACTGGTCCTACCAGTTTTTTGTAGTCAGCCGATGAAAGGCACTACCAAACGGCCTTCCAAGCGGCGCTGTTTCTGCTATCCAGCCATTCAGGGTAAACTCGCCTCAAACTGGTCCTACCAGTGGAGAACGAAGGACATGCAGAACGAAAAGCACAATGACCGTCGTCAAGTCGCCGATGTCGTCGCCGAACGCATCGAACGGCTGATCGTCGACGGCGTATTGAAAGTCGGCCAGGCGCTGCCATCGGAGCGCCGCCTGTGCGAGAAGCTCGGCATTTCCCGCTCGGCGTTGCGTGAGGGTCTGCGCGTATTGCGCGGGCGCCGCATCATCGAGACCTCTCAGGGCCGTGGCTCCTTCGTTGCCGAACTGTCCGGCAACCATGACGCCAGCCCACTGATGCACCTGTTCAACTCGCAACCGCGCACGCTCTATGACCTGCTGGAGGTGCGTGCGCTGCTGGAAAGCGAATCGGCGCGGCTGGCGGCCTTGCGCGGCACCGACGCGGATTTCGTGCTGCTACGTCGCCGCTACGAGGAAATGCTCGCCGCCCACGCCAGCGAAGAGGGTGCCGACCCTCGCGAACATGCCCGCCTCGATCATGCCTTCCACCTGGCCATCTGCGAGGCCTCGCACAACCCGGTGCTGGTGCACACCTTGCAGTCGCTGACCGACCTGATGCTGAGCACCGTGTTCGCCTCGGTGAACAACCTCTACCACCGCCCGGCGCAGAAGCGCCAGATCGACCGCCAGCACTCGCGGCTTTACCACGCGGTAATCGAGCGCCTGCCCGAACAGGCCCAGCGCGCGGCGCGCGACCATATCCACGGCATTCGCGACAATCTCAAGGAGATCGAGCAGGAAGAGCAGCGCCTGGTGCGCGCCACCATGCGCCTGGAAGGCTGGACCTGATCATTCTGTAGCGGCGCCGGCGCGACCCTACAGCCGCTGCAGGCGCCGCGTTGTCGCCTGCGTCCTGCAGCAGCCGGGACGCATGCTAGACTCGCCGCTCTTTCCGCTATGCCCGAACGCGCCGTGTCCGAATTCCTTGACTGGCTAACTGCCGACCGCCTGCCCTCCCCCCTCGATCCCGCCCTGCATGACTGGCTCTACGTCGACAAAGGCTCGCTGACCCGCCGTCTGACGGAGCTGGCCGATGGCGCGTTCAGCGTGAAGCCGCTGCACGAAGCCTGGCAGCCCCTGCGCGCCGACGAGTGTGCCGCGCTCGGCGTTCCGGCAGAGAGTGAAGGCTGGGTGCGCGAGGTCTATCTGTGCGGCCACGGCCAGCCCTGGGTGTTCGCCCGCAGCGTCGCGGCGCGCGTGCAACTGGAAGAATCCGGCCTCGATCTGCAACGCCTGGGCAATCGCTCCCTGGGCGAGCTGCTGTTCAGCGATCCGGCCTTCGCCCGCGGCACGCTCGAGGCCCGGCATTACCCCGCGCACTGGCTGCCCGATGCGTGCCGTGTCGACGGCCTCTGGGCGCGGCGCTCGTGCTTCCGCCAGAATCGACTCGGCGTGCTGGTCGCCGAAGTATTCCTCCCCGAACTGTGGCAGGCCGCCGCCGTCACGCCCTGAGCCGCCGCTCTGCACGTCCCCTTCCGCCAAGGAGAGCCGCTGATGTATCTGAAACTGCTGCAATCGTGCAATCGCCTGCACCCGCGCGCCTGGGACTTCATCCAGCTGATGCGCCTGGACAAGCCGATCGGCACCTACCTGCTGCTGTGGCCGACGCTGTGGGCACTGTGGATCGCCGCCGAAGGCGTGCCCAGCGCGAAGAATCTGTTCATCTTCATCGCCGGCGTGATCCTGATGCGTGCCGCCGGCTGCGTGGTCAACGATTTCGCCGACCGCAACTTCGACGGCCACGTGCAGCGCACCCAGGCACGTCCGATGGCTGCTGGGCGGGTCAGCTCGCGCGAGGCCTGGACGCTGTTCGCCGTGCTGGTGGGCCTGAGCTTCGGCCTGGTACTGCTGACCAACGCGACAACCGTCTACCTGTCCTTCGGCGCTCTGGCGCTGGCGGCCTGCTACCCGTTCATGAAGCGCTACACCTTCTACCCGCAGGTGGTGCTCGGTGCGGCGTTCTCCTGGGGCATGCCGATGGCCTTCACCGCCGAAACCGGCAGTCTGCCACCGGAAGCCTGGCTGCTGTTCATCGCCAACCTGCTATGGACGGTGGCGTACGACACCTACTACGCCATGGCCGACCGCGACGACGACCTGAAGATCGGTATCAAGTCCACCGCGATCCTCTTCGGCGAAGCGGACCGCGTCATCATTGTCACCCTGCAGGGCCTTGCGCTGTTCTGCCTGCTGCTCGCTGGCGTGCGTTTCGAACTCGGCCAGTGGTTTCACCTCGGCCTGGTGGTCGCCGCCGGCTGCTTCGCCTGGGAGTTCTGGAAGACCCAGTCGCGCAAACCACAGATCTGCTTCAAGGCCTTCCTGCATAACCACTGGGCAGGGCTGGCTATCCTCGCGGGCATCGTGCTGGATTACGCCACCAAGGCTTAAGCCCAGGCGCGCCGAGTTAGAGCGCCGGATCACCACAGCCGACTGCCGTCTGCCTGTCACATGGCTGCAATAATTCCGTTATCTAATGCCGGACGACAAGAACAGACCCGAGGCTTGACCATGAACGGCAAGAGCATACTGATCGTCGATGACGAGGCGCCGATCCGGGAGATGATCGTCGTCGCCCTGGAAATGGCCGGCTATGACTGTCTCGAAGCAGAGAACACCCAGCAGGCCCACGCACTGATCATCGACCGCAAGCCGGACCTGATCCTGCTCGACTGGATGCTGCCCGGCACCTCCGGCATCGAACTGGCCCGCCGCCTCAAACGCGACGAACTGACCGCCGACACGCCAATCATCATGCTTACCGCCAAGGGTGAAGAGGACAACAAGATCCAGGGCCTGGAAGTCGGCGCCGACGACTACATCACCAAACCGTTCTCGCCGCGCGAGCTGGTGGCCCGGCTGAAGGCCGTGCTGCGCCGCGCGACACCGGTGGACAGCGAGTCGCCGATCGAGATCGGCGGGCTGCTGCTCGACCCGGTCAGTCACCGCGTCACCATCGACGGCAAGCCGGCCGAGATGGGCCCCACCGAATACCGCCTGCTGCAGTTCTTCATGACCCACCAGGAGCGCGCCTATACCCGCAGCCAGCTGCTCGACCAGGTCTGGGGCGGCAATGTCTATGTCGAGGAGCGCACTGTCGATGTGCATATCCGTCGGCTGCGCAAAGCGCTCGGTGAGGCCTACGAGAACCTGGTGCAGACGGTACGCGGCACCGGTTATCGTTTCTCCAGCAAAAGCTGAGCGCGCCGGGTGAGCCTGCGTCCCGGCGTCATCCATCCCATCATCGCCACCTCTCTGGAGTGCATCGGTTGAATCAGGACTGGCAAGGAGCCCTCATTCGTCGTCTGCTGCTCCTGCTCGGCGGCTGCCTGCTGCTGGGGCTGATCACCGGCGAGTACGCCTGGGTACTGGTGATCGGTCTGAGCGGCTATCTGATCTGGACCCTGCGCCAGCTGCTGCGTCTGCAACGCTGGCTGCACCGTGCCGATCCCGACGAGCCGCCGCCGGACTCGGCCGGAATCTGGGGCGATGTGTTCGACAATCTCTACCAGATGCAGCGCCGCGATCTGCGCCTGCGGGGCGAGCTGCAGGGCATCATCGATCGCGCCCAGGGCTCTACCGCCGCACTCAAGGACGCGGTGATCATGCTCGACAGCGACGGCAACCTGGAATGGTGGAACCCCGCCGCCAACCGCCTGCTGGGGCTGAAGAAGCCGCAGGACGCCGGCCACCCCATCGGCAATCTGGTGCGCCATCCGGCATTCAAGGAGTACTTCGATAAAGGCAACTACGACCAGCCGCTGGAGCTGGCCTCGCCGGTCGACGATCGCCTGCGCCTGCAGTTCAACATCACCCGCTACGGCAACCGCGAGCACTTGCTGCTGGTGCGGGACGTGACTCGCCTGCATCAGCTCGAACAAATGCGCAAAGACTTCGTCGCCAACGTCTCCCACGAGCTGCGTACGCCGCTCACCGTGATCGCCGGCTACCTGGAAACGCTGCTGGAAAATGCCGAAGCGGTGAACCCGCGCTGGCTTCGCGCCCTGCAGCAGATGAACCAGCAGGCCGGCCGCATGCAGCACCTGCTCAACGACCTGCTGTTGCTGGCGCGGCTGGAAACCAGCAGCCGCCCGACCGAAAACCAGCCAGTGGCGGTGGGGCTGCTACTGCAGTCGATCATCAGCGATGCCCGCGCACTGTCCGGCAACCGCGGCCACCTGATCAGCCTCGATGCCGATCCGGCACTGCAGCTCAAGGGCAGCGAGACGGAGCTGCGCAGCGCCTTCTCCAACCTGGTGTTCAACGCCGTGAAGTACACCCCGGATGGCGGCAGCGTGCATGTGCGCTGGTGGGGCGACGAGGTCGGCGCGCACCTCAGCGTCGAGGACAGCGGCATTGGCATCGAGCAGAAACATCTGCCACGGCTGACCGAGCGCTTCTACCGGGTAGACTCCAGCCGCGCCAGCAGCACCGGCGGTACGGGGCTCGGCCTGGCGATCGTCAAGCACGTGCTGCTGCGCCACCAGGGGCGCCTGGACATCAGCAGCACCCCCGGCCGGGGCAGTCGCTTTTCCTGTCACTTCCAGAACAGCCAGGTGCCCGGCCGCTGACTGGGAATATCCGCGAGCAGCAGGAAAAATCCCGCTGCTCGCTTGAAAAGCCGGCTCGCCGCCGCCATCCTGTCGCGATCATTGGCTACCCGAACCCTTCATGGACCCCTCCCCCAGTTACGCCGCTTCTTCCTACTTCGCCGATTTCGGCCTGATTCTCTTCGCTCTGTTCCTCGTGCTGCTCAACGGCTTCTTCGTCGCCGCCGAGTTCGCCATGGTCAAGCTGCGCGCCACCAAGGTGGAAGCCATCGCCAGCCGGCATGGCTGGCGCGGACACATCCTGCGTACCGTGCACAATCAGCTCGATGCTTACCTGTCCGCCTGCCAACTCGGCATCACCCTCGCATCGCTGGGTCTCGGCTGGGTCGGCGAGCCGGCGTTTGCGCACCTGCTCGAGCCTCTGCTGGCCGGCATCGGTATCCAGTCGCCGGCGCTGGTGCATGGCATCGCCTTCTTCTCGGCGTTCTTCATCATTTCCTATCTGCATATCGTCATCGGCGAGCTGGCGCCGAAGTCCTGGGCGATCCGCAAGCCGGAACTGCTGTCGCTGTGGACGGCCGTACCGCTGTACCTGTTCTACTGGCTGATGTACCCGGCGATCTACCTGCTCAACGCCAGCGCCAACGCCATCCTGCGCATCGCCGGGCAGGGCGAGCCGGGCGTGCACCACGATCATCACTACAGCCGCGAGGAGCTCAAGCTGATCCTGCACTCCAACCGCGCCCGCGACCCGAGCAACCCGCAGATCCAGGTACTGGCCTCGGCGGTGGAAATGAGCGAGCTGGAAGTGGTGGACTGGGCCAACTCCCGAGAGGACCTGCTGCAGCTGGAACACGACGCACCGCTGGCGGAGATCCTCGAGATCATTCGTCGCCACAAGTACAGCCGTTATCCGGTCTACGACAGCGCCAAGGGCGAGTACGTCGGCCTGCTGCACATCAAGGACCTGCTGCTGGCGCTGGCCGCCAATGGCGCGCTAGCCGAGGACTTCTGCCTGGGCGAGCTGCTGCGGCCGCTGGAGCGGGTGTCCAAGCACATGCCACTGGCCAGCCTGCTGGAGCAGTTCCGCCAGGGCGGCGCGCATTTCGTGCTGGTGGAAGAAGGCGACCACAAGGTGATCGGCTTCCTGACCATGGAAGACGTGCTGGAAGTGCTGGTCGGCGATATTCAGGACGAGCACCGCAAGACCGAACGCGGCGTGCTCGCCTATCAGCCGGGCAAGCTGCTGGTGCGCGGCGACACGCCGCTGTTCAAACTCGAGCGCCTGCTGGGCATCGATCTCGACCACGTCGAGGCGGAAACGCTGGCAGGGCTGGTTTACGAAACCCTCAAGCGCGTACCGGACGAGAATGAAGTGCTTCAGGTCGACGGCCTGCAGATCGTCATCAAGAAGATGCGCGGTCCGAAGATCGTGCTCGCGAAGGTGCTCCTGCTCAAGGACTAACCCGTAACGGAAACAGACAACTCCGCGACTTACATTTTCGTTTACATACCTGTCGCTAATCTTTGATTTACAAAGAAATACGACCGCCCGTCGTGCTTGGCAGAATTAATCGCAAGTAGTTTCAGTCCACGCCATAGGCGGCTCGCTCGAGCCGCCACCGATTTCCAATCGAATGACGATGGAGCTACCCGCATGCGCATCAATGCTTTGACCACTGCAACCGCCCTGGCCCTCGGCCTGACAGCGACCTCCCAGGCGTTCGCCCAGTCCGCCACCGGCCCAATCTCGAATTTCGGCGTCATTGGTTCGCACAATCAGTACAAGCTGACCGTGAACGACGAAAGCGACAAGGAACGCCTCAACCAGGGCGGGCTGTACTACAACTTCGGCAACAAGATGACCGGCCAGGAAGGTTTCATCTACCAGGCAGGTATCGAAGGCCAGTACCGGGAAAAGGACGACGTGGAATACATGTCCGCCCGCGCCGATATCGACCTGGGCCTGCGCGCTGCGCTGAGCAGCAACAACTATGTCGACGTGATCGTCGGCGGTGGCTACGACTGGGGCCGCATCGAGCAGGACGACGTCGATTTCGGCCTGTTCGAGGAAGACGTCAAGCTGACCACCCGCTCGCCGTTCGCCAAGGCCGGGGTTGGCTACAACTACCTGACACCCGATTACACCGTACGCCTGGAAGTCGGCGCCCGTTACTCCATCGAAGCGGACAGCAAGCTGAAGGTTGGCGGTGAAAGCGACACCGTCGATCTGAAGGACAAGGTCAACCCCTACGGCGAGCTGAGCGTGCTGTGGAACAAGGGCATCAACAACATGCCCATCAGCACCAGCCTGTACTACACCCAGACCCGCTACGAAATCGACAGCAACAGTGAGTTCGCCGAGAACAGCAAGCTCAAGCAGGAGCAGGTCGGCCTGAAGGTTGGCCTGGCGTTCTAAGCCTCTACGCGATATCAGCCTGCCGGATCATGCTCTGGTGGTAGCCAGCGGCTACTCCCCACCCACCGCGAAGTTCGGCAGGCTGTTCACCGGCTGGGAGAAGTCGAACGGAATCGACTCGATGGCCAGGCCCACGTTGCGCTGCACCACGAAGTGCAGGTGCGGGCCGGTGCTGTTGCCGGTGTTGCCGGAACGCGCGATGCGGCTGCCGGTTTCGACCCGCTGGCCTTCGCGCACGGCCACCGAGCCTTTCATCAGGTGCAGATAGACGCCCATGGTGCCGTCGTCATGCAGGATGCGCACGAAGTTGCCGGCCGGGTTGTTGCCGCGCCCGCTCTGCTCGTTTTCGATCTTCACCACCATGCCGCCGCGCGCCGCGACGATGGGCGTGCCCTCGGGCATGGCGATATCCACCGCGTAACGGCCCTTTGGCGTGAAGTGACTGTACTGACCGTTGGCGCCCTGGGTCAGGCGAAACGGACCACCCTGCCAGGGCAGCGGGTATTTGTAGGGCTTGGGAATCAGCCGCGGATCGCCCAGCGCATGGCGCAGCTTGGGCGTGTACTTCAGCGGCCTGGAAGCATCGCGCGGCGCCAGGGTCGCCAGACGGATCTGGCTGCGCGGCGGCAATACCCAGCGGATCGGCTTGGCCGGCGCGCCAATGGCGTTCTCGACGTTTTCCAGTTTCAGCTCGATATCCACCGGCGCGAACAGGTCGTTGCGCACCAGCAGCGTCTCGCCCGCGTCATGCTTGCGGGTTTCCAGTTTCACCTGGGTGTCGAGCTTTTCCACCATGCGATCACGGAAGACGAACACCTGCGCGCCAGCCGCAGCCTGATCGCTGTAGGTCACGACGCCATTGGCGTCAGTGTATTTGTAGATGGTCAGGGCCAACGCCGGCGTGGCCAGCAGCGGCAGCCCGAGCAACAAGAGAATGCGCCCCAGCATAACGGCAGTTTCTAATGGTTATAGTGTTGGAGCGGGAAGACTAGCAGTGGCGAGCGGCCTGTGCGAGCCACCGACCGTCGGGGTGTGATGCTTGTCAGTTTGTAGAGACTGGCGGGTGCCGAACGGTCGCCCGCCGGATTGCTCAGGCACCCGGAACGAAGTGCCGCTGTGCCGTGCCGCGGGCGATCAGGCGCGACAGGTAATCCATCTTCTGCGGATCGCGATCGACGAAGCGGAACGACAGCTGCAGCCATTCGCTGTCGGGCTTGGGTTCGAACGCCGCGACAGCGTGCAGATAGCCATTGAGACGGGCAACCTCGCCACCTTCGCCCTGTTCGAGGTCGAGCACGGCGCTTTCCAGTACCTGCGGCAGCTGCTCTCCGCGCTTGACCACCAGCAGGGCCTCCTTGAGGCTCAGCGCCTTGATCACGCAGGCAACACTGCCATTGGCCAGGCGCAGCTGACCCTGCCCCCGACCTGAAGCGGCGCCGGCCGGGGCGCTGGCAGGCGCTGCGCTTGGCTGGATCAGCGGAGAGCTCTTGGCTTCGGTCGCAGGCGCGGTAGGCGCCGCAGGGCGCACCACCTCAGCCTTGCCACCGGTCAGTGCGGCCAGCGAGTCATTGGCCATGCCGGTCGCCATGCTTCTGATCGGCGCACTGGCTGCCAGCGCGTCCAGCTTGCCGGCACGACCGAGGGCCTTGCGCACCTTGCTGGTGAGCTGTTCATTGGAAAATGGCTTGCCGATGAAGTCCGATACGCCGGCCTGAATGGCCTGCACCACATTCTCCTTGTCGCCACGGCTGGTGACCATGATGAAAGGCGTGGTCTTCAGCGCATCCTGAGTGCGGCACCAGGTCAGCAGCTCCAGCCCCGACATCTCCGGCATTTCCCAATCACAGAGAATCAGATCGAAACGCTCGCGGCTGAGCATTTGTTGAGCCTTGCGCCCGTTGACCGCATCCTCGATGCGAATGCCCGGAAAGTGACTACGGAGCGCCTTCTTTACCAGATCCCGGATAAAGGGCGCGTCATCCACTACCAGCACACTGACCTTGCTCATCCTTAACTCCTGCTCGAATGCCGGCAAGCATAGCCGCAGGATCAGATCGACAAAAGCACGAGCGACCATCGTCAGCAAAGTTGTTGCGCCCGATCAACGCAGCGCACCGGCCATGGGCAGGACATGGCGCTGCCGTCGCGGCATACTTGCGGCTTTCGCCAGCTCCGCGAGGCCGCCCATGTTTCAGCAAAATCGGGTTCAGCACATTCTCGTTGCCCACGACCTCAGCTCGGACGCCGACCTCGCGCTGCAGCGTGCCGCCGGCCTGGCGCGCCAGATTGGTGCTCGCATCAGCCTGCTTTACGTGCTGGATGAGCGCGATACGGCGAGCGATGAGCAAACCGCGCGGGCGCTGCTGCAGCAACGCCTGCAGGATAACGGGCTGGATCAGCTCGAACCCTGGATTCGTCGCGGCCAGCCGGTGGAGGAAATACTCACGCAGGCCGAAGGTCTGGAGGCCGACCTGCTGGTGATGGGCCGCCACCACAAGGGCTCGAGCCAGGGATTCGCCGGCACCACGCTGGAGCGCATCATGCTTGAAAGCCTGGCGCCGTTGCTGCTGGTGATCTCCCCGGCGGACGCTCCGTATCAACGTGCCATGGCCGCGCTGGACTTCTCCCGTTGCGCCAGCCGGGCCATGCAATGCGCCTGGGAGCTGCTCGGCGATGGCGCCGAACTACACGCGCTGCACGTGCATGAAATGGCCGAAGTGCATGGCCCCGATCCCGAAGGCCTGGCGCTGCAGCAGGAACTGTTCGATCAGCTGGTCGCGGATATCCAGCAGCAGTTGCCGGAAAACGGGGCGCTGCTGAGCTACAGCCTCTACCAGGGCGAACGCGGCAACTGCATGGAGGCCGCCTTGCGCGACCTGCAACCGCAACTGCTGGCACTGGGTAGTCACAGCCGCGGCGAGATGAGCAGCGCGCTGCTCGGCAGCCTGGCCCGGCAGTTTCTCGACAACCCGCCCTGTGACCTTCTGATCGCCCGCTAAGGCCCTCCCCTCAAGGCTTGCGCGCCTCGTCCCAGGAGCGCGTCAGACTTTACTGCGCGACCGCCAGGTTGCGCCCCGGCAAACCCCTGCTACGTTTAGAGCCAGAACAACAATAAGAAGAAGACGCCCATGTGCCTCGCTTCGACTCGTTTCTGGTTCAGCCTTTCAACGTCCACTCATCTGCCTTGCCGCGACCTGACGCGGGTGCCACGCACCACGCATCCGCCGCGGCACGGCGCAGTCCGCCATACCATTGCTGCCGCTATGCATTCGGCGCCTCTGGGTTCAGCGCAAACACCAACCTGCCCGGTTTTTCCCTAACCGCCCATACGGCTCGCCGCGCATGGCGCGCGTTCGTATGCCGAGCAAAACGTGAAGGAGACACGCATGAAGCTTTCAGCAATCGCAGCGGCAACTCTTACAGCAGCGGTGGCCCTACCCGCCTCGGCCGAGATTTCCGACGGCAAGGTGAAAATCGGCATCCTCAACGACCAGTCCGGCGTGTATGCCGACTTCGGTGGCAAGTGGTCGTTCGAGGCGGCGAAGATGGCCGCCGAGGACTTTGGCGGCAAGGTGCTGGACGCGCCGATCGAGATCGTCACCGCTGACCATCAGAACAAGCCGGACATTGCCTCCAATATCTCGCGGCAGTGGTACGACCGCGAGCAGGTCGACTCGATCATGGAGCTGACCACCTCGTCGGTGGCGCTGGCGGTACAGGGCATCTCCAAGAGCAAGAAGAAGATCAACCTGGTCACCGGAGCCGCCACCACCGAACTGACCGGCAAGCAGTGCTCACCCTACGGCTTCCACTGGGCCTACGACACCCATGCGCTGGCAGTCGGCACCGGCGGTGCGCTGGTCTCCCAAGGTGGCGACAGCTGGTACTTCCTCACGGCCGACTACGCCTTCGGCTATTCGCTGGAAGAGCAGACCGGCAAGTTCGTCAAATCCAAGGGCGGCGAGATCAAGGGCGCAGTGCGTCATCCGCTGGCGAGCACCGATTACTCGTCATTCCTCTTGCAGGCGCAGTCCTCCGGAGCCAAGGTCATCGGCCTGGCCAATGCCGGCCTGGATACCGCCAACAGCATCAAGCAGGCCGCCGAGTTCGGCATCGTCGCCGGCGGCCAGCGCCTCGCCGCGCTGCTCTTCACCCTCGCCGAAGTGCACGGCCTGGGCCTCGACGCCGCCCAGGGCCTGACGCTGACCGAGAGTTTCTACTGGGACCGCGACGACAAATCCCGTGAGTTCGGCGAGCGCTTCTTCAAACGCACCGGGCGTATGCCGAACATGGTCCATGCCGGCACCTACTCCGGCGTCATGCAGTACCTCAAGGCCATCGAGAAGGCCGGCACCGACGCCACCGAGCCGGTGGCCAAGGCGATGCACGAGATGCCGGTGGATGACGTCTTCGCACGCAACGCCAAGGTCGGTGCCAACGGCCGGCTGATCAGCGACGTCTACCTGATGGAGGTGAAGAAGCCCGAGGAAAGCAAACGCGCCTGGGACTACTACAAGGTGCTGGCCACCGTGCCGGGCGACGAAGCCTATATCAAGCCGGCCGACAGCGGCTGCGAGCTGGTTGGGCAATGAGCATGGCCGCCGTTCATCCCAACCCGGCTGGCAACGCCGAGCGGGACGCGCCCGTGATGCTCTCGGCGCGCGGTCTGCGCAAGGAGTTCGGCGGCTTCATCGCGGTCAACAACGTCGATCTGGACGTGCGCCATGCCCAGGTGCATGCCCTGATCGGCCCCAACGGGGCGGGCAAGACCACGGTGTTCAACCTGCTGACCAAGTTCCTCCAGCCCAGCGCCGGCAGCATCCGCCTGCTCGACCATGACATCACCCGTACCGACCCGGCCAAGGTGGCGCGCATGGGCCTGGTGCGCTCGTTCCAGATTTCCGCGGTGTTTCCGCACTTGACCGTACTGGATAACGTGCGCGTCGCCCTGCAGCGGCCGGGCGGGCTGGCCACGCAATTCTGGTTGCCGATGCGCTCGCTGAACCGCCTCAACGAGCGCGCCCTGCAGCTGATCGAGTCGGTCGGCCTGGCCGACAAGCGCCACGAACTGGCCGCCGATCTCTCCTACGGGCGCAAGCGCGTGCTGGAGATCGCCACCACCCTGGCGCTGGAGCCCAAGGTGCTGCTGCTCGACGAACCCATGGCCGGCATGGGCCACGAAGACGTGCACGTAGTGGCCGAGATCATCCGCGAGGTCGCCACCCAGCGCGCGGTACTGATGGTCGAGCACAATCTCAAGGTGGTCGCCGATCTTTGCCATCAGGTGACCGTGCTGCAGCGCGGCGAAATCCTGACCTCCGGCGATTACCGCACGGTCAGCCAGGATGAGCGAGTGCGCGTGGCCTACATGGGGACCGACGATGACTGAACCGCTGCTCAGCGTGCGCGACCTCAACGCCTGGTACGGCGAAAGCCATGCCCTGCACGGCATCGATCTGGACGTCCATGCGGGCGAGACGGTGACCCTGCTCGGGCGCAACGGGGTGGGCAAGACCACCGCGCTGCGCGCCATCGTCGGCATCATCCGCAAGCGCAGCGGCAGCATCCGCTTCGACGGCAAGGACATGCTGCGCGTGCCGCTGCACCGTACCGCCCGCCACGGCATCGGCTATGTGCCGGAGGAGCGAGGCATCTTCTCCACCCTTACCGTCGAGGAAAACCTCACCCTGCCGCCGGTGGTCGCCAAAGGCGGCATGACCCTGGCGGAGATCTATCAGCTGTTCCCCAATCTCGAGGAACGCCGCAAGAGCCCCGGCACCAAGCTTTCCGGCGGCGAACAGCAGATGCTCGCCATGGCGCGCATCCTGCGCACCGGCGCCAAGCTGCTGCTGCTCGACGAGCCCACCGAAGGCCTGGCACCGGTGATCATCCAGCGCATCGGCGAGGTGCTGCAGACGCTCAAGCAACGCGGCATGACCATCCTGCTGGTGGAGCAGAACTTCCGCTTCGCCAGCAAGGTGGCCGACCGCTTCTACGTGGTGGACCACGGCCAGGTCATCGACCGCTTCGCCGTCGACGAACTGCCTGATCGCATGAGCATGCTCAACGAAGCCCTGGGGGTCTGATGACGACGATTTTCGATGTGCCAATCCAGGCGTTTCTCGGACAATTGCTGATCGGCCTGATCAACGGCTCGTTCTACGCCATGCTCAGCCTGGGCCTGGCGATCATCTTCGGCATGCTGAAGATCATCAACTTCGCGCACGGCGCGCAGTACATGATCGGCGCCTTCGCCGGCTACCTGCTGCTGGCCACCCTGGGCATTGGCTACTGGCCGGCGCTGATCCTCGCGCCGATCATCGTCGGCCTGTGCAGCGCGGTGATCGAGCGCCTGGCGCTGTCGCGGCTGTACAACCTCGACCACCTCTACAGCCTGCTCTTCACTTTCGGCCTGGCGCTCGCCCTGGAAGGCGCGTTCCGCTATTTCTACGGCTCCTCCGGGCAGCCCTACGCGGTGCCCAAGGAGCTGGCTGGTGGCTACAACCTGGGTTTCATGTTCCTGCCCAAGTACCGCGCCTGGGTCGTGCTGGCCTCGCTGGTGATCTGCATCGCCAGCTGGTTGCTGATCGAGAAGACCAAGCTCGGCGCCTACCTGCGTGCCGCCACCGAGAACCCGACGCTGGTGCGCACCTTCGGCATCAACGTACCGCTGCTGCTGACCTTCACCTACGGCATGGGCGCGGCGCTGGCCGGGCTGGCCGGCATGCTTGCCGCGCCGATCTATCAGGTCAGCCCACTGATGGGCTCGAACCTGATCATCGTGGTGTTCGCGGTGGTAGTGGTTGGCGGTATGGGCTCGATTCTCGGCGCAATCATTACCGGCTACATGCTCGGCATTCTCGAGGGCCTGACCAAGGTGTTTTATCCGGAGGCTTCCAACATCGTGATCTTCGTGATCATGGCGATCGTGCTGCTGGTGCGTCCCGCCGGTCTGATGGGGAGGGACGCCTGATGAACAGCCAGCTGAGCGTCACCCCTGCCACCAAACGCCCGCTGCTGCGCCTGGAAACCGTGCTGATCCTGATCGGCGTGATTGCCCTGGCCCTGGCGCCGTTCTACTTCTATCCGATCTTCCTGATGAAGGTGCTGTGCTTCGCGCTGTTCGCCTGCGCCTTCAATCTGCTGCTCGGCTATACCGGCATCCTCTCCTTCGGCCATGCGGCGTTCTTCGGCGGCGCCGCCTATTTCACCGCCCATGCGGTGAAGGAATGGGGGCTGACGCCGGAGCTGGGCATTCTCGTCGGGGTTGCCGGCGCGGCGTTTCTCGGGCTGATCATCGGCTTCCTGGCGATCCGCCGGCAGGGCATCTACTCGACGATGATCACCTTGGCGCTGTCGCAGATGTTCTTTTTCTTCTGCCTGCAGGCTTCGTTCACCCATGGCGAAGACGGCATCCAGAACATCCCGCGCGGCCATCTGTTCGGCCTGATCGATCTCGAGGAACCGCTGTACATGTACTTCTTCGTGCTGTCGGTGTTTCTCGCCGGCATGCTGCTGATCTGGCGGGTGATCCACTCGCCGTACGGCATGATCCTGCGCTCGATCCGCGAGAACGAGAACCGCGCCATCTCGTTGGGCTATTCGGTGTCGCGCTACAAGCTGGGCGCCTTCGTCATGTCCGCCGCGCTGGCGGGACTGGCCGGCGGGCTGAAGGCACTGGTGTTCCAGTTCGCCACGCTGACCGATGTCAGCTGGCAGATGTCCGGCGAGGTGGTGCTGATGACCCTGCTCGGCGGCATCGGCACGCTGGTCGGGCCGGTCTTCGGCGCCGCACTGGTGACCACGCTGGGCAACTACTTCGCCACCTCGGAGCTGCCGGTGACGCTGGTCACCGGGATCATCTTCATGGTCTGCGTGCTGGTGTTCCGCCGCGGGATGATCGGCGAGCTCTATGCCTCCCGGCTGGGCAAGAAGCTGGAACGCCGCGCCGACGACTAAGGCCGCCAGGCGCAGCCCCGAACAGGCTCAGCCGTTCGCTTCGAGCAGCTCGTGCAGCTCGACGAACTGCTGGCTCAGCTTGTGTCGTGGGTCCAGATAGACCAGCGGCATACAGGCCTGGTGCGATTCGCGCATCTTCACCGAACTCATCAGGTTGACCGGCAGTACCGGCAGCCCTTCGCTCAGCAGTTCATCGATCATCTGCTGCGGCAGCGCGGCCCGCGGCTGAAACTGGTTGACCACGATGCCCTCGACCTCGAGTGTCTCGTTATGGTCGTCCTTCATGTCTTCGATTTCGTCCAGCAGGCTGTACAGCGCCTGACGGGAAAA
This sequence comes from Pseudomonas sp. SCT, assembly GCF_003864275.1. Classification (NCBI taxonomy): domain Bacteria; kingdom Pseudomonadati; phylum Pseudomonadota; class Gammaproteobacteria; order Pseudomonadales; family Pseudomonadaceae; genus Pseudomonas; species Pseudomonas sp. SCT. The sequence continues at coordinate 232,881 of NZ_BDJA01000004.1, forward strand.
GCTGTCGCAGTCGAAGGGAATCAGGCAGCGGTCGGCAGCGATCAGCGCAGAAACGGTATAGAAGTTCAGCGCCGGCGGAGTGTCGAGGTAGATGCGGTCATAGTCTTCAGCAAGGCCGTCGAGCAGTTTGCGCAGCTTGTTGATCTTGTGCTTGGCCTCCAGCTTGGGCTGCAGGTCGGCCAGTTCAGCGGTGGCGCTGATCAGGTGCAGATTGTCGAAGGCCGTCTCGAGGATCGGCGGGCGCGCCTTCTTGCCAGCCGTACCCCCAGCGAGGATCTGCTTGAAGAAGTCAGCGATACCGGTGGGAATGTCATCGCCGGTCAACCCGGTCAGGTAATGCGTGGAGTTGGCCTGGGCGTCCAGATCCACCAGCAGTGTGCGGTAACCCTGCGATGCGCTGACCGCCGCCAGGTTGCAGGCGATGCTGGACTTGCCGACACCGCCCTTCTGATTGAACACGACCCTGCGCATGACTCGATCCTCGATAACCCTGAGCGGTCGAGTCTATACGGCAAATATGACGCTCAGGTTATCCGCGACGGCAAACCCGACCAAAGTCAGACCGCGACGGGCGCCTTGATATGCGGATGCGCTTCGTAGCCGACCAGTTCGAAGTCCTCGAAGCGGAAGGCGAACAGGTCCTTCACCTCGGGATTGAGCTGCATGGTCGGCAGCGGCAGCGGCTCGCGGGTCAGCTGCAGGTCGGCCTGTTCCAGGTGATTGGCGTACAGATGGCAGTCGCCGCCACTCCAGATGAACTCGCCCGGTTGCAGGTCGCAGACCTGCGCCACCATCAGCGTCAGCAGCGCGTAGCTGGCGATGTTGAATGGCACGCCGAGGAAGATATCCGCCGAGCGCTGGTACAGCTGGCAGCTGAGCTTGCCGTCGGCAACGTAGAACTGGAACAGCGCGTGGCACGGCGGCAGCGCCATCTGCTCGACCAGCGCCGGGTTCCAGGCCGAGACGATCAGGCGGCGCGAGTCCGGATTCTTCTTGATCATCGCCAGCAGGTTCGAAATCTGGTCGATGGATTCACCATTCGGCGCCGGCCAGGAACGCCACTGATAGCCGTAGACCGGGCCCAGCTCGCCGTTCTCGTCGGCCCACTCGTCCCAGATGCGCACGCCGTTTTCCTTCAGGTACTTGATATTGGTGTCGCCCTGAAGGAACCACAGCAGCTCGTGAATGATGGATTTGAGGTGGCACTTCTTAGTGGTGACCAGCGGAAAGCCTTCGGCCAGATCGAAACGCATCTGATGGCCGAACACGCTGTAGGTGCCGGTGCCAGTGCGGTCGCTCTTGAAGGTGCCGTGTTCGCGCACGTGGCGCATCAGGTCGAGATACTGTTTCATCGATTGACTCGAAGCAGGCGCCGAAGCGCGGTGAAAAAAGGCTGCGCGAATAGTAAAAGCCCGGGGCCCGCTTGTCGCCTTCGCGGCGACAGGCAGGCCTTCGAGTCAGGCCGGAGCCCGACCAGCGTCGCGTCGGTAACCCCAGGCGATCATCCCTGCGCCCAGCAGCACCATCGGCACGCAGAGTACCTGGCCCATGGTCAGCCAGCCGAAGGCGAGATAGCCCAGCTGGGCATCCGGCACACGGACGAACTCGACGATGAAGCGGAAGATGCCGTAGCACACCGCGAACAGCCCGGACACCGCCATGGTCGGCCGTGGCTTGCGCGAATAGAGCCAGAGAATGACGAACAGCGCGACACCCTCCAGGGCGAACTGATAGAGCTGCGACGGGTGCCGCGCCAGCTGCTGCGGATCGGTCGGAAAGACCATCGCCCAGGGCACATCGGTGGCCTTGCCCCACAGTTCGGCATTGATGAAATTGCCGATACGGCCGGCGCCCAGACCGATCGGCACGAACGGCGCGATAAAGTCCATCAGCTCGAAGAAGCTCTTGCCGTTGCGCCGGGCGAAGATCCAGCTGCACAGCAGCACCCCGATCAAGCCGCCATGGAACGACATGCCGCCCTTCCACACCTGCAGGATCAGGCTCGGCTGATTGAGGTAGGCGGCCAGATCATAGAACAGCACGTAGCCCAGACGGCCGCCGACGATCACGCCCATGGCCACCCAGAACACCAGGTCGGAGAGTTTGTCCTTCGGCCATTCCGGTGCGAAACGCTGCACCCGCAGCGAGGCCAGCCACCAGGCGCCGCCGATGCCGATCAGGTACATCAGGCCGTACCAGTGAATCTGCAAGGGGCCGATGGCGATGGCCACCGGATCGATCTGCGGATAGGGCAGCATCCGTTACTCCTCAAACCAGAAAATTGATGCCGACGCTCAGCAGCAGCAGAGCGAACAGCCGTTTCAAAACCTTTGCCGACAACCGATGCGCCAGCTTCGCACCCAGTCTGGCGAAAAACATGCTGGTTGCCGCGATGCCGAGCATCGCCGGCAGATAGACGAAACCCAGGCTCCAGTCCGGCAGCTGCGTCTCGTGCCAGCCGACCACCATGAAACTCAACGCCCCGGCGATGGCGATCGGCAAGCCGCACGCCGCGGAAGTCGCCACCGCCTGCTGCATCGGCACGCTGCGCCAGGTCAGATACGGCACCGACAACGAGCCGCCGCCGATGCCGAAAATCGCCGAAGCCCAGCCGATCACTACCCCGACCAGCGACAGTTCCGGCCGCCCGGGTGCTCGACCAGTGGCCTTGGGTCGCAGGTCGAAACCCATCTGCACCGCCATCGCCAGGGCGAACACACCGATGATCTTCTGCAGCATCGGCCCCTGGATCGCCGCCGCGGTCAAGCTGCCAAGAGCGGCGCCGACGAGGATGCCGAAGGTCATCCACAGCACCGTCGGCCAACGCACCGCACCCTTGCGATGGTGCGTGAGAATCGAATTGATCGAGGTGAAGACGATGGTGGCCAGCGACGTCCCGACGGCGAGGTGAGTGAGGATATCCGCGGAAAACCCCTGAGCGCTGAAACTGAACACCAGCACCGGCACGATGATCAGTCCGCCGCCCACGCCGAACAGGCCGGCCAGCACGCCTGCGAAGCCACCCAGCAGCAGATACAGCAGAAACTCCATGTGCCCCGTCCTGGCGAAACAAAGCGGCATGTTAGCGGAAAACCCGCGCCGCACGCTCGCCCGCACGCGAGCGCGGGCAGACGCACGCCCAGCCGGAGAGTGGCTCCCGGGTGCGCTGCGCCTGTACTCTTGGGGTCCGGCCGGAGAGTAGGATTACCCATGTGCCTGATCGTCTTTGCCTGGCGCCCGGACCACAACCAGCCATTGGTGGTGGCCGCCAACCGCGATGAATTTTACGCCCGCCCCAGCCTGCCGCTGGGCCACTGGGAGGACGCCCCCGGGATCATCGCCGGGCGCGACCTGCAGGCCGGCGGCACCTGGATGGGCATCACCGCCCATGGGCGCTTCGCCGCCGTGACCAACATCCGCGCACCTGGCCAGCCTGTCGGCCTGCGTTCACGTGGTGAACTGCCGGCACAGTACCTGCGCGCAGAGCTGTCGCCCGCCGATTACCTGACTGAACTGTCCGCGCGCCGCCATGACTATGCCGGCTTCAATTTGCTGGTCGGCGATGATCGCAGCCTGTGGCATCTGAACTCCCGTAGCGGCGAAGCAACGCGGCTCGGAGCGGGCGTCTATGGCCTGTCCAACGCGGGTCTGGATACGCCCTGGCCGAAGCTTCAGAAAGCTCGCGCGGCGCTGGCGGCAGGACTCGACCGGGTCGACACCGAGCGCCTGCTGGCCCTGCTCGCCGATCCGCAACAGGCCGCCGAACATGAGCTGCCGCAGACAGGCGTTCCGCTGGAGTGGGAGCGGCGACTGTCGAGCATCTTCATTAGCAGCCCAGAATACGGCACGCGCGCCAGCACAGCGCTGATCCGCCATGCGGACGGCGCGCTGGATATCCTGGAGCGGAGTTTCGGCCCGGACGGGCCGTTGAGCGAAGTGCGCTACCGCCATCCGCCGCGCGACTGAGCGTGCTCAGACGGCGGCGGACGGGTTGATCAGCTTGTCCAGCCCCAGATTGCGCAAGGTCAGCTGGACCGTACTCTGGATGACCTGCGGGCTATCGAGAAGCATGACCCGCGCCAGCAGCTGCTGGGCGGTATCCATGCTGATCTGGCGCAGCAGCCATTTCACCTTGGGCAGGTTGGTGGCGTTCATCGACAGGCTGTCGAAGCCCATCGCCAGCAGCAGCACGGCCGCAGCCGGGTCGCCCGCCATCTCGCCGCAGATGCTCACCGGTTTGCCTTCGCTGTGCGCTTCCTTGACCACCCGCTGCAGCGCCTCGAGCACGGCGGGGTGCAGGTAGTCGTAGAGATCAGCGACCCGTGGATTGTTGCGATCGACCGCCAGCAGATACTGGGTCAGGTCGTTGGAGCCAACCGAGATGAAGTCGACCTGGCGTGCCAGCTCGCGGGTGAGATAAACCGCCGCTGGCACTTCGATCATCACGCCCACCGGCGGCATGTGCACATCAAGCCCCTCGTCGCGCACTTCGCACCAGGCGCGATGGATCAGGTGCAGTGCCTCTTCCAGTTCGCCGATGCCGGAAATCATCGGCAACAGGATGCGCAGATTGTTCAGCCCGGCGCTGGCCTTGAGCATGGCGCGGGTCTGCAGCAGGAAGATTTCGGGATGGTCGAGCGTGACGCGGATACCGCGCCAACCGAGAAACGGGTTCTCTTCCTTGATCGGGAAGTACGGCAGGCACTTGTCGCCACCGATATCGAGGCTGCGCATGGTCACCGGCAGCGGATGGAAAGCCTCCAGCTGCTCACGGTAGATCGCCATCTGCTCCTTCTCGCTGGGGAAGCGCTCCTTGATCATGAACGGCACTTCGGTGCGATACAGACCTACGCCTTCGGCACCGCGCTCCTGCGCACGCACCACATCGGCGAGCAGCCCGGTATTCACCCACAGCGGGATGCGATGGCCGTCGATGGTCTCGCACGGCAGTTCACGCAATACATCGAGGCCTTCGGAGAGCTGGCGCTCCTGCTCGGCCAGCACTTCGTACTGCTCACGCAGCACCTTGCCCGGGTTGGTGATGATCTCGCCGCGGTAACCGTCGACGATCAGCTCGATGCCGTCGACCTTCGAGTACGGCAGGTCGACCGCGCCCATCACGGTGGGAATACCCATGGCACGGGCGAGAATGGCGACGTGCGAGTTGCTCGAGCCAAGCACGGAAACCATGCCCACCAGCTTGCCTTCAGGTACTTCGCCGAGCATCGCCGGCGACAGTTCCTCACTGACCAGAATCGTCTTGTCAGGATAGGTCAGGGTCTGCTGGCGGGCTTCCTGCAGGTAGGAAAGCAGGCGCCGGCCGATATCCTTGACGTCCGAGGCGCGCTCACGCAGATAGGCGTCGTCCATCATCTCGAAGCGCCGCACGTGCTCCCTGACCACCTGACGCAACGCGCCTTGCGCCCATTGTCCGGTGCGGATGACCTTGGTCACCTCACCACCGAGGGCCGAATCGTCGAGCATCATCAGGTACACATCGAACAGTGCGCGCTCTTCCTTGCGCATCTGCGTGGCGAGCTTTTCCGACAGGTTGCGCATGTCCGCGCGTACGGCTTCCAGTGCGGCTTCGAACAACGTCAGCTCGGCATCGATGTTATCGATGTGCTTGTCCGGCACCACATCCAGATCTGCCGGCGGCAGCACCACCAGGGCGGTGCCCACACCGGCGCCCGGCGCACCCGGGATGCCGATGAAGCGGGTTTCCTGGATGCCCTTGCCCTGCCGGCCAAGACCACGGATCGAGCCGGTCGCCTCGGCATGAGCAATAACACCGGCGAGCTGGGCGCTCATGGTCACCAGGAAGGCTTCTTCACCTTCATCGAACTGACGGCGTTCCTTCTGTTGGATGACCAGTACGCCCATCACCCGACGGTGGTGGATGATCGGCGCACCGAGAAAGGAGGCGTAGCGCTCCTCGCCGGTCTCGGCGAAATAGCGATAGCGCGGGTGTTCGGAGGCGTGTTCGAGGTTGAGCGGTTCTTCGCGGGTGCCCACCAGGCCGACCAGGCCTTCGTTGGGCGCCATGCTGACCTTGCCGATGGCGCGCTTGTTGAGACCTTCGGTGGCCATCAGGACGAAGCGTTCGGTTTCCGGATCGAGCAGATAGACCGAGCAGACCTGGCTACCCATGGCCTCCCTGACTCTCAGCACGATGATGCCCAACGCCGCCTTGAGGTCCTTGGCGGCATTCACTTCCTGGACAATCTTGCGCAGCGTGCCGAGCATGCTCAGAGGCTTTCTCCCCGAATCTCAGTCCCGCACCGGTAGACGCGGTGCAAGTTCTTTAAGTGCGCGACGATAGACCTCGCGCTTGAAGGTGACCACCTGCCCCAGCGGATACCAGTAGCTGACCCAGCGCCAGCCGTCGAACTCCGGCTTGCCGGTCAGGTCCATGCGCACACGCTCTTCGGCGCTGGTCAGGCGCAGCAGGAACCACTTCTGTTTCTGCCCGATGCACAGCGGCTGGCTGTGGGTACGCACCAATCGCTGCGGCAGACGATAGCGCAACCAGCCGCGGGTGCAGGCGAGGATTTTCACATCCTGCTCTTCCAGGCCAACTTCTTCGTTGAGTTCGCGAAACAGCGCTTCTTCCGGCGTTTCACGAGCATTGATCCCGCCTTGCGGGAACTGCCAGGCGTCCTGATTGATCCGCCTGGCCCACAGCACCTGACCGACATCGTTAGTCAGGATGATGCCGACATTCGGGCGAAAACCATCGGAATCGATCACGGCATACAACCTCGCAGACGCATGTCGCGGCATTGTTCCACAAAACGGCAATAAGCCGAAAGCGCGGCAAGCCGCCATTCGGCACGTGCCGGCCGCGCGGATAAAGGCTGGTGAAGGCTGCGCCGAGAACGCTCTAGCCGTTATGCTTGGCGCTGCCCTGTCCATCCCGAGGAAAACAACCGTGCGCCTGGCTCTATTCGATCTCGACAACACCCTGCTGGCCGGTGACAGCGACCACGCCTGGGGCGAATACCTCTGCCAGCGCGGCATCGTCGATGCAAGCCAGTACAAGGCACGCAACGATGCCTTCTATCAGGACTACCTGGCCGGCAACCTCGACGTGCACGCCTACCAGAACTTCTGCCAGGAACTGCTTGGGCGCAGCGAAATGCCGCAGCTGCAGCAGTGGCACGACGAATTCATGCGTGACTTCATCGAACCCATCGTGCTGAGCAAGGGCGAGGCGTTGCTGCGCCAACATTTGGAGGCCGGCGACAAGGTGGTGATCATCACCGCCACCAACCGTTTCATCACCGGCCCGATCGCCGCACGCCTGGGCGTCGATACCCTGCTGGCGACCGAATGCGAGATGCGCGACGGCCGCTACACCGGCCGTCTGACCGACATTCCCTGCTTCCAGGAAGGCAAGGTCCAGCGGATCGAGCGCTGGCTCGCCGAAACCGAGCAGACCCTGGAAGACAGCTACTTCTATAGCGATTCGCGTAATGACCTGCCGCTGCTGCAGCGCGTGACCCATCCGGTGGCAGTGGACCCCGATCCGGTACTGCGCCAGATCGCCACCGAGCGCGGCTGGCAGATCATCTCGCTGCGCTGAGCCCGCGCGCAGCAGCCATGTCCGAGCTGGTCGAATCAGACCGGCTTGGCGCCCATCAGCGCGGTGATCGCGATCAGCACGACCAGCACCAGCACCGCATAGATACCGGCATTACGTGCCGCAGTGGGGCTGCCCGGCGCCTGCCAGGCACTGAGACGGCCAGCCAGCAGCAACACCAGGGGAATCAGCACGAGGAACAGCACGGAACTGGCCAGCAGCCAGAACTGGCCCAGCGGCCAGCCGGCCAGATGCGTCAGCCACCAGCCTGTCACTGGCAGCGACAGGCCGATTACCGCGAGCAGCGGCAGCGACAACCGCCGAGTGCGCTGCAGTTTGCGTTGCAGCACGGCCTCGTCGCCGCCGCGGCCGGCTTTCCACAGGATGATCAGGTGCACGATCACACCCAGCAGCAACAGCACCGCGGTGGCGCCATGCACGATTCGTAGGGTCAGATAGTGTTCCATTCGCGATCCTTTAAGTCAGTTCAGCCGAGAAACAGCTTGTAAGCCGGATTCTCGCTTTCGTCCCAGTAGCGGTAGCCGATCTTGTCCAGCGCCGCCGGTACTAGATGACGCTCGTCGGCCGGCACCTGCAGTCCCGCAACTACCCGGCCGTCGGCGGCACCATGGTTGCGGTAATGGAACATCGAGATGTTCCAGCGCCCGCCGAGCTTGTTGAGGAAGTTGAACAATGCACCGGGCCGCTCGGGAAACTCGAAGCGCAGCACCATCTCGTTGCTGACCCCGACCGCATGGCCGCCGACCATGTGCCGCGTGTGCAGCTTGGCCAGTTCGTTATCGGTCAGATCGAGCACCGGGAAGCCCTTGTCGCGCAGCCCCTGCACCAGCGCGGCGCGCGGGTCGTTTTCCGGATGCGTTTGCACACCGACGAAGATGTGCGCCTCGCGGTCGGTGTGGTAGCGATAGTTGAATTCGGTGATCTGGCGCTTGCCGATCGCCTCGCAGAAAGCCTTGAAGCTGCCCGGCTGCTCGGGAATGGTGACGGCGATGATCGCCTCGCGCTTCTCGCCCAGCTCGGCGCGCTCGGCGACGTGGCGCAGACGGTCGAAATTGACGTTGGCGCCGGAATCGATGCCGACCAGCACCTGGCCACTGACACCCTCGCGCTCGACGTACTTCTTGATGCCCGCGACGGACAACGCACCGGCCGGTTCGGTGATCGAGCGGGTGTCGTCGTAGATATCCTTGATCGCCGCGCAGATCTCGTCGGTGCTGACGGTGATGACCTCATCGACATAGTGCCGGCAGATCTCGAAGGTGTGCTGACCGATCTGCGCCACCGCCACGCCGTCGGCGAACAGCCCGACCTGCTCCAGCACCACCCGCTCACCCGCCGCCATCGCCGCCTGCAGGCAGTTGGAGTCGTCCGGCTCGACGCCGATCACCTTGGTCTGCGGATAGAGGTATTTCACGTAGGCGGCGATACCGGCCACCAGACCACCGCCGCCGACCGGGACGAAGATCGCGTCGATCGGCCCCTGGTGCTGACGAAGGATTTCCATTGCCACGGTGCCCTGTCCGGCGATCACATCGGGATCGTCGTAGGGGTGGATATAGACGTAGCCCTTTTCTTCCACCAGCTTCAGCGAATAGGCCAGCGCCTCGGGGAAGGCATCGCCGTGCAGCACCACCTTGCCGCCGCGGGCGCGTACGCCCTGCACCTTCAGCTCCGGCGTGGTGCGTGGCATGACGATGGTGGCCTTGATGCCCAACTGCTTGGCCGCCAGCGCAACGCCCTGGGCGTGATTGCCCGCCGATGCCGTGACCACGCCACGCGCCAGTTCCTCGGCCGACAGCTGCGCCAGCTTGTTGTATGCGCCGCGAACCTTGAAGGAGAACACCGGCTGCAGATCCTCGCGCTTGAGCAGAATCTGGTTGCCGATTCGCTCGGAGAGCTGGCGGGCGGGCTGCAGCGGGGTTTCGATGGCAACGTCGTAGACGCGGGAGGTGAGGATCTTCTTGACGTAATGTTCGAGCATTCTGGCTGTCTTGGCGGGCAGTGCGGGAGAACGACGAGTCTACCCCCGCACCGCCCCTGGCGACCACCGGCAATCCGCGACGCCCTCCGCAGCCGCGGCGCACAAGACCCGCCGCCGGCAGAGGGCTATAATCCGCGCCTCGTCTCTCCCGCCCGGATTTCCTCATGACCCAGGATCAGCTCAAGCAGGCCGTCGCCCAGGCCGCCGTCGACCATATCGTTCCGCACCTCAGCGATCGCAGCATCGTCGGCGTGGGCACCGGCTCCACTGCCAACTTCTTCATCGACCTGCTGGCCAAGCACAAGGGCTTCTTCGATGGCGCCGTGGCCAGTTCCGAAGCCACCGCCGAGCGTCTGAAGCAGCATGGCATTCCGGTCTACGACCTGAACTCGGTGAGCGAACTGGAGTTCTATGTCGACGGCGCCGACGAAGCCAACAAGCACCTCGAGCTGATCAAGGGCGGTGGCGCCGCGTTGACCCGCGAGAAGATCGTCGCCGCGGTGGCCAAGACCTTCATCTGCATCGCCGACGGCAGCAAGCTGGTCGAGCAGCTGGGCGCCTTCCCGCTGCCGGTGGAAGTCATCCCGATGGCACGCAGTCACGTCGCGCGCGAACTGGTCAAGCTGGGCGGCGACCCGGTCTACCGCGACGGCGTGGTGACCGACAACGGCAACGTCATCCTCGATGTGCACAACCTGATGATCGGCTTCGCCCCAGAACTGGAAGGCAAGATCAACGATATCGTCGGCGTGGTCTGCAACGGCCTGTTCGCCATGCGCCCGGCCGACCTGTTGCTGCTCGGCACCAAGGACGGCGTGCAGACCCTCAAGCGCTGACCTGCCCGAGCGAAGCGCACCAGCGCCACATCGGGTTGGCGGCTACGCTTTGAAGTGCTGCGTCGTGTCCGACGCAGCTCATCACAGGAGGTGTCGCCATGTCCGGCAAGTTCCACTTGAAGCGAGCCAGCAACGGCCAGTTCCATTTCAACCTGCTGGCCGGTAACGGCCAGGTTGTGCTGTCCAGCGAGCAGTACAAAGCCCACGCTTCGGCGCTGAACGGCATCGATTCGGTACGCAAGAACGCAGTGCGCGAGGATGCCTTCGAGGTCAAGGAGTCCAGCAACGACAAGTTCTATTTCGTGCTCAAGGCAAGCAATGGCCAGGTCATTGGCCAGAGCCAGATGTACGCCAGCCTGCATAGCGCCGAACAGGGCTGCGATTCGGTTCGCCGTCACGCCCCGGATGCCGCCCTGCAGGACGAAAGTGCCTCGCCGGTCGCCTGATCGCTGGTGCCAGGTGACCGGCTGGTAGTCCGATCACCTGGCCGGTTTGCGAAACACGTAGAACAGATTCGGTTCGCTGACCACATACAGGGTGCCGTCCGACCCCATCGCGATGCCCTCCGCCTGCGGCACATTGCTTTGCAGCCCATGCTTGCCCGCACTCAGCGACAGACTGCTCAGTGGCTGACCCTTGCTATCCAGTTCCACCACCAGCCGCGACTCGTCGGATAGCGCCAGCAGATGCCCGGTCCGTTCGTCGAACTGCAGACTGGACAGATCGCGCACGAACAGCCGGGCGTCGTGTTCGTTGATATGCACCGATGGCGTCGGTTCGGCAAAGGGAAAGCCGGAAATTTCATAGATGCGCACCGGGTCGCGCTCCTTGGCGACAAACAGGCGTTTGCCAGCCGTATCGTATGCCAGCCCCTCGAAGCCCTTGTTGCCGTTCAGTTCGATGCCCAGTGAGAGCTGCTGCGCCTGCGCCGCTTCGATGAGCGTGGTCTGCTCGTTGACTTCGACGCGCAGTAGCCGCTGCAGGCGCTCGTCGCTGATTACGTAGACGCCCTCGGAAATGTATTCGATGGCCTCCGGATCACCGAACCCCACCAGCGGGATCGCGCGCAGCAGATCGCCCTCCAGGCTGATTTCCAGCCAGTGCGGCTTGCCGTTGGTAACGGCGATCAGGCTGTTACGGTCGGGGTCGAAGGTCAGTGCCGAGAGATCGTCATCGATGCCACTGACCACTTTGCGCTGAATGGTCGCCTGGTAATCCGGCAGCCACAGCGAAGCTTCCTGAGCCTGCTCGCCCTGATGCCACTGATTGAGATGGAACCAGCCCCGCTCGAACAGGCGGTAATGAACGCCAGCGGCAACCGCCAGCAACAACGCCACGCCCAGCAGCGCAGCCAGGAGAATTTTCAACGCACGCATAACGCCCACTTTCTTCTAATTGGAGACCGCGATTGTGCTCGGCACGGCTTACACCAAGCTTAACGGCGGCCCATGTCTCAGCGCTTGCGGCTGAAGACGTAGAAGCGGTTGGGCTCGCCGACCACATAGATGTTGCCTTCGCCATCCATCGCCACGCCCTCGGCCTGCTCGATGCCTTGCACCAGGCCGTGCAGACCACCAAACAGCGCGATGAAGCTGCGCGGCTGACCGTGCCGATCGAGCTCAACCAGCAAGCGCGACTCGTCGGAGAGCAGCAGCGTATGACCACTGCGTGGATCGATCGTCACCGAGGACAGATCGCGAACTATCAGCGGCTGGCTGGGCAGCGCCTCGAGCACGCCGACTGCGCCGTCCTCACCCGGAAACGGCAGCTCGAAAAGGCCCTGCGGATCGCGTTCCTTGGCCAGCAACAGGCGTTGCGTATGCGGATTCCAGGCCAGGCCCTCGAAGCCCTTGTTGCCGGCATCGGCGAAGCCCAGGTCATAACTGGCCAGGTCGTCCAGATCGAGGCTCTCGACATCCGGTTCGAGGAAGAACACCGCCACCAGCCGGCGACGCTCATCGACGATGGCCAGGCGGCCATCACCCAGCGCTTCCACCGCTTCCGGATCGGAAAAGCCGGTCAGTGCGATACGCCGCAGAACCACCCCGGCAGGCGTGAGTTCGACCAGCTGCGGATGCTTGCCGGTGACGGTGAACAGCGTGCCGGTCAGCGGATTCCAGGTCAGCCCGGAGGTCTCGTCGTCCTCGAGCCCCGCCAGCGTGGTTTCCAGCGCCAGTTCGTAATCCGGCAGCCAGATGCCGGCGGCGCGCTGCTCGGCGGTGACCGAGCGTTCTTCCCAATAGAGTCGCAACTGATCGTCCCAGTGCAGCAGGCGCCCGGTGACGAGCAGGGCAACGAACAGCAGCAACAGGGCAGCGGCGACGATCAGGCGCCAACGGGAATAACGGACGGGCATGAAGAAAGCGTTCCAGCGGGAAGGTGCCGGATTACATCACGAGAGAGGATTGCAAAAAAAGCGGCAAACGCGGCGGGTGTGCCCCGCCGCGCGGGGGTCAGAGCACGCGGCTCTCGAAGCGCGACAGGCCGACCAGTTCCAGCACCAGCTGATCGCCCTGCTTGAGTGGGCCGACGCCGGCCGGCGTGCCGGTCAGCACCACGTCACCCGGCTGCAGGCTGAAATGTCCGGCGATGTGTTGCAGCAGCGGCAGGATGGCATTGAGCATCTGGCTGCTGTTGCCGTCCTGGCGGACTTCGCCGTTGATGGTCAGGCGGATGCCGATGTCGCCCAGATCCTCGACCGCGTCGCCCGGCACGAACGGCGCCAGCACGCAGGCGCCATCGAAGCTCTTGGCGATTTCCCACGGGTGGCCCTTTTCCTTCAGCTTCGCCTGCACGTCGCGCAGGGTGAGGTCGAGCGCCGGGGCGAAACCGGAGATGGCATCGCGCACCTCTTCCTCGTTCGGCTTGCGCGACAGCGGCTTGCCGATCAGCACGGCGATTTCCGCTTCGTAATGCACGGCGCCGCGGTCGCTCGGAATGCCGAAGCCATCGTCCAGCGGTACGGTGCAGCTGCCGGCCTTGATGAACAGCAGCGGCTCGGTCGGCACCGGGTTGTTCAGTTCCTTGGCGTGCTCGGCATAGTTGCGGCCGATGCAGACCACCTTACCCAGCGGATAGTGGATCGGCGTGCCATCGGTGTAGTGGTGCTGGTAGCTCATCGAAGACTCCTGGTAATCCGTGGGCCGTTCAGGCCGCGAAAATCTTGCCCGGGTTCATGATCCCGTTGGGATCGAACACCGCCTTGACTGCCTTCATGTACTCGATTTCTGCCGGCGAGCGGCTGTACTCGAGGTAGTCACGCTTAGTCATGCCGACGCCGTGCTCGGCGGAGATTGAGCCGTTGTACTTCTGCACGGTCTCGAACACCCACTTGTTCACCGTGGCGCACTTGCCGAAGAACTCGTCCTTGTCCATCGCATCCGGTTTGAGGATGTTCAGGTGCAAATTGCCGTCGCCGATATGGCCGAACCAGACGATCTCGAAGTCCGGGTAATGTTCACCGACGATGGTGTCGATTTCCTTGAGGAAGGCCGGCACCTTGGCGACGGTGACCGAGATGTCGTTCTTATACGGCGTCCAGTGACTGATGGTTTCGGAGATGTACTCACGCAGCTTCCACAGGTTCTGCAGCTGCTGCTCGCTCTGGCTCATCACGCCATCGAGCACCCAGCCCTGCTCGACGCAATGCTCGAAGGTCGCCAGTGCCTGGTCGGCGCGCTCATCGGTGGTGGCCTCGAATTCCAGCAGCGCGTAGAACGGGCAGTCGGTTTCGAACGGGGCCGGCACGTCGCCACGCGCCAGCACCTTGGCCAGCGCCTTGTCGGAGAAGAACTCGAAGGCAGTCAGATCCAGCTTGTCCTGGAAGGCGTGCAGCACCGGCATGATCGAATCGAAATCGGGGGTGCCCAACACCAGCGCGGTGAGGTTGGTCGGCTGGCGCTCCAGGCGCATGGTCGCCTCGACGACGAAGCCCAGCGTGCCCTCGGCGCCGATGAACAGCTGACGCAGATCGTAGCCGGTGGCGTTCTTGATCAGGTCCTTGTTCAGCTCGAGGACGTCGCCCTTGCCGGTCACCACCTTCATGCCGGCAACCCAGTTGCGGGTCATGCCGTAGCGAATCACCTTGATGCCACCGGCGTTGGTGCCGATGTTGCCGCCGATCTGGCTGGAGCCGGCGGAGGCGAAGTCCACCGGGTAGTACAGGCCCTTATCCTCGGCGAACTGCTGCAGCTGCGCGGTGACCACGCCCGGCTCGCAGACAGCGGTGCGGTCCATCTCGTTGAACTCGAGAATCTGGTTCATGTAGTCGAACGACACCACCACCTCGCCATTGGCCGCCACGGCCGCTGCGGAAAGCCCGGTGCGACCGCCCGAGGGCACCAGCGCGACCTTGCGCTCGTTGGCCCAGCGCACGATGGCCTGAACCTGCTCGATGCTCTTGGGAAAGACGATGGCCGAGGGCGCAGGAGCGAAATGCTTGGTCCAGTCCTTGCCGTAGGCATTCAGCGAATCGGCGTCGGTCAGCACTTTGCCGGGCTCGACCAGGGTTTTCAGCTCATCGATCAGGGCGGGGTCGGTCATCACGGGAACTCTCATACGATTCATGGTCACCCTGAGCACGCTTCAGCACAGGGGTGGGGGTGTTTCGCGGGGCTCGTATGCTAGCATACGCACCCCTTTGAAACGTGCCTCGGCAGACTCCCGACACCGCTAATGACGGGTCGGCCAGCCTTCGCTGGACACTTCAGTCCTATCCTTCGGCCTTAAGGTTTTAATGCAGATGAGCCAGACCTCTCTCGACAAGAGCAAGATCAAGTTTCTTCTTCTCGAAGGCGTGCACCAGAACGCCGTCGACACCCTCAAGGCGGCCGGCTACACCAACATCGAGTACCTCAAGGGCGCGCTGTCCACCGAGGAGCTGAAGGAGAAGATCGCCGACGCCCATTTCATCGGCATCCGCTCGCGCACCCAGCTCACCGAGGAAGTCTTCGAGGCCGCCAAGAAGCTGATCGCCGTCGGCTGTTTCTGCATCGGCACCAACCAGGTCGACCTGAACGCTGCCCGCGAACGCGGCATCGCGGTGTTCAACGCGCCCTACTCCAACACCCGTTCGGTGGCTGAACTGGTGCTGGCCGAAGCCATCCTGCTCTTGCGCGGCATCCCGGAGAAGAACGCCTCCTGCCATCGCGGCGGCTGGATCAAGTCGGCGGCCAACTCCTTCGAGATCCGCGGCAAGAAGCTCGGCATCATCGGTTACGGCTCCATCGGTACCCAGCTGTCGGTACTCGCCGAAGCGCTGGGCATGCAGGTCTTCTTCTATGACGTGGTGACCAAGCTGCCGCTGGGCAACGCCACCCAGATCGGCTCGCTGTACGAGCTGCTGGGCATGTGCGACATCGTCTCGCTGCACGTCCCCGAGCTGCCGTCCACCCAGTGGATGATCGGCGAGAAGGAAATCCGCGCGATGAAAAAAGGCGCCATCCTGATCAACGCTGCCCGCGGCACCGTGGTCGAGCTGGATCACCTGGCCGCCGCGATCAAGGACGAGCACCTGATCGGCGCCGCGATCGACGTGTTCCCGGTCGAGCCGAAGTCCAACGACGAGGAATTCGAAAGCCCGCTGCGTGGCCTGGATCGCGTGATCCTGACCCCGCACATCGGTGGTTCGACCGCCGAAGCGCAGGCCAACATCGGTCTGGAAGTCGCCGAGAAGCTGGTCAAGTACAGCGACAACGGCACCTCGGTGTCCTCGGTCAACTTCCCGGAAGTCGCCCTGCCGTCGCACCCGGGCAAGCACCGTCTGCTGCACATCCACCAGAACATTCCGGGTGTGATGAGCGAGATCAACAAGGTCTTCGCCGACAACGGCATCAACATCTGCGGCCAGTTCCTGCAGACCAACGAGAAGGTCGGTTACGTCGTCATCGACGTGGACAAGGAATACTCCGACCTGGCGCTGGAAAAGCTGCAGCACGTCAACGGCACCATCCGCAGCCGCGTGCTGTTCTGATGCGTTGAGCAGGCAGCACTGCCAAAAGGGAGGCTTCGGCCTCCCTTTTTCGTTTGCGCGCCTCGCCCGATCGGCTCGCTAGCTGCGCAGCACCCGGTTGCCCGCGGCGTCCACATCCGAGCCGGGTTGCTCATCACGCGGTTCGGGCATCGGCGGCACGTCCGTCTCGATCGGTGCCTGACGCGGCTGCAACACCGGTGCCTCGAGCTGCTCCGCCTCCTGCGGCTGCTCGCCCGTCTCGCCACGCGGTTCGCTGCTATCCAGCGGATGCTGGCGCGCCTTGTCCGGATGGGTGGGCCCGGTGCCGTCAGCCATGACGACCGAGGCGCCAGCCAGCGAAACCAGCAGAATGCTCAAGCGCAGCATGCTCATCGTGCACCTCCGATCAGGGTTGGTCCGCTTTCGGCATATGCGCGTCGGCAAAGGTTTCCCTAGCTGCGCCACGAGCAGCCGAGCGGTCGATGCCAGACGCGAAACGGCCCGGCAAGCGTTGCCTGCCGGGCCGTTATTGAGCACCGTTGCGATCAATAGGCGCCGCGTGCACCACCTTCGCCGCCGGTGCCCGTAGTGCCCTGCTCACCGGAGGCACCATCGCCGCCGGCATCGACGCCGGTGCCGCGATCACTCCCGGGCGTGGTCGCCGGGCGATCGCCGGAGCCCGGCATATGGCCGGTACCCGTGCCGGCGCCGCTGTCCATTCCGCTACCCGTGCCAGTTCCGCCAGTACCCATGCCGGTGCCTGTTCCGCTGCCGCCCATGGTGCCTTGCTCATGGGTACCGTGGCCCATCGAGTCATGGGTGCCGGTACCCGCATCGGTGCCAGTGCCGGTATTGCCCGCTGCGAACGCCGCGCCAGAGATCAGCCCAGCCAGAGTGAATGCGGCAATCTTGTGTATGGTCATGATGTTCTCCTGCATATCTTCAGGGGTTCACAGGTTCCGGCAGCAGGGCGCAGCAGGGGTTTCCTCGGCAGCCTTTACAAAACATGACAGAGCCCGCGAGGCCTGTTGCAGAGCGGCTATGGAGAAGAACCGTCGGTCGCGTCGCTGCGGTCGCCGAGCAGATCCTCCACATACAGCATGCGCACCAGCACCATTCCAACCGCGGCCAGCGGTGTCGCCAGCAGAAGCCCGAGCGTGCCGGCGAGCAAGCCGAACAGCAGCTGCACAGCGATAGTCAGCGCGGGCGGGATCGAAACGATGCGTTGCTGCATCAGCGGCGTGAAGACGTAGCTCTCCAGCGCCTGGACGAACAGATAGAGCCCGGCGACATAGAGCACCGTACGACCACCCTCCAGAGAGGCCAGCAGCAGCGCCGGAATCACCGCCAGCACCGGGCCGATATTGGGTATGAACGACAGCAACCCGGCAATCAGCCCGAGCACCAGGGCCAACTCGATACCCAGCAGCCAGAGACCAAGGGTGGTCAACACGCCGATCAGCAGCATTTCCAGCAGCTTGGCCAGCAGCCACGCGCGCAAGGTCGCACCGCTTTCATCGAGAATCTCGCCGGCGCGTGGGCGATAGCCGAGCGGAACCAGCTTCAGCAGCCCCCGGACATAGATCTGCGGATTGATGGCAAGGCAGATGCCGATGGCGAACGCGATGACGAAACTGCTCAGCGCGCCCGCCACCGAGCCCATCACCTTGGTCACCACGCTGAACGCGCTGGAGCCGTCAGGGAGAGAGTCTTCGAGGCGATCGCCCTGCTGCATCAGTTCGTTCGCCCAGGGCAGCTGCTCGGCACGCTCGCGCAGCTGCTCGACGGCCTGTGGCAGGGAATCGGACAACGCATCGGCCTGCTCGGCGATGTTTGGCGCGACCCACCAGCCACCGCCGCCAAGGGCGAGCAGCATCACCACGAAGAACGCCGGCATGGCAGCCTTGTAGGGCATGGAGGTGTGGTCGCTGATCCACTGGCTTACGCCGTGAATCAGTACGCCGAACAGAATCGAGGCGAACAGCAGCAGCAGAAAATCGAAGGCCAGCCAGGCGACTATGCAGAACAGTACGACTGCGGCGAGCACGGCAGCCTGCACCATGGCGCGATTGGCCACCTTCTTGGCGTCGTTCTGCGACGTGGGTGTGGACATGGTTCTCCCCCTGATGAGTACAAGGGGTACGACAGGCCACCCGGCGCTTTAATTCAGGCTCGGCGCCAATCAGCGCAGCAGTTGCCAGAGCGATGCGCCGACGCCGGCCATGCTTTCACCGGCGACCAGCCCGGCTGCGGCGACGATCACGAAACGCTCGCCAAGGCTGCGCCAACGCGAGGCGAAGGCCCAGGCCAGCACTGCACCGAGAGTCATCATCAGCGAAATCGACGCCGGAATGATGAATGCCAGGCCGAGCGCCGCGGAACTCGGCAACCAGCGCAGGCG
The DNA here is from genome assembly GCF_003864275.1 of Pseudomonas sp. SCT. NCBI lineage: Bacteria > Pseudomonadati > Pseudomonadota > Gammaproteobacteria > Pseudomonadales > Pseudomonadaceae > Pseudomonas > Pseudomonas sp. SCT. Next base: position 251,652 of record NZ_BDJA01000004.1, read on the forward strand.
GCGCTCCGGCAGCAAGCCCTCGAGCGTCCCGAGCAGCACGCCACAGAGCGCACCAGCCAGCACCGCCCAGCGCACATCCGCAGCCAGCGCGCCGAGGCCACCGGTCAATGCTTCGGCGACCGCCTTCCAGGTGGCGACTGCCGGGGCCGGCCACTCCGGGGTGATCAGCATGCTCTGCGGGTCGGGAATCAGCAGCTGATAGGCCAGCACGCCGACCACGCTGCCCAACAGAATGCCGCAGCACTGCGCCACCGCCTGCCGCCCCGGCGCCGCACCGATGACGTGGCCGACCTTGAAGTCATTGAGCAGATCGGTGCACTGCCCCGCCGCGCCACCAGCGGTGTTGGCGCTCATCAGATTGACCGGCACTTGGCCCGGCGCGAACACACCGAAACCCAGCTGCGACAGCTGGCCGATGGCACCGATTGGCGGAATCCCGGTGGCGCCGACCACCCGCGCGGCGACCATCGCCAGCAACAGCGCCAGCGGAATCGACAGCAACGCCAGCCAGAGATCGATGCCGAACAGGCTGACCTGCAACACCAGCACCACGAGCACCGCCAGCACGAAACCCGCGATTGGCCAGCCATTCGGGCGCCGCGACCTCGGCTGTCGGGGTACCGCTGACGAGCGCGAACGCAGCAGGCGCAACCCCAGCGAAGTCAGCGTGGCGCAGACCATCAGGCTCACGCCGGGCCACAGCAGCCATTCGATCAATAAGGCGAACTGCGGCCCCTGCGCATCAGCCGGCAGGCGCACCAGGCCTTCGGCCAGCAGCCAGGGCGCGATCAACCCCCAGGCCAGCACGGCACCGAGCAACAGCGACAGGCCGACACGCAGGCCGATGATGCCGCCAAAGCCGAGCAACAGCAGCGAGGGTTCGAAGCTGAACGTCAGGCGCTCCAGTTGCGCCGAAGGTGCCCAGCGCGGCAGCGTCCAGAAGAAGGTATCGATCAGCTTGCTCGCGGCCGCCAACAGCGCCGCACTGCCCAGCACCCAGAGTCTTCGGCCGGCTTCGGCGCCATGGCTGTAGATCTGCTGCAGCGTCGCCAGGGTCGCCATGCCTTCGGGAAAGCGCAGCCCCGACTCGACGATCAGCGATGGCCGCAGATACCAGGCGACCCAGATGCCGAGAAAGCTCACCGAGAACACCCAGGCCATCAGCGGCAGGCTGTCCAGCTGCTGACCGGTGAGCAACGTGTACGCCGGAATCGGCGCCACCAGCCCGCCGGAGATGATCGACGCGCAGGACGAAGCGGTGGTCTGGTTGATGTTGCTTTCCAGCAATGACCAGCGCGGACGGCCGAACGCAACGGACATGCTCTGCCAAAAAGCGAAGCCGATCAGCAGCGCGATGATCGACATATTGAACGACCAGCCGATTTTGAGGCCGGAGTACACATTGGACGGCGCCAATAGCGCACCGAGCAACAGCCCGGTAAGCAGAGCACGCGCAGTCAGCTCCCGAGGCGAAACGGCAAGGTTGGTCGCGATCATGCGGTTACCTTAGCAGCCACTGCGGTGCAAAAACGCGCGTCCTTCCAAGCGGCTCACCCGCCCCTTGGCCGAGTTGCGCACGTGCTGGCGGGATAATGCCCGTTCGCCATCGCTCGGCTGAACTTCGCTGCAAGGTGCTGGTCGTTTAGTAACTTTTTAATCAATCACGCCCGACTGACTAGGTACCGAACATGGACGCGGAGCTTACACGGGATACTTCCTCCCCAACTGTCACGCTGCTAACCGGCAATGAGCTGCTGGGGCTGTTTTTTCGTCACTTTCTCGGCGAGCAGGCGCAAGTCGAGGTTTCGCTGGCCGGACTGGAATCGGCTGAGCACACGGGTGCCGATCTGTTTCTGGTGGACGCCGGCCATAGCGAGGCTGAACAGATTTCCAGCCTGATCGATCAGCTGGACGAGCAGACACCGGTGGCGCTGGTGAACATCGTCCCCGAACAGGCCGAACAGCTGGTGGAAAAGCACCCGGTGATTCGCGGTGTCTTCTACAGCCACGCCACCCGCGAACATCTGCTCGAAGGTATCCGCGTGCTGCTGCAGGGCGGCGACTGGCTGCCGCGCGTGCTGACCGAACGTTTGTTGGGACAATGGCGGCGGATGCGCCAGCTCGCCGAAACCAAATCGAGCCTGACGCTGCGCGAACGGGAAATCCTCAGCCTGGCCGGCAAGGGGCTGTCGAACGCGGAGATCGCCGAGCAGTTGTGCCTGAGCCCGCATACGATCAAGAGCCATATCCACAACCTGCTGCGCAAGATCGGCGCCTCCAACCGAGCCGAGGCGGCCTACCTGCTGCGCAGTCATCTGGATTGGGACAAGACCTGCAGCGCCTGAGGACGTCACCGCGAGTGGCCGCCCGCACCGCGGATGGCACTGCAGGCGGCGCGCTCGACGCCGGCCTCGACGCCGGCGTGTCGGTGAGATCGGCCAGGCATTAATCCCTGAATACTGAAACTCGCTGCCTTTTTTACATCATCGGATGGATGTTCAAAAGCTCATGTGGCGTTCAAGAATCGCGCCCACTGTCATCCGGTACACACCAATGACCCATCCTGCCCTGCCCCGCCTCACGCTCGCACTTGCACTTGCACTTGCACTCATTGCCGGCTCGATCGGCGCGCCGCTGCACGCTGCCGACCTGATGGATAACGGCGACCTTTCGCCGGTCGGCATTTCGAGCGCGGTTTCCGCTGCGCAGCGGGCGGTCCCGCTGTCCTCCTCACAGGCGGCCTATGTGCAGCAGGTGGGCCAAGGCAACCTGGCCGACCTGCGCCAGAGCGGCCAGGCCCTGAATGCCCAGATACTGCAGCAGGGTTCGGACCAGGAAGCCTTCATCCTTCAGCACGGCGACAATCTGCTGGCCATCGTCGAACAGGTCGGCCAGGGCAACTTCGCCGACATCCGCCAGACCGGCAGCGACAACCAGGCCAGCATCAGCCAGTACGGCGCCTATAACGACGCACGCATCGAACAGACCGGGAGCGGGCTGCGCAGCACCGTCACCCAATTCGGCATCGGCCAGCAGATCAACATCGTGCAGGGTCGATAACCGCCAGGGACCAAGGAGAAACACATGTTCAAGCCCGTCGCGATAGCCAGCTTGCTTGCCCTCGGCGCCACCCAGGCCTTGGCCGAGAACAGCATCGAACTGGAGCAACGTGGCGCGGACAACGTTGCCGAGCTGCAACAGCCCGGTCTGGTCGAATCCAGCACAATCGATGTCAGCCAGATCGGCAACCTCAATGAGGCCAGCGTCACCCAGATCGGCGAGGCCTACTTCAAGGTCGCCAACCTCCAGCAGATCGGCAATGCAAACGTCGCCACGGTCGAGCAGACCGGACGCACCAGCACCCTGAACGCCAGCAGCGTCGGCAACGGCAACCGGATCGATGCCAGCCAGACCAGCTTCGTCAGCGCCCAGGTCGATCAGCGTGGCGACGACAACCAGCTGACCTTCCGCCAGGAGGGCTTCTTCGAAGGCGCCCAGCTGAGCGTGTCCCAGGACGGCCTGGGCAACATGGCCGATATTTTTCAGGGCGACGGCAATCGTATGACGCTCGCTCAGATCGGCAGCTACAACACGGCGGATATCCACCAGAGCGACTACCACAACGAGCTGGACTTCACCCAGAACGGCGACAGCAACCGACTGACGGTCGAACAGAACGGTTTCGGCGGCCGCATCAGCGGTTCGTCGACCGGCAGTGGCAACAGCGTCGACATCGCACAGCGCTTCATGTCCAACCAGGCCACGGTAATCCAGAACGGCAACGACAACCTGGCGAGCATCGAGCAGGGTAACTACAGCCATCAGGCAACCATCACGCAGATGGGCATCGCCAACGAGGCGATCATTCGCCAGAGTCTGCCGACCAACGATTACACCCGTTTGCCGAGCGCCGCAGCGATCCACCAGAGCGGCATCGGCAACAGCGCGACCATCGTCCAGCAGTAACCCAGCGCCTACTCCAGCCACGGACCGGCTTCAACGGAAACAGAGCGGATGCTGACCATGACCCTCGCCACCTGGCTGCTCGCCGCCGCCCCCGCACCAACTGACGCGGCGGTAAACGCCAGCCTCGACCTGCAACCCGTCGCGGACGATCGGCTGTCCCTGGCCCTGTGCTTCACGGGCAGCGGCCAGCAGGTCCGCTTCCGCCTCAAGGTCCGCTCCAGCGGCAGGGCAGGCAGTGCCCAGACGGCGCAGAGCGGCACGCTGATCGCCAGCCCCACGGAGCAATGCCCGCTGCGCAACCGACTCGGCATCGCGGACGACATCCGTGTCGAGGCCGAGCTGCAGTGGTGGATCGACGATGCCGAGCAGCCGCCGATCCTGCGCCGCTACCCGTCAGATGAGGTTGAGGTGGACGATAACGACGGGCCACAGCAGATCGCCTAAGCGCGTGCGCCGGACCAACGGTGGCGCATGGGCCAGTCGTTCAGCGCAGGTTCAGGCGGGGTTCAGGAAGGGTTCAGTGACAACCGTTCAGGCTAGGGGCCGTCAGTATCCCGCTGCCTGAAAAGGAGTCACCGATGAAAAAACTTAGCACTCTGGCCCTCGCCACCACCCTCGGCATCTTCAGCTTCGGCGCCCACGCCGCGGAGAACTTCGCCGGTTTCACCTGGGGCAAAAGCACCGTCAACACCGACCGCTCCAGCTCGCTGAAGCAGAACATGGACGGCAAGAATCGCTTCGATGACGTGATCAAGAACAGCGGCACCTGGGGCGTGCGCGCCGGTCAGATGACCGACGAAGGCCGCTACTACATGACCTATGAAAACGTCTCCGACGATTACGGCAGCAGCCTCAAGCTGCGTCAGCAGAACCTGATCGGCAGCTACGACATGTTCGTCCCGCTGGGCGACACCACTCGCCTGTTCGGCGGTGCCAGCGCCGGTCTGACCAAGCTGGAAAACGAGTCCAAGGGCTACACCCGTGACAGCGACATCGGCTACCTGGTCGGCCTGCAGGCCGGTATCCTGCAGAAGCTCGGCGACAACACCTCGGTCGAAGCCGGCTACCGCTACCTGCGCAGCAACGCCGGTACCGAAGTCTCCGAGCGTGGCGTCGGCAAGCTGGGCTCGATCGACGTACACAGCAGCAAGCAGGCCTATCTGGGTCTGAACTATCACTTCTGATGGCCTTACGCTGACAGAACGTTGAACAACGGCCGGGCATTGCCCGGCCGTTTGCCCAGGGAGCAGAAAAATGAAAGTGCTGGTGGTGGAAGACGAGGCGCTGCTGCGCCACCACTTGCTGACGCGGCTCGGTGAAAGCGGGCATATTGTCGATGCCGTGCCCAACGCCGAAGAAGCGCTGTATCAGACCCACGAATTCAATCACGACCTTGCCGTCATCGATCTCGGCCTGCCAGGTATCAGCGGGCTGGACCTGATCCGCCAGCTGCGCAGCCGCGGCAAGGTCTTCCCCATTCTTATCCTCACCGCCCGCGGCAACTGGCAGGACAAGGTCGAAGGCCTGGCCGCCGGCGCCGACGACTATGTGGTCAAGCCGTTCCAGTTCGAGGAACTGGAAGCCCGGCTGAACGCGCTGCTGCGCCGCTCCAGCGGCTTCACCCAGGCCACCATCGAGGCCGGCCCGCTGCTGCTCGACCTCAATCGCAAGCAGGCCACGGCCAATGGCGAGCCGCTGGCGCTGACCGCCTATGAATATCGCATCCTCGAATACCTGATGCGTCATCAGCAGCAGGTGGTGGCCAAGGAGCGGTTGATGGAGCAGCTCTACAGCGGCGACGAAGAGCGCGATCCGAACGTGATCGAGGTGCTCGTCGGGCGGCTGCGGCGCAAGCTCGAAGCCCAATGCGCGATGAAGCCGATCGAAACCGTGCGCGGCCTCGGCTATCTGTTCACCGAGCGCTGCCGATGAGTCGACGCTGGCGCCGCCTGCAGGCGCGCGTTCGCAACCGACTGACCGGCGCCATGTCGCTGCGCCTGCGCCTGATGCTCGGCGCGGCGAGCCTGGCCGTGCTGTTCATGTTGGCCCTGCTACCGGCGCTGCAAGGCGCGTTTAGTCTTTCCTTCGAAAAAGTCATCGAACAGCGCCTGGCCGCCGATGCCAGTACGCTGATCACCGCCGCCCAGCTCGAGGGCGGCCAACTGCAGATGCCCGAGCGCCTGCCGGACGAGGAATTCGACCTGCCGGACGCGCAGCTGCTCGGCTTCATCTACGACCGCCGCGGCGAACTGGTGTGGCATTCGCGCTCGGCCGCCGACGAGCGCATCGACTATCGTCCGCGTTACGAGGGTGGCAGTACCGAATTCCTGCGCGTGCGCGATGCGGACGGGATGGAGTACTTCGTCTATGACGTCGAGCTGCAGCTGGCTGGCAGCCGCGACAACGCCTTCAGCTTCGTCACCATGCAGCCGACCAGCGAGTACCTGAGCCTGTTCGATGAATTTCGCCGGCAACTCTATCTGTGGCTGGGCAGTGGTTTGCTGGTGCTGCTGGCCCTGCTCTGGCTCGGCCTGACCTGGGGCTTCCGTACGCTCAAGCGGGTCAGCGCCGAACTCGACCAGGTCGAAGCCAGCCAGCGCGAACGACTGAGCGATGACCACCCGCGCGAACTGCTGCGCCTGACCCGCTCGCTGAACCGCCTGCTGGACAGCGAACGGCGCCAGCGCGAGCAGTACCGCAACTCGTTGGGCGACCTGGCGCACAGTCTGAAAACTCCGCTCAGCGTGCTGCAGGGCGTCGGCGAAACCCTTGCGGCGCAGGCACGGAGCCGCGAGCAGGCGCAGGTGATGCAGGCGCAGATCGAACGCATGAGCCAGCAGATCGGCTATCAGCTGCAACGCGCCAGTCTCGGCAAGAGCGGCCTGGTGCGTCACCGGGTCCAGCTGCGGCCGTTGCTCGACAGTCTGTGCAGCACACTGGACAAGGTCTATCGCGATAAACACGTGCAGGTCGACATGCAGCTCGCCGAGTCTTGCCTGGTGCCGATGGAACAGGGTGCGCTGATGGAGCTGCTCGGCAACCTGCTGGAAAACGCCTATCGGCTCTGCCTCGGCAGGATCCGCATCAGCGCCCGCACCCATGAAGGCGACCTGCTGCTGGGCATCGAGGACGACGGCCCCGGCGTGCCGGTGGACCAGCGCGCACGCATCATCCGTCGCGGTGAACGCCTCGACGGCCAGCACCCTGGCCAGGGCATCGGCCTGGCGGTGGTCAAGGACATCCTCGACAGCTACGGCGGCGAACTCAGCCTGGGCGAGTCAGAACTTGGCGGCGCAGCCTTCCAGATCAAGTTGCGGACCGACTAGACGAGTCGTGCACGCCGGTATTCCGACATGGCCTAAGGTAGGAGAAACCCTACCTCGAACGAGGCATTTTTCGTGGAATCGATAATGCCACTATGACACCAGCCTTCCACACCTCCACGGACGGAGCTCGTTGTCAGAGAGTTCGCCATGGCAATTATCTCGTCCGTCAAAGCCAAGCTGGGGCTCAGCTTCGCTGCCCTCACCGCCGTAGTCCTGAGCATTTCCATACTTTCAATTGCTCAACTCGAACAGGCCAACGAAGCGTTCGCGAACTATGTCGAAGGTGTGAACCTGAGAGAGGAGCTTGCGTCCGAGCTGCTGGTTGCTGCACAGCAACGTGCGATTCACGCGCGAAATCTGGTTCTGGTTTCCTCCCGGGCTGAACGTGATGCCGAACATGCCATGGTCAGCAAAGCCCACAATGAAGTAGGCGCCACCCTCAGCAAGCTCAGGGCGGCAATCCTCCAGCTTCGCGCCTCACAGGATAGAGAAGAACAGCTGCTGTTCGATGAACTGGCGCGCGTCGAAGGCTTGTATGGCCCCGTTGCACTGGACATCGTCGGATTGGCTGTCGACGGGCAACGTGAGGAGGCCATCCAGCGTATGAGCGACGATTGCATGCCGCTCCTTCGCCAACTGATTCAGGCTGCCGAAGCGTTTATGCAGCACAGTCGGGCGATTGCCGTAGCCGAGGTTGAGGAGGAAAGAGCTCTGTTCGAGGGCCAGCGCAAGCTGCTGGTAGGTGCATGCATTTTGGCCATCGCCCTGGCGATCGGCCTGGGCCTTGCCATTGTCCGCAGCCTGCTGCGGACACTCGGCGCCGAGCCCGACGTGCTCTCGGCTGCGGCGAAAAAAGCCGCTTCCGGCGATATGCGCAGGTTGACGGACCGAGCATCGGTTCCGCCTGGTAGCGTGATGGCTTCGTTAGGCGAGATGCAATCCAGCCTGGCCGACCTGATCGGGCAGATTCGGGGCTCCGCAGATGTTATCTCCGGCGCCGCGGAAGAACTGTCTCAGTCAACCGAGCAGGCCAGCAACAGCGTTATCCGGCAAAAGCAGGAAGTCGAGCAGGTTGCAACGGCCATTCATGAGATGGCTGCAACCGTGCAGGATGTTGCGAGAAACACCGAACACGCCGCCCAGGCTGCGATTTCAGCTGACCAGCACGCGCAACAGGGTGAGGACACCGCTCGCGCAGCCATAGATCAAATCGGTCGACTAGCCAGCGAGGTCGGCCGAGCCACCGACGCGATGATGCGACTCAAGCACGAGAGCGAGCGAATTGGGGGCGTTCTGGACGTCATTCGCTCCGTTGCGGAGCAGACCAATCTCTTGGCCTTGAACGCAGCAATCGAAGCCGCCAGGGCAGGAGATGCGGGGCGCGGATTTGCGGTGGTAGCCGATGAAGTGCGCAATCTGGCCAAACGCACGCAAGACGCAACGCTGGAAATACAGGTCCTGATCCAGGGCTTGCAGGCGATTGCCGACGAATCCGCCTCGACGATGGACACTTGCCGCAACTTGACCGACCAGACAGTCGAAGGGGTGGACAGCACCGGCGCCGCTGTACAAGACATTTCCAGGATGATCGCCAGCATCCAGCAAATGATGCAGCAGATCGCAACTGCAGCAGAGCAACAAAGCGCAGTAGCTGAAGAAATCAACTTGAGTGTTATCCGGGTACGGGACATTTCAGAACGGTCGGCTGTTTCCGCCGAGCACACCGCAAAGGCCAGCGTGGATCTTGCTGAGCTGGGTAGCGACCTGCAAAACAAGGTCGGGAGATTCCGAATCTGATCACGCAAACCCCAAGCGGCATTCCAGATCAGGTTACCGACCGGCTCTCCCACTGCACGCTGGGCGCTGCTAGAGTTCGCTGCCGAGCCAACTGCAGCCTCATGGAGCGCGCATGTCACTGGATGACCGCAAGAAACTCGTTCGCCAGCACATCGACCTGACCTGGAATCGTGGTCACCTGGCGCTCGCCGAGCATCTGCACAGCAAGGACTTTCTCTACAAGAGCTCGTTCATTGGAAGGCCGCTCCACAGTGCCGAGTTTCTCGACATGGTCCGACAGATCCGTCACGCCATGCCGGAGCTGGAGGTGGTAGTCGAGGAATGCATCGCCGAAGGCAACCGGGTGGTGACCTGGAGCACGCTGATCGGCACCATCGAGCATGCGGCGTTCGGCTACCCGCCCAGCGACAAGGTGCTGAGCATTTCCGCCATGGCGTTCTGGTCCATCACCCCGACGCAGCAGGTGCAGGAGATCTGCACCATGTTCGACATGGAAAGCTTCCGCGCCCAGCTGGGCCTGGATACCCGCCCCTACGCCGAAAAAGCCCTGCCCTGAGCAGCGGTTCACCAGAGCCAGCCGAGCCAGAGCAGCGCCACCAGCAGCCAGGCGCTGATCGTCAGTGAGCCGCGCTCCCACTGCCGATTCCAGCGCCGCTCGCGCTGACGCCAGCGATTGCGCTGAATGTGGATAGCGGGAACAGGCAGTGGCGGCTGACGCAGCACCCGCGTGAAATACAGCGACGCCCACAGCGCCGGGTTGGGCAACCGTGCCAGACGCGACGGCACTTGCCAGCCACGGCGCAGCGCCCATCCAGCCAGCGCCAGCGCAGCCAGCAGCGGCCAAAGCGCTGCCCATAATCCGCCCGGATAGAGGCCGTCCAGCAAGGATTCACGCAGCGCCGGCCAGCCCCAAGGCAACAGCAGCGAGGCCGTGCTGAGCGCCGCCCATGGCAGCCATTGGCCAGCCGGCGGGCGCTGCGCCGGGGCATGCTGCTGATCGCGCCACATCAGCCAGAGTGCGCGCAACAGCAGCAGCGCGGTAGCGAAGCTGGCCAGCGTCAGCCACGGCGCCCAGGCCGCGAAGGCGCTGTCGTGCAGGGCGTCCTTGAACAGGTACTTCACCGCCGCCCCGCTGGTCAGCGGCGCCCCCATGATCGCCAGTGCCGGCAGCAACAACAGCAGCCAGGCCAGCCGGGGCAGCCGCCCTTCATGGACCATCCCCGCCGCCAGGAACAGCGCGCCCTTGGCCAGGCCGTGATGCACGCCGAACAGCACCAGCACCGCGAGAACTCCCGCCGACGGTTCATCGAGGCTCCACGCCAGCGCCAGAATCATCAGCATCCAGCCCATCTGGCTTACCGAGGAATAGGCCAGCACCGCTTTCGACTTGCCGGCGCACAGGCCCAGCGCCGCAGCGTAGAGCGCGCCGAAGATCCCGGCTGCCAGCAGCGGCATGCTCCAGGTAGCCAGCGTCGGATCGGCCTCCGGCACGCAGCGCCAGATGCCGAGGATGCCGGCCTTGAGCATCGCCCCCGAGAGCACCGCGCTGGCCGGCGCCGGCGCCTCCGGATGGGCCAGCGGCAGCCAGACATGCAGCGGCCAGAAGCCGGCCTTCAAGCCGAGGCCGAGCAACAGCAGGGCGAGGGTCAGATGGTCGATCGGTTGCGCCTGCCAGCTGGCGAAGTCGAAGGCCTGGCCGGTGGAATGGGTGCGCAACAGCAGACCGGCGAGCAGCAGCATCTCGCCACAGATCGCCAGCTGCAGATACAGCCGCCCGGCGCGCCGCGGTCCCGGGCCGCCACGGTGGACGATCAGCCCGTAGGCGGACAGGCTCATGGCACTGAAGCCGAGGTAGAAACTCAGCGCGTCGGTGGCCACGATCAGCAACAGATTGCCGGCCAGCGCCAGCTGCCAGAACGCCCAGAAGCGCAACCGACGCGGGTCCCGGCTCAGGCTGCTGTTGGCAAAGACCGCTGCGCAGCCCCAGAGCACGGCGGAAAACCCCAGCCAGGCGCGCGTCAGGATATCGTCCGCGCCCCAGCGCACCCCCTCCCACAGCCAGGGCAGCTCCAGCGCCGCCGGAGGCTGCAGCGCCACCAGCAACGCCGGCAGGCAGGTCAGCCACAACCACGACAGGGCGCGTTCACGCAGGCACAGCAGCACGCCGCCGAGCAACGGCGCGAAGGGCACCAGCAGCCAAAGCCAGGGATTCATATGGCGAACTCCCGCTCGACGATCAGCTGGCTCCAGCCCAGCGGGCTGAGCGCCGTGGCCGCCAGCAACCCGACCAGCAGTGACAGCAGCGCGGTGAGCACCGGTGGCAGCAGCAACATCCAGTGGGTTTCGAAACGCTCCTCCGCCCAACGATTCTCGTGCCAGTCGGCCGGCTCGGCGAACCAGCCGCGCCAGAGCAGCGGTAGGAAGTAGGCGGCATTCAACAGCGCCGAGCCGAGCAGCACCAGCAGCACCCAGTCCTGCCCGACCTCCAGAGCACCGAGGCCGAGCGTCCATTTGCTGATGAAACCGGCGATCGGCGGGATGCCGATCATGCCCAGCGCACCGATGGAGAACGCCGCCATGGTCCAGGGCATCCGCCGGCCGACGCCATCCATCTCGCGGATGCGGTGAATCCCCAGGGTTTCGGCAAAGTTGCCCGCGCAGTAGAACAGCGTCACCTTCATCAGCCCCTGATGCACCAGATGCACCAGGCCGCCCACCGCGGCGATCGGCCCGAGCAGCGCGACGCCCAGCGTCACGTAGGACACCTGGCTGATGGTCGAGTAGGCCAGGCGCTTCTTCAGCTCCTGCTGCTGCAAGGCGCGCAGCGAGCCATAGAGGATGGTCGCCGCGGCCAGCCAGAGCAGCGGTCTGGTGAGATCCAGCCGGGTCAGCGCTTCGGCACCAAAGACGTCATAGACCACCCGCACGATGCCGAATGCCCCCGCCTTCACCACCGCCACCGCATGCAGCAGTGCGCTGACCGGCGCCGGCGCGACCATCGCCTGCGGCAGCCAGCCGTGCAGCGGTATCAGCGCGGCCTTCACCCCGAGGCCGAGAATCAACAGTGCGAAGGCGACCCGCAGTGCAATGTCATGTTCGTCGACCTGCTCCAGCAGGTAGCCGGCCGCCTGGAAGTCCGGCGTGCCCGCCAGGCTGTGCAGCAGCCCGACGCCCATCAGCACCAGCGTGCCACCACCGACCGTATAAGCCAGGTAGACACGCCCGGCGCGCAGCGACTCGGGCGTGCCGCGATGCACCACCAGCGGAAAGGTGGCCAGCGTCAGCAACTCGTAGAACAGCAGGAAGCTGACCAGGTTGCCGGCCAGCGCCAGACCCACCGTGGCGCTGACGCACAGACTGAAGTAGCCGAAGAAACGCGAACGCAACGGCGAGTTTTCCAGATAGCCGATGGCGTAGATCGTGGTCAGCGCCCAGAGCAGCGACGACAGCGCGACGAACAGCAGTGACAGGGCATCGGCCTGCAGCACCAGCGGCGCACCTGGCAGCAGCGGCACGCTGAAACGGTATTCGCTGCCCTGGCTGACACCGTAGAGCATGCCGCCAACCAGCAGCAGCTTGAGGGTTACACCGAGCAGGTTGAGCGTGACCCGCAGGCGCTGCTGGTCCTCGCGCAGGGCGAAGATCACCAGGCCCGGCAGCAGCGAGCTGAGCACGATGCCGAGCGGCAGCAGGCCGTGCCAGTTCATCGTCCAAGCCCTCCGAGCCAGAGCAGCAGCGGCTCGCTGATCAGCGCCAGCCCCCAGACCAGCAGTGCCGGCAGCAGGGCCAGCCACTGCGCCAGACGATCCGCGCGGATGCTCGGCGGATTGGGCCGTGCCCGGTCGAAGCCGTGGGCAACGACGCGGAACACATAGGCGGCCGACATCAGCGTGCCGAGCAGCACGCCCACCGCCCACGGCCAGTGCTGCGGCTGCTCGAACAGCGGCTGCAGCAGCAGCCACTTGGCCAGAAAGCCGCCACTGGGCGGCAGGCCCACCAGGCTGCCACCGGCTACGGCAAATGCAGCCAGGGCGATGGGCACGTTCTGGCTGGCGCCGCGCATGCCCGTCACCCGCTTGCTGCCGAGAATGCTCTGCAGCTCACCTGCGGCGAGAAACATCGAGACCTTGGCCAAGCCGTGGGCCAGCACGAACAACCACAAGGCCGCATGCAGACGTGGCTCATTGAGATGCAGCAGCAGCCCCAGCGCCAGCAGCGCGTAACCGAGTTGAGCCACGGTGGAATAGGCCACCAGCGTCTTCAGCCGCGGCGCACGCAGCGCCGACCAGCCGCCGGCGAGCAGCGCCAGCACACCGGCGGCGCCGAACAGCAGGCCGGCGTCGCGGCCGAATTCAGCCGGGGCAATCTCGCTCCAGATCAGCCAGAGAATGTACAACGGGCCCTTGACCACCAACGCCGAGAGCAGCGCGCTGACCGCCGTCGGCGCCGCCGCGTGGGCTGGCGGCAACCACAGGTGCAGCGGCCATAGCGCAGCCTTGAGCATCAGCCCGAGGGTCATCAACAGCAGCGCCAGATGGGTCACGCCATCGGCTTCGCTCAACTGCGCCAGCAAGGTTAGATCGAGCACGCCGTAGCGTCCGTAGACCAGCGCCACGCCCAGCAGATAGGCCAGCGATCCGGCTAGCGACAGCAGCAGATAGTTCAGCGCCGGTTTCCAGGCCTTGCGTCCGGCCAGCGACACCAGCGCCACGGCGCCCAGGCTGAGCAGCTCCAGCGTGACGTAGAGGTTGAACAGGTCCGCTGACAGCCACAGCGCAGCCAGCGCCGCATGCAGCAGGCAGGACAGCGGCCAGTAATCTTCCTTGCCAGCAGCATGAGGGATGCGCGCCGCGTATAGCGCCACCAGCAGGTGCAACCCGGCGGTAAATACCAGTAACAGCGCCGCCAGCGGCGTCAGTCGGAAACGGATCGCCAGCCCCGCCTCCCAGCCACCGACAAGCAGGCTGCGCTCACCGTGATCGAGCACCACCTGCAGCGCCATGATCGCCGCCACCAGCGCGCCCAGGCTCAGCGCGATCACCCAGCGCCCGCTGCGTGCCGGGCGCAGCAGGATCAGCAGCAAGGCGCCGGCTAATGGCAGCAGCAGGCTGACCAGGGCGGCATTCATCGCTCGTGCTCCGTCGATGAAGCCAGCGCACTGCTCAGGCGCAACGCCAGCGCGGTCGCGCTCACCGCCACCACCAGCCCGGTGACCACCAGCGCCACCAGCAACGGATCACTCGGGTCGCGGCGCGCCGCCAGGGCGATCATCACCAGGAACACGCCGCTGCCCATCAGGTTTATCGCAATGATGCGCCGCAGCGCATGACGCAAGGTGAGCAACCCGTGCAGGCCGAGCAGCCAGAGGGCGAAGCCGATGGCAATCCAGAACAGCGTGGCGCTCATGACTGCGCCTCCGGTTCGTCGCCGATCACCAGCAGGCTCAGGCTGGCGGCGATGGACAGCGTAGCCGCCGCCTCGATGAGCAGAATCAGCGGCTTGGCCCAGCCGATCGGGTACTGCAGCCAGCCATCGCCAAACCAGGCGCAGGCGGCGGCCACGCCGACGAACAGCAGCAAGCCGACCAGTACCAGCAGGCGCAGCGGCCAGAAACTCCAGTGCAAAGCCGGCAGCGCCCCCGCCAGGCGCAGCAGGACGATGCCCGCCGCCAGCAATGCGCCGGCCTGGAAGGCGCCGCCCGGCGAAGCAGCACCCCGCCAGAGCACATAGCCGCCAGCCAGCACCAGCAGCGGCGCCAGCGTGCGGCCCCAGGCTCGCAGCAGCGGCCAGGGTTCGCTCAATCGCGGCTGCAGCGGTCCGAGCTGGCGGGCACCGAGCAGCGCCAGCAGCAGCACCGCCAGTTCCAGCAGCGTGTCCCAGGCGCGGAAGTTGAGCAGCACCGCCGTCACCGGATGCTCGACGCCGCTTTGCGCCAGAGCGGCGTCGATCTGCGCCGGCACCGTCGGCTGTAACTCGGCCAGCGGAGCCAGTTGTGGCAACAGCAGCATCAGCAGCGGCAACACCACCAGTAGCGCGGCCAGGCGGCGGCGCCGCGACAGGCGCGGTTCGCTGCCGGCCTGCGGTTGCCGCGCCAATGCGGCGAACAGCAATACGCCGGTCAGGCCGGCACCGATGGCAGCCTCGGCCAGTGCCAGATCGACGGCCCCCAGCCGCGCCCAGACCAGCGCCAGCACCAGGCCGAAGGCAATGAACAGCAGCACGCCGGCATACAGCTGGCGCACATGCAGCGCACCGCCGGCCAGGCCCAGCAGCAACAGACCGAGCACCCCATCGAGCAGCCACTCACTCATCGCCACCCTCCTCGTCAGCCTGGCGTGCCAGCAGCTGACAGGCGGTGGCACCGGAAGCCAGCACCAGCAGCCAGATCAGCAGCATCTGCGCGACCTCCAGCAGACTGCCGGCGCGCAGGGAAAGGCCAGCGACCACCAGACCGAGGCCGAGGGTGTCGGCCTTGGTCAGCGCGTGCAGGCGACTGAGGGTGTCAGGGAAGCGCAGCAGGCCGATGCTGCCGGCGGCGAAGAACAGCAGGCCGCCAGCCAGCAGCAGCCAGCTGAAGATGTTCAGCAGCTCACTCATGGCGACTGCGCCGCAACAGCTGCACCAGGGCGGCGCTGATCATCGCCGCCAATAGCGCCAGCACCAGCGCCGCATCACGCAAGCCGGGGGCGCGCTGCCACTGCGCCATGACCAGCAGCAGCGCGGCACCGGTGGTGCCGAACAGCTGCACTGCGAGCAGCCGATCGACGCGCCCCGGCCCGCGCAGCACGCGCCACAGGCCGATGATCAGGGTCAGCAGCAACAGGGCCGAGAACAGTGCCATCAGCGCACCTCCCGGCTACCGAGCAGGCGCTCCAGACGCCGTTCGAGGTCGGCGACCGTAGCCTGCCAGGGCAACCGCTCATCCAGCACATGCACACGCATCTGGTCATCCTCGATGCGCGAAGCCAGCGTGCCGGGCAGCAACCCGACCAGGGCCGACAGCAGCAGGCGCACCCGCGGCGACTGGCTGGCGAGCGGATACGCATGCCACGCCGGCTGCAGCGGGCAACGCGGTTGCAGCGCGCGGCGCGCCACGTCCCAGCCGCCGAGCAGCATGTGCTTGAGGAAAAAAACGAGGAATGCCGGCAGCGCACCCAGGCGCATGCCCAGCGGGCGCAATCCCAGCCACAGGCTCAGGGCAACGGCCAACGCAACGGTCGGCACGCCCAGCAGCCAGCCCTGCCCGGCAGCGAACAGGGCCCAGAGCGCGGCATAGATCAGTGACCAGAAGAGCGCGTCGGTGGCTCCGCGACGCAGTGCGGCCTGTGTCATCACATCCTCCTTGGCATTCCGATCTTTGTATCAAGTCGAGGCGAAGAGTTCGCCGCTGTCCACATCCCGCAGCCAAATGCCTTGTATCAGCAGATTGCCGTTCGGCCTGGCCCGAGCGCACCCGGAACTCGGGCGGAACGTCCGTGCGCGAGGCTGGTCTGTCCTCCCTGAGGCCGCGGTGTGGACGCCCGGTCATAACAATCACCCCACGAGGGCAAAACAGGGCTGAGCTGCCGGCGAGCGGCACGCCGAGGAATCCGAGATGAGTGCAATTGCGTTGTTGCTGGTAGGCCTGATCGCCATGGCGCTGGGCTACGTTTTCTACTCGAAGTTCATCGCCGAACGGATCTACCGTCTCGATCCCCACTACCTGACGCCGGCGCATACCATGCGCGACGGCGTGGATTACGTCCCCACCAACAAGTTCGTGCTCTGGGGCCATCACTTCACCTCCGTGGCGGGTGCCGCGCCCATCGTCGGCCCGGCCATCGCGGTGATCTGGGGCTGGGGCCCGGCCTTCGCCTGGGTGATCTTCGGCACCATTTTCTTCGCTGGCGTGCATGACTTCGGCGCACTCTGGGCCAGCGCCCGCAGCCGCGGCCAATCGGTGGGCATGCTCAGTGGCCGGCTGATCGGCGCTCGCGGGCGCAGCCTGTTCCTGGTGGTGATCTTCCTCGTGCTGCTGATGGTCAACGGCGCCTTCGCCGCGGTGATCTCCAACCTGCTGGTGTCCACGCCGACTTCGGTGATCCCGGTGTGGGGCGCGATCCTGGTGGCGCTGGTGATCGGGCAGATGATCTACCGCTACAACATGAAGCTGCTCTGGCCGTCGCTCGGCGGGGTAATCGTGCTCTACGCGCTGATCCTGCTGGGCAACCAGTACCCGGTCGCCCTGCCAGACGAGATCATGGGCCTGTCGGCGAAGTCGGTGTGGATCCTGCTCTTGTTCGTCTACGCCGCCATCGCTTCGCTGCTACCGGTGTGGGTGCTGCTGCAGCCGCGCGACTACATCAACGGCCTGCAGCTGTTCGTCGGCCTTGGCCTGCTCTATCTGGCCGTGCTGTTCGGCGCACCGGAGCTGGTGGCTCCGGCGTTCAACCAGGAACTGCCGGCCGACACGCCGAGCATCGTGCCGCTGCTGTTCGTGACCATCGCCTGTGGCGCGATCTCCGGCTTCCACGGCCTGGTCGCCTCCGGCACCACTTCCAAACAGCTGGACAAGGAAACCGACGCCCGTTTCGTCGGTTACTTCGGCGCCATGGGCGAAGGCATGCTGTCGCTGGCGGCGATCATCTGCTGCACCGCCGGCTTCGCCACGCTGACCGACTGGCAGCAGGTCTACACCGCCTTCGGCAGTGGCGGCGTCACCGCCTTCGTGCAGGGCGGCGGCACGCTGCTGGCCAACGGCCTGGGCCTGCCGGCCGAGCTCGGCGGAACCATTCTCGCGGTGATGGCGATCCTCTTTGCCGGCACCACCATGGACACCGGCCTGCGCCTGCAGCGCTTCGTCATCCAGGAAGCCGGTGAACTGGCCGGAATGAAGGTCAACACCCTGATCGGTACGCTGATCGCCGTCGGCGTGTGCATGGCGCTGGCCTTTGGCGCCGGCTCCGATGGCACCGGCGGCATGGTCATCTGGCCGCTGTTCGGCACCACCAACCAGCTGCTGGCCGGCCTGACCCTGGCGGTGATCACCGTCATCCTGATCAAGCTGGGCCGCTCGCCGCTGTACACCCTGGTGCCGCTGGTGTTCCTGCTGGCCATGTCGATCTACGCGTTGCTGGTGCAGATGGGCCAGTTCTACCGCGCCGAGAATTGGCTGCTGCTGGGCATGGACGTGATCATCCTGATCGCCGCGCTGTGGGTGACCCTGGAAGCGGTAATTGCCATGCGCAAGGGCCGCGACCCGGCCGAGCAGGCCTTCGAGGCGCAGCCGTGAGCGAGCCGCTGAGCATTCTCGGCAAGGTTTCGGCGGGGTTGCGCGAGTTCTACGTCGCGCCCTACCGGCGCACCTTCGCCCGCGCCCGACGCGACGAGGACGACCTTTTCATGCTGCTGGTATTCAGCGAAACCCTCGGCGTGCCGAACCCGGCCGCCTGGTACACCCTGGAGCTGATGCCGGCGCTTTACGAGCGTTTCCATGACTGGCACCGGCGCATGGGCATGGAGCACTCGCCGCTGGACCATATCGCATGCTGTTAGAGCTCGCTGCCGAGCGGCGCGTGCTGTTCTTCGGCGGCAAGGGCGGCGTCGGCAAGACCACCGTGGCCGCCGCTACCGCGCTCGCCCAGGCCCAGGCCGGTCGCCGCGTGCTGCTGGTCTCCACCGATCCGGCGCACAACCTCGGTCACCTCTGGCACCGCCCGGTGGGCCCGCAGAAGGTGTGCCTCGCGCCCGGGCTGGACGGGCTGGAACTGGACCCGGAGCTCACCGTGCAACAGCACCTCGATGAGGTCAGCGCCGCTCTGCGCAAGCTGATGCCGGCGCACCTGGCCGGCGAAGTGGACAAACACATGGCGCTCTCGCGCGATGCCCCGGGCATGCACGAGGCGGCGCTGCTGGAACGCATCGCTGAAACCGTCGACCAGGGCCTGGCCGAATACGACCTGCTGGTGTTCGACACCGCACCGTCCGGGCACACCGCGCGGCTGATGGCCCTGCCGGAGATGATGGCGGCCTGGACCGAAGGCCTGCTGCGCCGCCAGGAGCGCGGCTCACGCTTTGCCCAGGTGCTGAAGAATCTCGGCCAGGATGATCGCGGCTTCGGCGAATCCATCCTCGGTCACGGCGGCGAAAATAAAGAGCAGGACCGCGACAGCCGCATCCGCAGCATCCTCGACCGCCGCCGCGAGCGCTTCAACCGGTTGCGCGAGGTGCTTGGCGACGCCGAACGGTGCGCCTTCGTCATCGTCCTCGCCGCCGAGCGTCTACCCGTGCTGGAAACCATCGAACTGCATGCGCAGCTGCAGCGCGCCGGCACTCCGGTCGGCGCACTGGTGGTGAACAAGCGCTCGCCGGCCGACGCCGGCAGCTTTCTCGCCGAACGCCACGCCCTGGAGGAACAGCATCTCGCCACCCTGCGCCAGGCACTGGGGCAGCTGCCGCTGCTCGAGCTGCCGCTGCTGCCCGGCGATGTGGTCGGCGAAGCGGCACTGGAGGCCTTCGCCCATAGGCTGGGTGGTGCAACGGCCGCGCTATAGCCAGCCGTTGTCGCCCAGCACCTGGCTCTTGTAGAAATCGAGATTGGCGCGCATGGCGAACACGCCGGCGACACCATAGGCAAGGAAGCGGGCGAAGTCGCCGTAGCCCACAACGTCGAGCCCCATGATGATCAGGGTGACCGCGCCCAGCGCCAGCAGCGTATAGCTGAGCGCCCTGCGCCACATGCCCTTGGCCAGGTAGTACAGCGGCCCGAACAGAAACGCGAGGATGTTGAAGGCCATGGCTTGGCGCCGCTCGGCTGCGGACAGGCTCTTGACCGCAGGCAGGCGCGGGCCGCCAGCCTGCGCGATGGCCTGGAAACGTCGCTTCCAGCTGTCGGAAACGGGCAGCGCCTCGATCCGGCCTGCCTCAGCACCGGTCAGCGGGGCAAGCGGGGGTGCGTAGGGATTCTGGGTACTCATGAAACCTCCTTGTTTTCGAGCGCCCATGATCGCGCCCGCCGCTGGCCAGTGCCAATCCGACGTGCCCGCCACGTGCTGCGCCGCAAGTTTCCGGACGCTGACTCGCTGCAACGGTCACACCAGATGCCGCACGAACCAGTCACCGGCCAGCCGCGCCACCTGTTCCAGAGTGCCGTGCTCCTCGAACAGATGGGTCGCGCCGGGCACCACCTGCAGCTGATGCGCGCACTGCAGCCGCGCCGCGGCCTCGCGATTGAGCTCCAGCACTTCCAGATCACGACTACCGACGAGGAACAGCGAAGCCGCCTTGACCCGGGCCAGCGATTGGTCGGCCAGATCGACGCGACCGCCACGCGACACCACCGCGGCGACATCCGCCGGGCGCGACGCCGCGGTGATCAATGCCGCGGCGGCACCGGTACTGGCGCCGAACAGACCGATGCGTAGCCCGCGCAGGTCCGCCTCGTTGCCCAGCTGATCGACCACGCCGCTCAAACGCTGGCTGAGCAACGGAATGTCGAAACGCAGCTGGCGGGTAATCTCGTCGATCGCCTGCTCATCGGCGGTAAGCAGATCGAACAGCAACGTGGCCAGGCCCAGCTCGTTGAAATAGCGCGCCACGCTCTGGTTGCGCGGGCTGTGTCGGCTGCTGCCGCTGCCGTGCACGAAGACCACCAGGCCAGCGGCGTCTGGCGGTACGCTGAGGTCGCCATGCAGGCGCGCCTTGCCCAGGGTGAAGCGCATCGGTGTCGAGGTCGATTGGCTCATGCGGGCTGCTCTCCCCGGTTCCAGGCACGCTGCAGCAGATCGACGACCTGCCGGTCCGGCGTCTGATCGAAGTTCTCGTACCAGCGGCCGATGGCATACAGATCATGAGGCAGATGCAGACAGACGATACGGTCGGCCAGCGGCTCCAGCTGCGTGACGCTGTCCGGCGCTGCCACGGGCACGGCGACGGTGATGCTGCTCGCACCAAGCTGACGCGCTGCCTGCACCGCGGCGCGCATGGTCGCGCCGGTGGCAAGCCCGTCGTCGACCAGGATCACCGCACGCCCGGCGATGGCCGGCGGTGCCCGATCACCACGATAGGCCCGCTCGCGGCGCTGCAACTCATGAGTCTCCTGGGCGACGGTTCCATCTATTTCGGCCTTGGAGACGTGCACGTAGCGCAGGATGTCCTCGTTCATCACCCGTACGCCGCCACTGGCGATGGCGCCCATGGCGAGCTCGCGATTGCCCGGCGTGCCGAGCTTGCGCACCACCAGAATGTCCAGTTCCAGCCCAAGGCGTTGCGCCACTTCGTAAGCCACCGGTACGCCTCCGCGCGGCAGCGCCAGGA
Organism: Pseudomonas sp. SCT; assembly: GCF_003864275.1. Lineage (NCBI taxonomy): Bacteria > Pseudomonadati > Pseudomonadota > Gammaproteobacteria > Pseudomonadales > Pseudomonadaceae > Pseudomonas > Pseudomonas sp. SCT. The sequence continues at coordinate 273,035 of NZ_BDJA01000004.1, forward strand.
CCAGCGCGTTCTCCCAGCTGCCCTCCTGTGCCAGGCGCTCTGCCAGCGCCGCACCAACCTGCGTTCGATCGGGGAAAGGAATCTTCAGGGTCATGGCAGGCTCCTCGGCGTAACTGCTGACTGTTAGGAGTCTGGCTCAATAATCGGCCAACGGTAGGCCACCTGCGGCGAAACAACCCAGGGCCGCTCCACCGTCGATCGGACGAATAAAGCGGGGAACGACAAAAGCGTTGCCGCCGACTATATGGCGCCATTAAAGTGCCACTATCCTGTGCCAGCCGATGGATAGATGCCGATGCCCCACAACAACAAGAAACCGGCGCGTTGGCGTGCCCGCACCCTGCTCGTGATGCTGCTTGGCCTGTTATCGCCGTCCACCTCGCTCCATGCAGGCGAAACCCTGACGCTGCTCACCTGGGAGGAATATCTCAGCGAAGCGGTGATCGAGCGCTGGCAGGCCGAAACAGGCTTCGAGATCAGACAGGTCTATTTCGACAGCGGCGACAAGCGTGACGAAATCCTCGCCAAACCCGATCACCAGATCGATATCGCCCTGACCGAGCTGATCAGCTCGACCCGCTTCGGTGCCCGCGGCCTGTTGCAGCCGCTCGACGAGCCCAGCCTGGCCGAGCTGCACCGTGCAGCGCCGCGCTGGCGCGAGAGCTGCGGGCGCTACAGCGTGCCTTACCTGTGGGGCACGCTGGGCATCGCCTATCGCAGCGACCGTCTGGATTTCGTACCGCACTCCTGGGCCGACCTGCTGAGACCGGCACGCCCGGACGAACCGCACATCATCATGATGGAAGACCATGAGGACATCCTCGCCAGTCCGCTGCTCCTGCTGAAGCACTCGATCAATACCTCGGACAATGACGAGCTGAAGGCGGCGTTCGAACTGCTGGTCAGTCAATCCGAGGCGGTGCTGACCTATGAATACGTGATTACCGCGCTGCGTAGCCAGCGCCACCTCGAGCGGGCCGATATGGCGCTGGCCTACAGCGGCGATCAACAAGTGCTCAATCAGGTCGAGGGGGTGGAAGGCGAGCCCTGGCGCTACGTAGTGCCCGAAGAAGGCACCCTGCTCTGGGTCGACTGCCTGTCGGTGCCGAGCATCGCCCGCAACAAGCCCCTGGCCTATCGCTTCCTCAACTTCCTCAACCGGCCGGATATCGCTGTGCTGAACGCTGCCGAGCTGGGTGTCGCCACACCGAACGCCGCCGCCCAGGCGCTGCTGCCCGAGGAGATCCGCAAGGATCTGACGATTTACCCGGCGGAGGAGGTGCTGGCGCGCAGCCAGGTCTACGAGATGCGGCCGCTGGAAGCCACGCAGACCCGCAGACGCATCATCAGCGCCTTGATCAACGCCCATGACGCTCGGTAAACGCGCGCTGCTGGTGATCTTCCCGGTCATTCTGATCATCCAGCTGCTCGCATCGACCACCGCCTACCTGACCCAGCGCGCCTCGCTGCTGGGCCTGGAACAGGCGCGCCTGGAGCAGCAGCTGCTGGCCTTGCAGTCGGCCTATCTCGACTACGAGGCGTTCAGTCGCAGCGTGCTCTACTCGATCATGGATAGCGAGGCGTTGCTGCTGTTCCTGCGCGAATCGGACACCGCCTTTCGCAACGACACGCTCGGACTGCGGATTCAGCAGAGCATCCGTTCGCTGTCCAACACCGAGCTCTCGTTCGTCTCCTTTGCCGTGCTGCAGCCCGATGGCGAGCCGGCCTACTATTTCGAAAGCAGCCTGTCGCCATTCGCTTCGATGGATGAGACCCAGCGACAGATCGTGGGTGAAGCCAGACGCTCGTCCCGCCCCGGTGCGACTCGCTATGTCGCGCACGCCGACGGCGGACCGCTGTTGCTCGACACCGATTTCATCCTGCCGGCCAGCAGCAGCCGCCCGCTGCCGAGTCAGCGCAGCGAAGCCTTTGCCGCGCAGCTGGCGGTGCGCCCGGAGCGTTTTCTCAAGCTCAAGCGCAGCCTGGAGGAGGAATACGGCGCCGCGGTCGAGATCGAGCTGCACCAGCTGCCGGTCGAGTCGGGCCTGTCTGCTGCAATCGAGCTGTCACCGGCATTGCATGCACGGCTGACGCCGGCGGCGACCTATACCGCCGAGCGCCTGCAGACTCTGGCGCTGGCCTTTATCGCCGGCGGTTCGCTGATCTGCCTGGTGTCCATCGGTCTGTTGCTGTGGCTGATTCGCCGTTACGTCACCGGCCCCATCAGCCAGCTGGACGACCAGCTCACCGACCTGCTGCAAAGCAAGCGCACCGCACTCGACGAGCCCACCGACGGCGGCGAGATTGGTCGCCTGACGGTCAACATGAAGACGCTGCACGAGCGCAACACCGAAGCGCTGGAGCGCATCCAGGTCATCTCCTGGACCGACAGCCTGACGCAGATCAGCAATCGCGCGCACTTCGGCGTGCTCGCCAGCGCCATGTACGAGCGCTGCCTGCAATCCCACAGGCGCCTGGCGCTGCTGTTCCTCGATCTGGACAACTTCAAGCAGGTCAACGACCAGCACGGTCACGATGCCGGCGACACGCTGCTGCGAATCTTCGCCCAGCGCGTCCGCGGCCTGCTCAAGCGCCATCAGCTGGACCATGCGCAAACGGACGTGGCCTTTGCGCGGCTGTCCGGTGACGAGTTCGCCATCCTGCTGCTGACCGATGCCGGCGACGGCGGCGTCGATGAGTTGTGCGCGGCACTGCTCGATCTTTGCCGCGGCGGCTTTCGCCTGGAAGACCGTCTCTACCCGGTTGGTGTCAGCATTGGCACCGCGCGCTACCCGGACGATGCGGACTCGATCACCCAGCTGCTGACCCGCGCCGACACCGCCATGTACCAGGCCAAGGCCGAGGGCAAGAGCACCGCGGTGGCATTCAGCCGCGAGCTGGAGCAACGCAACGAGCGCATCCGCCTGATCGAAGAACAACTGCGGGCGCTGGATGGCGACGACCAGCTGCGGCTGGTCTATATGCCGGCGCTGAATCGCGAAGGCACCGTGGTCAGCTGCGAAGTGTTGCTGCGCTGGCATTCGCCAATTCTGGGCACGGTATCGCCTGGCGAGTTCATTCCCATCGCCGAGCGCGCCGGGCTTCATTCACGGATCGACAACTGGGTCATCGACCGTGCCCTCACCGAGTATCCCAAGCTGGTCGAGCTGTTCGGCGCCGAGGTGATCCTGGCGATCAACGTCTCGTCCGCGCAGCTCGCGGATGACCGCATCTGCAGTTACCTGCTCGGGCGGGCCGCGCATCACGGCGTCGCGCCGGGCAGGATCGAAATCGAGCTGACCGAAACCTACGCCGCCGAACTCTGCGCCGGCACCATGGACGTGGTGCAGGCGATCCGGCGCGCCGGCTTCCGCGTCGCCATCGACGACTTCGGTGTTGGCTACACCTCGATCCAGCAGCTACTCGAATACCCAGCCGACACCATCAAGCTGGACATGGCGATCATCACCCGCCTGACACAGCCGGACATGCAGCAGAGCCTGAGCGCCCTGGTCGCGTTCTGCCATGCGCAAGGCAAGCGGGTGAATGCCGAGGGCGTGGACACGATGGACAAACAGTCGGCGCTGCTGCGGGCCGGCTGCGACCTGTTCCAGGGCTACCTGATCTCGCCACCGCGCTCGCTCGCCGCGCTGGAAGACTGGATGGCGGTGCGCAACCGTACCCAGGCTGCGCTGCGCCTGGAACAGCTGGCGCCGCGCGTGGCGTCGCAACCCATCTGAACGACCAGCGCCGCGGCGCTCCGATTGCACATTCACGCCATCACAGCCTGGCGCATGCGCGACAAATCATCGCAACCGACAATCCCAAGCCTGGAGCGGCGGAAGAGCGGACCGGGCTGATCTACGCTGCAAGGGCACCCTCCACTCATCGAGTGCCTTCGCCATGGACAAGACGCGCGACAAGCTTCTGCAACCCGAACATCACGACCCCTATCTCAGGGCCTGGCATCAGCGCAGCGACACCCTCTGCCCGCAGTGCGGCGCCGCCTACCAGGCCGGACGCTGGACCTGGCACGGCCTGGTGGACGCCAGCACTGCCCAGGAAGCGGTATGCCCGGCCTGCCAGCGCATCGCCGAAAACGTCCCGGCAGGGACGATCAGCCTGCGCGGTGCCTTCGTCAAAGCCCACGCCGACGACCTCTGCGGGCTGATCCGCAACACTGAGGAAAAGGAGAAAAGCGAACATCCCCTCGAGCGTCTGATGACCATCAGCGACGAGTCCGATGGCTTGCGCGTGACCACCACCGGCCTGCATCTGGCGCAGCGCATCGGCCACGCGCTGGAAGCGGCCTATGACGGCGATCTGAAAATCCATTACGACGGCGAGGAGTATTACGTCGACGTGCAGTGGCAGCGTGGCTGAGCCGACGCTGCGGCAGTAGCCGGTCCTTGCCTCAGCAAGGCTGCGGCGGCATGCAGGTCGCCGCAGCCTGCCCGCTGGCCGCCAGCAGGCGCAGGTATTCGTCGTAGCGATAGGTCGGCCCGTCGATGCAGGCGTAGCTGCTGCCGATATAGCAATGCCCACACAGCCCCACCCCGCAATGCATGCGCCGCTCCAACGACAGCCAGACTCGGCTGGCCGGCAGACCATGGTCAATGGAGCGGCGTGCTACCGCCAACATCAGCGGTTCCGGTCCGCAACAGAACACCCGTGACGGCGCCGCACCCGAGGTCAGTGCCTGCTCCAGCGCGTCCAGCGGATTGCCCTGCGGCCGGCCGTCATCGCCCTGGTCCAGCGTCTCGACCAGCTTCAGCGTCCCGCGCCAGCGCGCCCGTTCCTGCGCCAGCACCTGGTAGGCGCGGTTGCGCGCGGCATAGATCAGCTGCACTTCGCCGGCAGCCGCGTCGATCAGCCCGGCGAGTGGCGCCAGCCCGCAGCCACCGGCCACCAGCAGCAACCGCTCGCCGGGTTCGGGCAGCGGCCAGCCGCGGCCGAACGGCCCGCGATAACCAAGCACGGCCCCCGGTTCAAGCTCGAACAGCGCCCCGGTGAGCGTGCCGGTCTGGCGGATCAGTGCACTGAAGCGGCCGTCGGCATCCGGCGAGCTGACATAGGTGAACGCCGCTTCGCCAACACCGGGCACGGCGAGCATGAAGAACTGCCCGGGCTGCACCACCGGCTCGTCGGCCAGCGGCTCGACGGCAAAGCTGAAATGCCGCGCCGCCTCGCCATCGTCGTAACACTCCAGCAGGCGCAGCGGTCGTGGGGTCAGGTCGATCATGGCTGGCCGATCCTCTTCATCACCTGGTGCACGCCGATGCCGCCGGGGCACACCGCATCGCAGCGCCCACAACCGACGCAGCCGTCGCGGCCGAAGCGCTGGCGAAAGTCGTCACCGAACTTGTGATACCAGAAACGCTGCACGCGCTGGCCCGGTGTGGCGCTGGGGTTGTGCCCGCTGGCCTCCTTCTGGAAACCCTGGTACAGGCAGGAATCCCAGACCCGCTCCTGCACGCTGGCGCCGTCAGGCTGCGCCTGCACGAAGGGCGCGAAGCAGGAACAGGTCGGGCACACCGAGGTGCAGCCGGAACAGCCCAGGCAACGCAGACCGAGCTTTTCCCAGGTCTGGCTATCCACCGTTTCGCCATTGAGCGCCGCGCAGCCGACGGCGATATCGACCTGTTCGCCCTGCTCGGCGGCCACCTGCAGCGCCTGGGCGTCGCGCTGCTGCGCCCAGTCCGCCGGCGCCTGAGCCAGCGTCAATCCGGCCAGTGCGGCGGCGCCGCGCTCGGACGCAACGAGCAACAGCCAGCGCCGTCCCAGCGGGCAGAGGATCAGGTCGGCAGTCTGCGGCCGCACCTCCGGGCCGCTATCCATAATCGCGCAGAAGCCTTGCCGGCAGCTCTGCGCACAATCGAGGCCGACCAGCAGGGTCGCGGCGCGGCGCGCCTGGTAATGCGGGTCGGCGGCGAAAAAACGGTCCTGGTAGGCCAGCGCGGTGAGGTCGCAGGCGGCCAGGCCGAACAGCACCTGCGGGCGCACCTGCGGCAGCAGCGGGATGAACTGGCCGTTCTCGTAGCGAAACTGCGCCTCGCGCTCGGCGAAGAAGAACGCCTTGGCCGAGAACAGCGGCGGCTCGGTCGGCACCGCGACGGGCTGCGCCGGATCCGCAAGCGGCTGCCAGCGCAATGCGCCCTGCCCGTCCGGCTGCGGCTGGTAGAGCTGTCGCGCGCGCGCCAGGTGGTTGCGCAGCCGCTCGGGACTGTCCAGCTCATGGGCCTGCATGTTCGGCCTCCTGCGGGCGTTCCAGCTCGCTTTGCGGCGCCTGGCCGGGCGCCAGCGGGGTCAGCGCCACCGCGCAGGCCTTGAGCTCCGGCATATGGCTGATCGGGTCCTGGGCGCTGTTGGTCAGCCGATTACAGGGCGCCTCGCGGAAGTGATAGGGCATGGCGACGGTGCCCGGCGGCACGTCGTCGGTGAGGTGCGCGCGGGTCTCAAGCGCGCCGCGGCGCGACGCCACGCGCACGCCCTGCGCCTCGGCCAGACCCAGCCGGGCGGCATCCTGCGGATGGATGAACAGCAATCCTGCGGGAATTTCCCGCTCGAGCAGCGGCGACTTGCGGGTCATCGCCCCGCCGCCGTAGTGAAAGTGCAGGCGCTGGGTGGTGAAGCAGAACGGGTAGTCGGCATCCGGACACTCGTCCGGCTCGACCTGCGACACCGGAATCAGCTGCGCGCGGCCGCGCGGAAAGCAGTGCCGATGGAGGATCGCCGTGCCAGCAGGATGCGCAGCGTCGCATGGCCATTGCAGCCCGCCGCCTTGCTCGAGACGCGCGTGGCTGATGGCACTGAACAGCGGCGCCAGCGCGGCCATCTCAGCGAACACCTCCTCGGCGCTGGCCCAACGCATGCCGTCGTAACCCATGCACTCGGCCAGTGCGGCGAGGATCTGCCAGTCCGCGCGCGCCTGCCCGGGTGGCTCGACGGCCTTGTGCAGCAGCTGCATGCGCCGCTCGCAGTTGCTGAAGGTGCCGTCCTTCTCGGCAAAGGATGCAGCGGGCAGCACCACGTCGGCGAAGCGCGCGGTCTCGCTCAAGGTCAGCTCGACCACCACCAGAAAGTCCAGCGCGGCCAGCGCGCGGGCCAGCTTGTGCTGGTCCGGGTCGGTGACCACCAGCTCCTCGCCGAGCACCAGCAGCGCACGGAACTCGCCGCGCAGCGCCGCTTCGCTCATGCCCAGCGAGGTCAGCCCCGGCGCCGGCGGCTGCGCCACGCCCCAGGCACGGGCGAACTTGGCGCGCACCTGGGCGTCGGCGACCTTCTGGTAGCCGGGGTAGACGTCCGGCAGGCAGCCCATGTCGCAGGCGCCCTGCACGTTGTTCTGCCCGCGCAACGGGTTGACACCGGTGCCGGCCCGGCCGAGCTGGCCGCAAACCAGCGCCAGGTTGGCCACCGCGATGACGTTGTGGGTGCCGCTCTGGAACTGGGTGATGCCCATGCCGTAGGCGATGAAGGCACGCCGCGCCTGGCTGTAGGCACGCGCCAGCTCGATCAGCGCCAGCACCGGCACACCGGTCTGCGCGCTGGTGAGTTCCGGGGTCAGCTCGCGCACATGGGCGCGCAGCGCCGCCTCGTTGTCGCAGCGGCAGGCGAGGAAGTCGCGGTCCTCCCAGCCGTTGGCGAAGATGATGTGCAAGAGCCCGTTGAGCAGCGCGATGTTGCTGCCCACGCGCAGCTGCACGTGCTGGTCGGCCAGGCGCGCCAGGCGGGTACGCCGCGGGTCGACGACAATCAGCCGGGCGCCGCGGGCCTGCGCCCGCAGCATGCGCGCGCCGATCATCGCGTGGTTCTCGGTGACGTCGGCGCCGATCACCAGGATCAGCTCGGCCTCGTCGATGTCGGCGATGGAATTGGTCATCGCCCCAGAGCCCAGGCTGCGGCCGAGGCCCGCCACCGAAGGGCTGTGGCAGATGCGCGCGCAGTGGTCGATATTGGCGGTGCCAAGCACCGCGCGAGCGAATTTCTGCGCGGCGTAGTTATCCTCGTTGGTGGCGTGGGCGCAGCTGATCACCCCGACGCTGCTCGGCCCAGCGGTATCCAGCGCGGCGCGGAACTCGCTGGCCACCAGCGCCAGCGCCTCGTCCCAGCTGGCTTCGCGGAACCGCCCGTGCTCCTTGATCAGCGGCGTGCGCAGGCGGTTGCCGACATCGACGGCGAAGCTGCTGGCCCAGCCCTTGGCGCACAGCTGCCCGGCACTGACCGGATGCCCCGGCTGCGGCTCCACACCCACCACGCGGCCACCTTCGACGCGCAGGCCGAGCCCGCAGCCGACGCCGCAGAACGTGCATATGCTCGGCACCACCTGCATGAGAATCCTCCCTGGCTACCCCTGGCGGCGAAACCGCATCCGCCGATCAGTAGCGCACCTCGGAAACACGATAGACGCGCCGCGGCGGCCCGAACACCTCGTCCATCTGCGCACGGCTGAGCGGCAGGGTCAGCAGCCCGGTCGCAGCGGGCGCGGCGACCTGCGGGTAGAAGCGTTCATCGCGCAACCGCGAGACCAGGCTGACATACACCAGCCGTCCCTGGCGGAAACTCACATAGATGCCGCCGCCCTGGTAATTGTCATCCTGGCGCGCCTTCTCTCTGACGATCTCCGGCCACTGCGGCGGAGGTTCCCACGCCGGCAGGTAGCGGGCGACGAATTCCGGGCGCAGCGCGCCTATCGCCACCAGCGGCGCCTGCTCGGCCAGCTTGATCTGCGCGGCGAGCACACGGGCATCGGTCTTCTTCTGCAGATCGATCCAGACCATGGTGTAACGCGGCTCTGACGACTCGCGCAGCGATTCGCTGAAGGCGGTCAGCGGACCGTTCTCCATACGCCAGATATTGGCGCAGCCGCTCAGAACGAGACACAGAAGAATCAGCGCGATCCGCATAGCATGCGCCCTCACGGTCCGACCACCCGCGCCGGCGCAGTCGACCGACAAGCGGCGCCGCGCACGAACAGCGTGTTAATGCCTGGAGCATAGCCAACCGCCAGCATTTGACGGAGTCGAGCTTTGCGTTCCGCAGTCGCAGCCGGCCAGCCCCGCGCTGCAAGCCGGTTCAGCGATCAGATGATTTCTTCTCCAGCCGCACCCGCCGGATTGGCGCGCGTCGGCATGGCGAGGATCTCCGGCACCACCTCGCGGGCGAACACATCGTGCAGCCGGTGCAGCTCGGCGAACGGATCAGGATGATGATCGACGCGGATGTCCCACAGCGGATATTGCTCCTGGTCGACCACATACACCGTTGCCGACGACTCGCCATGGCGATCGCCGCCCTGCGCATCGCCGGCCGCGAGCGCGGCCATCAGGCGCTCCACCAGTGGCAGATGCGCGCTGCCGACATAGGCCTCGCAGGCGGCCTCCAGCACCTCGCGCCCCTTCAGCCGGTTGCCCTGCACGCAGAACTGCTCGCCGGCGATGGAGCCGGCCCAGGGCAGACAGCGCTCACCGGTCCAGCAGGCGGTACGGCCCTGGTTGTCGACGACCGCGCACTGGCGCAGCTCCATACAGGGGTCGGTGCGCCGCAGCCGTTCCAGCACCTCCGCCGCCGGGCTGAATTCACGCAGGAAGCGCAGGCCATCAATACCCAGGTACGGATTGATCTGCGCCTGAGTCGCCACAGCGCCGACATGCGCCGCCGCGTGGGTCAGCAACTTGCCCACCGCGGGCATGGCGGTGGCAGCGGCCACGCCGAACTGGCCGGTGCGCGGGCAGCGGGCGACGATGGAAAAGGTCATGGGCGTGCTCTCTGGATTCGTCAGAGCTTAGGCCCGGGCCGAGCGGCAAACGTTCAGAGCGGGCGGCTCACTCCGGTAATTCGACACTGACCTTGATCGCCGAGTACCAGGCCGTGACCGCTGCGATGTCCTCGTCGCTCAGCCCGAAGGCGATGACACTCATCTGCGGATGCTTGCGCTCACCGGAGCGGAAGGCCTGCAGCTGCCGCGCCAGGTACAGCTCGCCGTTGCCGGCCAGATTCGGTGCATCGGCGACCTTGGCGATGCCATCGATGCCATGGCACGCCGCGCACATCCTGGCCTTGGCCTTGGCAGCGGTCAGATCGGCCGCCAGCGCCGGAAGGCAGGCGCTGCCCGGCAGCAGTGCGAGCACCAGACACAGCCACCGCTTGAAATCCATCGACATGCAGGAATCCTCGAATAGCGCCGGCCCGCGCGAACGGCAGGCCGGCGCGACGGCTCACTTGCCCTGGTAGGAGATGCGGTAGATGGCCCCGGCGGTGTCGTCGCTGACCAGCAGCGAGCCGTCCTTGAGCTGCGCGACATCGACGATGCGGCCGTAGTACTCGCCGGTTTCCTCGTCCAGCCAGCCTTCGGCGAAGGGCACCGTCTCACCGGACGGACCGCTGCCATCGGCGGCAAACGGCGTGAACATCACCCGTGCGCCAGCCGGCACGGTGCGGTTCCAGCTGCCGCGCTGGGCGCTGAACAGGCCACCGCGGTACTGCTCGGGAAACTGCTTGCCGGTGTAGAAGGTCAGGCCCATGTCGGCGGCGTGGGCGGTGGTTTCCACCACCGGCGGGGTCAGGCCCTCGGGCGGGGTCTCGTCGGCGTACTCGTTGGTACGCACCTGGCCGCCGCCGTACCAGGGCATGCCGAACTTCATTCCGGCCTTGGGCGCATGATTGATCTCGCCCGGCGGCGTGTCGTCGCCCATTCCATCGACCTGGTTATCGGTGAACCACAGCTCCTTCGTCGCTGGGTGATAGGTGACGCCCACCGAGTTGCGCACACCGGTGGCGTAGACCTCACGCTTGCTGCCGTCACGCTCCATGCGCACGATGCCGCCGATACCGTGCTGCTCGTACAGCTCGCGCTTTTCCTTGGGCTGCACGTTGTGTGGCTGGCCGAGGGAGATGGTCAGTTTGTTGTCCGGGCTGATGGCACAGACCCGCGCGCCGTGGTTGTAGCTCTCTTCGTCCTTGGGGATCAGCTCGCCGGTCGGCACCACGATGTCCGCCGCCACGTCCGGTCCCTCGTAGAAGAATTCGGCGGCCGGGAACACCAGCACACGGTTGTGCTCGGCAACGAACAGAAAGCCGTCCGGGCTGAAACAGGGGCCAGGCTGGGTGAAGGAGATCGCCGGGGCGAAGCGCTTCACTTCGTCGGCGGTGCGATTCTTGGTGCGGTCGGTGACGGCCCACAGGTCAGTCTTGCGGGTGCCGACGAAGACCACTCCGCTGGACGGCCCGACTGCCATATGACGGGCATCGGGGACCACGGCGTAGAGATCGATGCGAAAACCCTCGGGCAGCTTGATGCGCTTGAGGTTGTCGCGGATGGCGTCGGCGGTGGGGCCATCCTGGGGGATGGTCTTCATGTCCAGCGACTGGCCGGTGGTCTTCATCGAGCGCATGCGCTCAAGGGCTTCGTCACTGGTCGGCGCCGCAATCGCAGCGGCGCAGCTCAGCGTGAGCAGGGCGCTCAGGGTCAGGCAGGGAATCTTCATGGCACGCACCTCAGGGCACCGCCGCGTGGGGCGGTCATCTTGTTCTTATGGCGTTCCCGGCGACGAGCTGCGCACCGGGCATGCGGCTAGCTGCCTGCTTCAGCGTAGCGGCCGCCTGGCCATTTACCACTTGAGGTGTCGTGCGGTGTGGATCAGCCCTGGCGCAGCGAAAGGCCCTTGAGGAAATTGCGCAGCAGCTGGTCACCGCAGGCGCGGTAGTTGCTGTGGCCCGGCTTGCGGAACAGCGCGCCGAGTTCGGATTTCGACAGCTGCAGGTCGGCGGCATGCAGGATCGCCTGCAGGTCTTCGTCGCGCAGCTCGAAGGCCACCCGCAGTTTTTTCAGGATCTGGTTGTTGCTGACCGGCAGCTCCAGCGGCGGCGCCGGGCGGCTGTCGTCCTTGCCGCGCTTGAAATAGATCAGCCCGTCGAGAAAACGCGCCATCGCCTCGTCAGGGCACTCCTGATAGCCGTCCTCGTCCTCGCGGCTGAGCCAGGCGCGAACATCGGCCTCGGCAACCGTGCAGCCACCCAAAGCGGCGATTTCGGCCATCTGCGCATCACTGACCTTGAGGGTATAGCGCAGGCTGCGCAGGACGTCGTTGTTGAGCATGTTCGCTCCTCACTGAGAAAAGGCCGGCAGTGTGCGCTTTCGGGCGCCCTGCGGCGAGCCCGATCAACCGTCTTCGCGCTCGCCGAGGCGGCGGTACAGCGTGCGCCGGCCGATGCCGAGCAAGGCCGCCGCGCGTCGTTTGTTGCCGTCCACCAGCTTCAGCACATGCTCGATATAGCGCAGTTCCAGCTCTTCCAGGGTCGGCAGCAGAGGGCCATCGCTAAGCTGGGCAAGCAGTTCGGCGCCAGCACTGCGCGCCTTGTCGTCACGATAGTCGGCGATGCGGCTGGGCAGGTGCTCCAGCTCGATCCTGCGCCCGTGGCAAAAGGTCACCGCGCGTTCGATGGCGTTCTGCAGCTCGCGCACATTGCCGGGGAAGGGATAGCGCCGCAGTTGCGCCAGCACTGCCGGTGCCAGGCCGCGCACCGGCCGCCCGCTGCGCGCGGCGAAATGGGCGACGAAACCCGCCGCCAGCAGCTCGAGGTCCTCCTCGCGATCCCGCAGCGGCGGCACCTGCAGGATGAAGGTCTCCAGACGGAAGAACAGGTCCTCGCGGAAGGCCTCACGACCGGCCTCGGTTTCCAACGGGCGGTTGCTCGCGGCGATGATGCGCACATCCACCGTCAGCTCACGCTCGGCGCCCACCGGGCGGATCGTGCCTTCCTGTAGCACTCGCAGCAGTTTGGCCTGCAGCGGCAACGGCATCTCGCCGATCTCGTCGAGAAACAGCGTGCCACCGTCGGCTTGCTGGAAAAGCCCCTTGTGCGCGCGATTGGCGCCGGTGAAAGCGCCAGAGACATGGCCGAAGAATTCGCTTTCCAGCAATTCGGCCGGCAGCCCGGCGCAGTTGATCGCAAGGAATGGCCCTTTGGCACGTTCGCTTTCCGCATGCACGGCGCGGGCGACCAGCTCCTTGCCGGTGCCGCTCTCGCCGATCACCAGCACCGGCCCCTCGGCGCGGGCAAGTTGGCGGATCTGGTCGAACAAGCCGCGCATCACCCGGCTGCGGCCGAGCATGCCGTGGAAGCGATCATCACTGAGCAGCTGCTGGAAGCGCCGCACCTCGTCGCGCAAGCGTCGCGTCTCCATCGCGCGGGCCACCGCCAGGCCAAAATGTTCGAGGTCCAGCGGCTTGGTAAGGAACTCGTCGGCGCCCTCCTTAAGCGCCGCCACCGCCTGCTGGATGCTGCCGAACGCGGTGATCACCAGAAACGCCGGCGCCGCCTGCATGCTCTTCACCCGCCGCAGCAGCGCCATGCCATCGGCACCGGGCAAGCGCAGATCGCTGACCACCAGCGCCGGCTCCCAGCTCTCCAGCGAACCCACCGCCTCCTCCGCGCTGGCCAGCGCACGCACCTGCAAGCCGCGGTCTTCCAGCTCCTCGACCAGCAACTGGCGCAGACTGTCGTCGTCTTCGACCAGCAGCACCCGCTCCTGCGTCACTTCAGTCATGCTCGACCTCCTCGTCGATCAATGGCAGTGCGATACGGAAGGCCGCGCCCGGCAGGCTGCCGTCAACCAGTTCGATACGTCCACCACACTCGCTGACCACGCCATGCGCCACTGCCAGACCCAGTCCACTGCCCTCGCCCACCGCTTTGGTGGTGAAAAACGGCTCGAACAGCGCCGCGCGATTTGCCTCGGCTACACCCGGGCCGTCGTCTTCCACCTGCAGCAGCAGCTCGTTGCCGTCTTGCCACCAGCTCAGCCGCACCAGCCCACCAGGGCTCGCCTGAGCGGCGTTGCGCAGCAGATTGGTCAGCGCCTGCTCGAAACGCGGCGGATCGACACGGCAATAAACTGTTTGCGCCGGCGCCAGCAGTTCCAGCCGAACCTGTAGCGCGGCCAGCTCGTCAGCCACCGCAGCGGCTGCGGAATGCGCCAGCACCTCAGCGGGCACCTTGCGCGGGGGCGAACCGGCGGCACGACCAAAATCCAGCAGCTGACGGACGATGGCACTGAGCCGCGCCACTTGCTGACGAATCTGCAACAGCGCGCGGCGATGGGTTTCACCCAGCTCGTCGTCGCGCAACACCCGCTGCGCCTTGCCGTCAATGACGCTGAGCGGGCTGCCGAGCTCGTGCGCCACGCCGGCCGCTAGCCGTCCTACCGCCGCCAGTTGCTGGCTCTGGCGCAGACGCGCCTGCAGCTGCTCCTCGCGGGTCTGCTGCTCGGCCACCTGGCGCTCGGCGGCGGCAATGCTGTCGAGCATCTGGTTCAACGCACCGGACAGCACGACGATTTCCTGCGGCCCGCTGCGTGGCGCTCGATGCGCGCGCTCCCCCGCGGCAACCCGCTCCATGCTGCGCGCCAGCTGCTGCAGATGCTTGCCCACGGCCGAGCGGTGGCCGAGCAGAATCACCACCAGCGCCACCCCGGCCAGCAAGCCACCCAGGCCCGCGGCGATCAGGCGCAGGCGGCGGATGTCCTGCTCGAAATCGCCCCAGCGCCGGGTCACCTGCAGCAGGCCGTTGATCTGCCCACCGCTCTCTTCCAGCGGGACGAAATAGGAATAAACCGGGCGGCCATTGATGCGCTGATAGGTGCCGGTCAGCTCGCCACCGGCGGTGAGCTGCTGGATCGCCGACTCGTCCTGATCCGGCTCCGCCGCACCGGCATAGGCCGCGAGCTTGCCGTCACGATCATAGACATAGGCGCCATACACACGACCGACGCCGAGCACCGATTCGAGCACCTGTTGCAGGGTGCGCTCATGGTTCTTCTCCAGGCTGGCACTGAGCGGCAGACGTACTGCCCGCGCCACCAGCTCGACCTCCGCCTGCAAGCGTCGCTCGCTGTTGCGCTCGACCGTCCAAAGCACCACCGAACTGAAGCCGAACATGATCGCCATCAGCGGCACGACGACCTTGAGCAAGAGTGCGCCGCGTAAGCTGGATGGACGCTGCCAGATTGATACATGTGTCATATAGGCACACTACAGACGCCCGACATATGGGTCCACCCTGCCCCGACGAAACGGGAAAGCCTTTAAACAACAATGGCTTAGCTATTCAAGAGAAAGCTGGCACGGCTGCTGCAATGCCCAATCCGTCTTTAACCGAAGCAGGAATGAACATGACCCAGCACAACGCTCGTCTCGCCTTCGCCGGAATTTTCTCGCTGTTCCTCGGCTTGGCCGCTCCCCTTGCATCGGCGCAATCAGCCAGCCCAGCCCCCACTGCTCAGCCGGCAACTGGCGCTCAGGCGCAGCAGTTCAGTGAAAAGAAACTGGAGAACTTTGCCGAATCACTGGGCGAGATCATGGAGATTCGCGAGGAGTTCACCGGCAAGCTGCAGAAGACCGAAGACGCCGACAAGGCCCGTGAGCTTCAGCAGCAAGCCAACGAGAAAATGCTCGGTGTGATCGAGGAAAATGACATCAGCATCGACGAGTACAACGCCATCAACGAAGCCGTGCAGACCGACCCGGAACTGCGCAACCGCGTGATTGCGATGATGCAGCAGTGATTGCACCACTGACGCCGCGCGGCGCTGTCTGAGGCGCTCGCGCTGGGTGACAAGCAAGCCCCGCCTGGCCGATGCCGGCGGGGCTTCTTGCGTTGGGGTGCCAGAATCCTGCAAGCGCCCGATTCCAAACGGGATATCTGACAAGAAGCAATCGGTCGGGCGGAGATTCGTATTCAGCGCTGTCCACCGCGTTTGGAGCCCTCCACAAGAACCCTACCTCGCAGTTTTGCCAGCGACGCAAAGCCTGAGCCCCACGCGACCGCACCGCTCACCGAAGAGGCGATAACGCGCCCCGACTCAACGACCACACGCCCCGGGCGCAAGGCGCGTGCGAAAGTCGAAGTAGTGTTCAAGCACCTGCTCCGGCGCCTCGACCTGCGGGTAGTGCCCGATGCCCTCCAGCAGCACGGTATCGGGCGCAGGAATCAGCTCGCGGTAGCGGGCGACCATGTGGGCACCAGAAATCGGATCGGCCGCGCCGTCGATCACCCGCAACGGCACGTTGCAGCGCTGCATCGCCGTTACCCAGCGCTCGCGTTGCCTGACGCGCTCCGGCATGTAGCGGATCAGCCGGTGCATCACCGCAGGCCCATTGCCCTCGGCGATCAGTCGCCAGTAATCGTCCAGCTCGGAGTCGCTCGGCTGCGTCTGCGCACCGAACACGCGGCCGAAGGTCGCTCCTAGCGTACGCCGCGAAAACAGCCTGCCCAGCAGAAAGCCGAACGGGCCGAGCAGCAGCTTCTGCACCCGTACCGGATGATGGGTTTCAGGGAACAGCCCGCCATTGAGAAACACGCAGCTGGCCAGCGCGATGCGCCCTTCGCAATACCGCGCCAACAACTCCTGAGCGACGCTGTCGCCATAGTCATGCGCCAGCACATGGATCGCGCCGTCGACACCCAGCTCCGCCAGCAGCGCCTGCTGCAGATCGGCCTGCGCGATCAGGCTGTAGGCGTGCCCGCGCGGCTTGGCCGAATAGCCGAAGCCGAGCATGTCGCAGGCAATCAGCCGATAGCGCGCCGCCAGCGACTGCCAGACCTTGTGCCAGTCCCAGCTGGCGGTGGGAAAGCCATGAATCAACAGCAGCGGCTCGCCTTCGCCGGCCATCCAGTAGCGAATGCGCTTACCGCCAAAATCGAACTCGCGAGCGCTGGCGCGCCACGCATCCAGTGCTATGCCGTCGGTGCTACTCATTCGTTTTTCTTGTTCTAGTGGAGACGAAGCCAGTCTAGCGGGCTGGTGTGGCATGACGACTTGCCGCGCCGGCCAGCTTAGTGGCCCCGCGAGTCAGGCAAGTGCTTCTAGGATCAAAGGTGAAAGGCGAAAAAGACCATAGTTATGGGTTCTGTTTTCGCGGCAGGTGATCGGTTGGTCAATGAACCGCAGATGACCAGCGACCTGGCTATTGATGTATTGCTGATGGGCGGTTTGGCGGCGTAATCCAAAGCATGAGGTGATGATTCACTCAGATCAGGGTAGCCAGTTCGGTAGCAGCGACTGGCAGAGCGTCCTGAAAGCCAACAACTTGCTTGGCAGCATGAGTCGACGGGGAAGTTCGGGCCAGTAACCTGACTCCCAAACGCTGTCAGCCTGCCCGTTTCATTCACCACTTGCCGCCGCGCAAAGCTGCCTGCGCAGCCACCGCAGCCCGACCGAGGCATCCTGCTGCCGATGCCAGATCAAGCTGACCTGCACCGGTGCCATGGCCATGGCCATCGGTAGTGGGAACACCTGCAAGGCGTACTGCTCGGCGAAATGCTCAGCCAGTGCCTTGGGCACGGTGCCGAGCAAACGGGTCTGCGATACCACCGAGGGAATCGCCAGATAGTGGGGCACCAGCAGCTGTACCTTGCGCTGCACCTTGGACGACCCCAGCACTATCTCCAGTGGCGAGCCTCGCCCGGCTCGCGGATGCACCGAAACATGACTGGCGTTCTGGTACTGCGCCAGCGTCAGTTGCTGCTGAATCACCGGGTGATCGGCACAGGCAATCACCACCAGTTCCTCTTCGCGCAGCGGCTCATATCTCAATTCGTCGTCGAAATGCAGATAGTCGATCGCCAGATCCAGCTCGCCGGTCCTCAGGCGCTTGACCAGGGTGTCGGCATCATCGGATTGCACCGACAGCACCAGTCGCGGTGCCAGTGCCTGCAGCCGGGACAGCGCGACCGGCAGGAATACCGCCTGCGCATAGTCATTCATCGACACCCGGAAGGTCAGTTCGCTGCCGGTATCGATCCCGGCCTGCGGCGCAAGGCCTGTGCGCAGCAAATGCAGGGCTTCGCGTACCGGCCCATACAGGGCCTGGGCCCGTGGCGTCGGCAGCATGCCGCGTGCGGTGCGCTGGAACAGCGGCTCGCCGAGTTGCTTGCGCAGGCGAGCCAGGGCGTTACTGACGGTTGATTGACTGAGATGCAGGCGCACGGCGGCGCGTGACAGGTTCTGCTCCTGCATCAGGGCATCGAATACCAGCAGCAGGTTGAGGTCGAGCTGGCGCAAATTCGTAATCATCAATAACTATCTTTTCAAATATCCATTTGAAAAATAATGATTCCCGCCCTTATCGTCCAGTCAATAAACAGACTGGACGGGCGCGAAAATGCAGTTCGATACAACCAGCTTTCGGGCGCGCTATCGCGCCAGTATCAAGCCCGGCTACAACGCCTGGCTGCATGGCGGCTTTGTGTTGCTGTTCGGTGCGCTGTGCATCGGCTTCCTGTTGAGCCGGGTTGCCGCCCCATCACCCTGGGAGTGGCTGACGGTGCCGCTGGCGCTGATCTTCTACAACTGGGGCGAGTACAAGATTCACAAGAATCTGGGGCACGTCAAACATGGCTTCAGCAAGCTGTTCTATCAGCGTCATACCGGTGATCACCACAGTTTCTTCGCCTATGGGCAGATGAACTACGAAACCCCTAGGGACTGGCGGGTGATTTTCTTCCCGGCCTGGCTGATTGCGGTGTACGCCACCATCAACCTCACGCTCTTCTGGGTACTCAGCCAGTGGAACAGCAATGTGGCGGCGCTGTTCTGCGCCACCCTGCTGCTGGGTTACCTCGCCTACGAGACCATGCATGCCTGCGAGCACCTACCGGAACAGCACCCGCTGCTGACAATGCCAGGCCTGCGCCGCATGCGCCGGCTGCACGAGCTGCACCATGCCCGCGAGCTGATGCACAACTTCAATTTCAATATCGTGTTTCCGCTCTGGGACTGGCTGTATGGAACGCTGTACTGGGAAGCTGAGGGCGCTGAATCAGACCAGCCGATGACCCGTATACAGCAGCATGTGGATATCCAGCGCTCGCCGGATCTGCTGCTGGCCTATCTGGCTACGCCGACACGCTGGCACGAGTGGCATCACTACCCGGTGTCGATCAAAGGCCCCAGCGGCACCCTGGGTGCCGGCAGCCGGTTTGAATACAGCAGCGAGCGCGCCGGCTATCTGCTGTGGGATGTGCTTGAGTATCTGCCGGGGCAGCGCTGGACCGCACAGGCACGCGGCAACTACGGCCTGCAGATGCGGGTCACCTATGAATGCAGCCCGCAGGGCACCGGCAGCCGCTTCACCCGCAGCATGGAGTATCGCTTTGACCACCTGTTCGGCCGCCTGGCCAACCGGCTGTTTTTGCACAGACGCCTGCAGCAGGATTCCGCTGATTTGCTCAAGCATCTGGGGATTGTCGCCGAGCACGTGATCCCCTCCGCAGGCACGGCTTCCATGAACGGCTTACAGGCTGGTGGAACCCGGGTCAGATGAGCATTCAGCGATGAAGATTCAGCCCGCCTCACCGCCCTCCCCCAACCACCGCACCGCCCACGCAATACGGAAAAGGGGACAGATTTATTTTCCGTGAACGCTCGCGGCTTGCTTTGCCCTTTGTCGCCCGCTATCGCGGGACATTCAGTTGACGATGGCGGCATCGCTTTCGCGCCAATTTGGCCTCAGCCATACCAAAATGCAGCCGAAACAGGACGACTCAAAGGGCGTATATGACGAGAACCAACCGGTCAGCCAGCAAGCGGCAACCGGGCTGTATCGCCGGTGATAGAGTCGGTGCCACGTATTCGATCACTGGAGAAACCATGCGCCCACTCTTCAACGCCCTGCTGCTGACCCTGCCGCTTGCACTCTCTTCACTGGCCTCAGCCGCCGACTCGCCTGCCGGGCGCTGGCAGACCATCGACGACGAGACCGGCAAGCCCAAGTCCATCGTCGAAATCCAGCAGGCGGCCGACGGCACCCTGACCGGCAAGGTCGCAGAGATTCTCAAGTCGGATCAGGGCGCCAATCCGGTGTGCAGCCAATGCGAAGGCGAGCGCAAGGACCAGCCCATTACCGGCATGACCATCCTGCAGGACCTCAAGCCGAACGGCGAGCAGGTCTGGAGCGACGGCACCATCCTTGACCCGGCGAAGGGCAAGACCTACCGCGCCAAGGCGAAGCTGCTGGAAGGCGGCGATGAGCTGGAAGTGCGTGGTTACATCGGCATCGAGGCACTGGGCCGAACGCAGACCTGGGTGCGCCAGTAAGGCCACCCTCGCCACGGCAGGTCATGCCGCACGTCATGCTGCGTCAATGACCTGGCCCTGCTGGCATGGGGCGACGACAGACACCGTCAGCCTTGTGCCAGCCGCTGCAGCGCGGCGCGATCCAGGCAGCGATAACGGAACGACGGCCGGCCGATCTGCCCGTAATGAAAGGATTCTTCCAATAGCTGCATATCGTTCAGGTGCTTGAGGTATTTGCGCACCGAGACGCGCGACATGCCGGTGGCCGAGAGCAGGGTTTCGCTAGTGAAACTCTCGTCCTCCAGCGCGAGGATCGCCTGTGCCACCTGCGCCAGTGACGCCGGGGTCAGCCCCTTGGGCAGATCGCCCGGACGGCGCACCTCGACTGCAGCAGGCTGGCTGAACAGCCGGTCGATATCGCCCTGGCCGAGCTGTTCCGGCAGCCGGGAGAGCGACTCGCGGGCGCGACGGCACGCCTCGATGGCATCGCGAAAGCGCTCGAAACTGAACGGTTTGACCAGGTAATCCCGCGCGCCGAGGCGCTGCGCCGCGCGTACCGTTTCGATCTCCGAAGCCGCGGTGATCAGCACCGCATCGGTATTGCGGTCCTGCGCGCGCAGGTGACGGAGCACCTCGAGGCCGGAGCGATTGCGCAGGTAGACATCAAGCAGCAGCAGGTCTACCGGCTCACGTTCGAGCATCTCCAGCGCAGCTGGCACGCTCTCGCACTGGCCGACCAACTCGATGCCGTCGAGACGGGCGAGGTAGTCGACATTCAGGCGCATGACCATCGGGTCGTCCTCGACGATCAGCACGCGCATGGCGGTTTTCATGATGCCTCCCCTTCCGCGGCGGTCCGATAGGGCAATTCGACCTCGAACAGGCTGCCGCGGCCCGCTTCGGAATAGACCGCCAGGCTGCCACCCCAGGCCTCGACCTGCTCCTGCACAGCAGCCAGGCCGATGCCGCGACGCTCGCCCTTGGTCGACACGCCGCGCTCGAATATCTGCTCGCGCACGGTGGCCTCGATACCGCCACCACTGTCCTGCACATGCAGCGAGAGCAGCGCTTCGTCGTAGTTCAGTGTCAGGTTGACGCGTCGCTCGTCCTGCTCGGCCACCGCCTCGAAGGCATTTTCCAGCAGATTGCCGAGGATGGTAACCAGACCATGAATCTGCTCGGGCGCGGCGGCCGGCAGGGGATGTTCGACGTCGACCTGAAAGTCGATACCACGTTCGCGGGCTTCGCTCTGCTTGCCCAGCAGAAAACCCGCCAGCACCGGTTCGCCAATCCCCTCGACCAGCACCGTCGCCGGCGCCAGCTGGTGGTCGGCAAGGTCGCGCAGGTAGACGCGCAGGGCATCCAGATCACCCAGCTGTGCGAGGCCGAGCAACACATGCAGCTTGTTCTTGAATTCGTGGGTCGCGGCCCGCAGTGCTTCGGCATAGCGGCTGACACCGGTCAGCTGTTCGGCCAGCGCGTTGACCTCACTCTTGTCGCGGAAGGTGGCGATGGCGCCGATCACCCGCCCCTGATGGCGGATCGGCGCGCGATTGGCGAGGATCGCCCGGCCATTGAGACTGAATTCACGGTCCAGCTGCTCGGTCGCGCTGGCCAGCACCTCGGGCAGACCACTGTTGGGCAGGTATTCGCAGATCGGCCGCCCCAGTGGCGGCTTGCCCAACCCGGTGCTGACCAGCAACCGTTCCGCTGCCGGGTTGACCAGGGTGATGCGCGCCTGATCGTCGACCGCCAGCACGCCCTCGCGCACCGAGGCCAGCATCGCCTGGCGCTCCTCTACCAGACGGGTGATCTCGTAGGGCTCCAGGCCGAGCAACACGCGCTTGATAAAGCGCGCCAGCAGGTGCGCGCCGAGGGCGGTGACCAGCATCAGTGCCAGCACGCCGAAGACCACGCCGCGTTGATGGGCCCGCAACAGCTCGCCGAGCGAGGCCAGGGTGACGCCCACGGAAACGGCACCGATCACCACACCCTCGTCGTCCAGCACTGGGGCGAAGCCGCGAATGCTGCTGCCCAGACTGCCATCGGCCCGCGAGGCATAGGTTTCACCGGCCAGCGCGCGACCTTCGTCGTCGCCGCGAAAGGCCTGCCCGATGAGGCTCGGCTGCGGGTGCGTCAGGCGCAGGGCGCGCGGAGTCATCACCACGATGAAGTCCACACCCAGACGCTGACGCAACCCGTCGATCTCCCGCTGCAACGAGTTATCCGCACTGAAATCGGCGGGGCCGGCAAGGGCCAGCTGCACGTCGTCACGCGCGGCAACGCTCTGCGCCAGGTTGGTGACCCGCGAAGCCTGGCCTTCCTCCAGCGTGTCCTGCAGCTGCACATTGAACAGCCAGAGGGCCAGCGCCAGGGCCAGCACCACCATGACGGCGACCAGCAGCGAGATCAGCGTGTTCAGGCGCAAGCGCAAAAGCCATTCTCCCATCGGTGATCGGCGCTAAATGCCGCGGTAAAGGGCCGGATCGAGCCAGCCCGGCAATCGCGGGTCAAGCTCGGCTCTGCTTTTTTTAGTTTCGTAATGGTTTTTTAACTTCGCCAAACATTGGCGGCGAAGCAACTCTGCTTAAGGTAGCCCCGCCGCGGTTGTCCGACCGCGCATTCGCAAACATCACCCGTGCGTGCGCCGCCTGGCTGCCACGTTCGAAGGAGTACAACAATGAATCGGACCACGCTGAGCCCTGCCGTGTCTGAAGGCACCCCGAACGTTTCGCTGCTTTCCCAACGCATCTTCAATCTTCCGCTGCCGCTGTTCGCCATCGCCCTGCTCGTCATGGCCGCCGCCATCGTCACCGATACCCTGCCCACCGGCATGATCGGCGCGTTGCTGGTGATGATGCTGCTGGGCGAGCTGCTCGGTTTCGCCGGCGACCGTCTACCCATCATCAGGACCTACCTCGGCGGCGGCGCGATCATGGCGCTGTTCGGCGCCGCGTCCATGGTCTATTTCGGCTGGCTACCCGCCGCGGTGGCCGATGATGTCGCCAGTTTCATGAAGGGCGGCGGCTTTCTCGACTTCTATATCGCCGCGCTGATCACCGGCAGCATCCTCGGCATGGATGCCAAGGTGCTGGTGAAAGTCGGCTCGCGCTACGCGTTGCCTCTCTTGTGCTCGGTGCTGTTCGCCGCGCTGTTCGCCATGGCCGTGGGCGCGCTGCTCGGTTTCTCGCCGCAGGATGCGGTGGTGGTCATCGCCATGCCGATCATGGGCGGTGGCATGGGTGCCGGCGCGGTGCCGATGAGCCAGATCTACGAGCAGCTGCTCGGCCAACCGGCCAGCTACTACATCTCGATCCTGGTGCCGGCACTGGCCTTGGGCAATGTCTTCGCGATCATCATCGCCGGATTGCTCAACGGCCTGGGTAATCGCTACCCGTCACTGACCGGCAACGGCCAGATGATGCCGGGCGTGGATGTCAGCGACAAGGAAGGTCCGATCACCCTGCCCGCCCTGGGCATCGGCCTGGTTGCCGCGCTGAGCTTCTTCATTGCCGGGCAGATCCTCGGCAAGTTCGTGCCGTTGCATCCCTACGCCTTGATGATCGTGCTGGTGGCGCTGCTCAAGGTGAGCAATCTGGTGCCCGAGTCGATCAACGACGCTGCTTCCCAGTGGTTCCGTTTCGTTGCGCGCAACTGGACCTTCGCCTTGCTGTTCGGCATCGGCGTGGCCTTCACCGACCTCGGCCAGGTGCTCGACGCCATCTCGCTGACCTACGTGCTGATCGTCTTCGCGGTGGTCGCCGGCGCCGCCTTCGGCGCGGGCCTGGTAGGCCGCCTGGTCGGCTTCTACCCCATCGAATCGGCGATCACCGCCGGGCTGTGCATGGCCAACATGGGCGGCACCGGTGACGTCGCGGTGCTCTCCGCGGCGCGGCGCATGTCGCTGATGCCGTTCGCGCAGATTTCCTCGCGTCTGGGCGGCGCACTGATTCTGCTGATCTCCAGCGTGGTGGTGCCGTTGTTCTTTACCTGACCGGCGTTTTCAGCCATCCGGAAGTGAAAAAGCCCCGACCTTGCGGTCGGGGCTTTTCGTTTGGCTGCGGCGCCATCAGCCGCGGAAGTAATTCACCCGCCGGTTCAGCTCCTGCGCCAGGGTGGTCAGATCCTGGCTGGAGGCTGCGACCTGATTCGATGCCGCCGAGCTGGTCACCGTCGAGTCGTGAATGCGCGTTACGCTCTGGTTGACCTCCTCGGCCACCGCGCTCTGCTCCTCCGAAGCGGTCGCAATCTGTGCATTCATTTCGTTGATCGCGCCTACTTCCTGACGAATCTTGGCCAGGGCGTTCTCTGCCTGCAGGGTCTGTTCCACGGTCTGCTGTGCCAGCTGCTTGCTCGATTGCATCACCTCCACCGCCCTGCCGGCGCCCGCCTGCAGCGAGGCGATCATTTCGCTGATCTCGCTGGACGACTGCTGCGTGCGGTTGGCCAGCGAGCGCACCTCGTCGGCCACCACCGCGAAGCCACGACCATGTTCGCCGGCGCGCGCCGCCTCGATGGCTGCGTTGAGCGCCAGTAGGTTGGTCTGTTCGGCGATGGCAGTAATCACCTGCAGAATCTTCTCGATATCCCCGCTCTGTGCCGAGACCTGATTGACGGTATCGGTGGCGCTCTCCAGCACCTTGGCCAGGTTGTGGATCGACACGGCCGTCTCACCGACGATGCGGGTGCCGGTCTCGACCTGCTCGTCGGCGCTTTTCGCTGCAGTCGCGGCATTGGCGGCGAAACTGGCTACTTCACTCACGGTGGCAGCCATCTGGTTGATCGCCGTGGCCACCTGCTCGGCCTCGGCCGACTGCCGCTGAATCTGCTGATTGCTGCTCGCCGAGGAGGTCAGCAACTCGCTCGATGCCGTACCGACGCCATCGGCTGCAGTGCGCACCTCGGCGATGATCGAGGTTAGCCGGCTGGCCATCTTCGCCGTCGCCCCCATGACGCTATCCGGGTATGGCGTGACGATCCGCTGTCCCAGGTCGCCGTTGGCCAGATTGCCGATTACCCGCGCCACCTCGTCGGGCTCGGCACCGAGGGTCGAACGCAGCTTGCGGATGATCACCACCGCGATGGCCACACCCAGCAGCACCGCCACGCCGGTCACCGCGACGATGAGCGCGAGGAAGCCGCTGGCGGTCTCGCGGACCACGGTCACGTCCTGATTGATGCTCGATTCCTGGTGATCGATGAACGCGTTGATCAGCCGCAGCCATTCGCTGTAGGCCCCGGCGACGTTTTCCAGGAGAAATTCGTAGGCGCGATCCGACCCCTCGTTGAAGCGCAACTCGACCACCTGGCGGGTCAACGCGTTGGTCTTCGCCTCGATGGTCTCGATCTGCCCCATCAGCTGGCGCTCGAGGGTATCGGCAGAGGGCTGCGCGAGCATCGCCTTCATCGGTACGGCGGACTCGGCATACAGCTGCGCCAATCGTTCGATTTCCGCCACCTGCTGCCGGGCGAACGAGGGATCGGCCGCACTGACCGCGTCCCGCACGGCGATCGCGCGGTCATGCACGCTGCCGCGGAAGTTGATCGCATAGCGCTGCTTCAGGCCGGCCTGCGAGCTGATCTGGCTCATGCTGCGGTCGATGATGTCGACTTTGAGCGCACTGACCACGGCGACCGCCACCATCAGCGCCAGGATCACCAGAAACCCCAGGCCCAGGCGCATGGATACCGACATCTGCTTGTTCATCGAACACTCCTCTAGCCAGACTGCGAGGCAGCCATTCAGTCAGTCGTTGATGCTCCGAGCGATACTCGCAGCGGGGAAAACTTGTACAACATAATGTCATCTTGACATCACTTGTACAAGTTTAATCGACGGACTGTCGGCCGCAAGCGGCTGAACATGGCTGATTCGGTGTTCGCGGTGAAATATCGCAGTCTCAAGGGCGGGGCTTGCAGAGGTTTTGTACAACTTTTCGGACTGGTCCGCCGACCGGTTGTAACAACCGTGCCAATCGGCACACCGGAGCAACTCGGCCCGGCAATCGCCAGACAGCAAAAAGGCGCCCGAAGGCGCCTTTCTGTTGTCTCGCAACGGGTGTCAGACCTTGCTGCGCTCGAAGCGCTTGCGATCGTTCTCGTTGAGATACTTCTTGCGCAGTCGGATCGACTTCGGCGTCACTTCAACCAGCTCGTCGTCGGCGATGAATTCCAGCGCCTGCTCGAGGGTGAACTTGATCGGCGGAACCAGGGCGATGACTTCGTCCTTGCCGGAAGCGCGCATGTTGTCGAGCTTCTTGCCCTTGGTGGGGTTGAGCACCAGGTCGTTGTCACGGCTGTTGATGCCGCACAGCTGGCCTTCGTAGATCTCGTCGCCCGGCGCCAGGAACAGCTTGCCGCGCGCCTGCAGGGTTTCCAGCGAGTAGGTCAGCGCGGTACCGGTGGCCATCGAGACCAGCACGCCGTTCTGGCGGTTGGTTACTTCGCCGGCCTTGATCGCGCCGTAGTGGCTGAAGGTCGAGGTCAGGATGCCCGAGCCCGAAGTCAGGGTCAGGAAGTTGTTACGGAAGCCGATCAGGCCACGCGCCGGGATGGTGTATTCCAGGCGGACACGGCCCTTGCCATCCGGAACCATGTTGCTCAGGTCGCCCTTGCGCAGACCCATCTGCTCCATTACCGGCCCCTGATGCTGCTCTTCGATGTCGATGGTGACGTTCTCGTACGGTTCCTGCTTCTCGCCGGCCTCGTTCTCGATGATCACCACTTCCGGACGGCCAACGGCCAGCTCGAAGCCTTCACGACGCATGGTTTCGATCAGCACCGACAGGTGCAGCTCGCCACGGCCGGAAACCTTGAACTTCTCAGGACTGTCGCCCGGCTCGACGCGCAGGGCGACGTTGTGCAGCAGTTCCTTCTCCAGACGGTCCTTGATGTTGCGGCTGGTGACGAACTTGCCTTCCTTGCCGGCGAACGGCGAGTCGTTGACCTGGAAGGTCATGCTCACGGTCGGCTGGTCGACGGTCAGCGGCGGCAGCGCCTCGACGGCATTCTGGTCGCACAGGGTGTCGGAGATGTACAGCTCGTCCATGCCGGATACGCAGACGATGTCGCCAGCTTCGGCTTCCTGCACTTCGACGCGCTGCAGACCGGAGTGGCCCATGATCTTCAGGATGCGGCCGTTGCGCTTCTTGCCGTCGGCACCGATGGCGGTGACCGGGCTGTTGGCCTTGATGGTGCCGCGAGCGATGCGGCCGATGCCGATCACGCCGAGGAAGCTGTTGTAGTCCAGCTGCGAGATCTGCATCTGGAACGGACCGTCGAGGTCGACTTTCGGCGACGGAACGTGGTCGATGATGGCCTGGAACAGGGCATCCATGTTGTCGTCCATCTTCTCGTGGTCCATGCCGGCGATGCCGTTCAGGGCACTGGCGTAGACGATCGGGAAGTCCAGCTGCTCGTCGGTGGCGCCGAGGTTGTCGAACAGGTCGAAGATCTGGTCGATAACCCAGTCAGGACGCGCGCCCGGACGGTCGATCTTGTTCACCACGACGATCGGACGCAGGCCGGCCTTGAAGGCCTTCTGGGTCACGAAACGGGTCTGCGGCATCGGGCCGTCCTGGGCGTCGACCACCAGCAGTACGGAGTCGACCATGCTCATCACGCGCTCGACTTCGCCGCCGAAGTCGGCGTGGCCGGGGGTGTCGACGATGTTGATGTTGTAGCCATTCCACTTCAGCGCGGTGTTCTTCGCCAGGATGGTGATGCCGCGTTCCTTTTCCTGGTCGTTGGAGTCCATCACGCGCTCGTTTTCCAGCTCCTTGCGGTCCAGGGTGCCGGACAGACGCAGCAGCTTGTCGACGAGGGTGGTCTTGCCATGGTCAACGTGGGCGATGATGGCGATGTTGCGTAGATTCTCGATCACTGATTCTTTTCTCTGTAGATAGCTTCGAGCTGAGGCTGGAAGCTGGAAGTAGTCCGGACGAAGACAGTCTGTCCGAGGGTTGTACGGCCTGGCCTTGCGATCAGTGCCGGTCGGGAGGGCGGTGGCGGATGCTGCCGCCAAGCAGCCCCGGCTGTTTCACCGATGAGTCAGGCCGGACGATAGACGCGTACATTGACATGCCCCTCGCTCAGCAGATGGTGAGCATGCAGGCGGCTCATGACACCTTTGTCGCAATACAGCAGGTACTGGCGGTTTTCATCCAGCTCCTTGAAGCGGTTGTTCAGCGCGTAGAACGGCAGCGTTTGTACTTCGATGCCCGCCAGCTCGAGCGGTTCGTCCTCGGCGGCATCGGGGTGACGAATGTCGATGATCACCTGGCCGGCGCTCGGCTCGACGACTTCTTCCACCTGCAGATCCTGGCCCAGCTCGTCGATCACGCGGTCGATGGCGACCTGACGGGCGTTGGCCAGGGCGCGTTCGAGGATCGCCATGTCGAACTGCTTTTCTTCGTGTTCGATGCGGTAGCGCTTGGCCTTGGTGGTCGGGTTCACCGAGATCACGCCGCAGTACTCGGGCATGTTCTTGGCGAACTCGGCGGTGCCGATCTCGAAGGCGGTGTCGATGATGTCCTGCTTGTGGCTGGCGATCAGCGGGCGCAGCACCAGCATGTCGGTGGCCGAATCGATCACCGAGAGGTTCGGCAAGGTCTGGCTGGAAACCTGCGAGATCGCCTCGCCGGTGACCAGCGCATCGATGTGCAGGCGCTCGGCGATCTGCGTCGAGACGCGCAGCATCATGCGCTTGAGGACGACGCCCATCTGGCTGTTGTCGACCTTCTGCAGGATCTCGCCGACCACTTCCTCGAACGGCACGCTGATGAACAGCACGCGGTGCGAGCTGCCGTATTTCTTCCACAAGTAGTGGGCAACTTCCATCACGCCCAGCTCGTGGGCACGGCCGCCGAGATTGAAGAAGCAGAAATGCGTCATCAGCCCGCGGCGCATCATCTGATAGGCGGCGACGGTGGAATCGAAACCACCAGACATCAATACCAGGGTCTGCTCCAGCGCACCCAGCGGGTAGCCGCCGATGCCGTCATGCTGCTCGTGCACGACGAACAGGCGCTGGTCGCGGATCTCCATGCGCACTTCGACTTCTGGTGCCTTCAGCGAGATGCCGGCAGCGCCGCACTGCTGACGCAACTGGCTGCCGACGTGGCGTTCGACGTCCATGGAGCTGAACGGATGCTTGCCGGCACGCTTGCAGCGCACGGCGAAGATCTTGCCCGGCAGGCGCTCGGCGTAATGCGCCTTGCATCTGGCGACGATGTCGTCGAGATCGCCCAGCGGGTACTCGTGCACTTCCAGGCAATGGGCGATACCGGGCGTGCAGCGCAGGCGCTCGATCATCTCGCGCAGCAGCTTGGGTTCGCTGAGCACGGTTTCCACTTCGATGTTGTCCCACACGCCCTCGACCCGCAGGTCGGGATCGAGCTCGCGCAGCACGGTACGGATATTCTTCGCCAACTGACGAATGAAGCCCTTGCGCACCGGCGGACTCTTGATAGTGATTTCGGGGAAAACCTTGACGATCAGCTTCATGGAAACAGCGCGGCGCCGACGTGGCAGGAAAAGAGGGGCGCGGAGTATAGCGGAAACTGCTCAACATTTAACCGCTTTCTTCAAATGCACCAGGACGCACCAAAACAAGGCGAAAAATCCTCAGCGCGCACCAACAAAGAGCATCATTTGTCCAGGATAGCTACGCTTTAGCCCGCAAAAATGCGGCGGCAGCGTCACCACGGGCCTGCGGTACCAATACGGAGCACTGGCATGCAATTTGCTCCCTTGTGAGGCAGGTCGCCTTGGCGGAACATCGCCGCCCGGCTTCACCCTGATTCGGAAGCTCACTGTCATGCTTCCACCACTTGGAGAACACCATGTCGAAGTCGCTTCAACTGATCAAAGATTACGATGTGAAGTGGATTGATCTGCGCTTCACCGATACCAAAGGCAAGCAGCACCACGTCACCGTTCCGGCTCGTGATGCCCAGGATGAAGACTTCTTCGAGCACGGCAAGATGTTCGACGGTTCTTCCATCCATGGCTGGAAAGGCATCGAAGCCTCCGACATGATCCTGATGCCGGTCGACGAAACCGCCGTGCTCGATCCGTTCACCGAAGAGCCGACCCTGATTCTGGTCTGCGACATCGTCGAGCCGAGCACCATGCAGGGCTACGACCGTGACCCGCGCTCCATCGCCAAGCGCGCCGAGGAGTTCCTCAAGACCACCGGCATCGGCGACACCGTATTCGTCGGCCCGGAGCCGGAGTTCTTCATCTTCGACCAGGTCAAGTTCAAGTCGGACATCTCCGGCTCGATGTTCAAGATCTACTCCGAGCAAGGCTCCTGGATGACCGACCAGGACGTCGAAGGCGGCAACAAGGGCCATCGCCCGGCCGTCAAGGGCGGTTACTTCCCGGTTCCGCCGTGCGACCACGACCACGAAATCCGTACTGCCATGTGCAACGCCATGGAAGACATGGGTCTGGTCGTCGAAGTGCACCACCACGAAGTGGCGACTGCCGGTCAGAACGAGATCGGTGTGAAGTTCAACACCCTGGTCGCCAAGGCTGACGAAGTTCAGACCCTGAAGTACTGCGTGCACAACGTCGCCGACGCCTATGGCAAGACCGCGACCTTCATGCCGAAGCCGCTGTATGGCGACAACGGTTCGGGTATGCACGTACACATGTCCATCTCCAAGGATGGCAAGAACACCTTCGCTGGCGAAGGCTATGCCGGCCTGTCCGAAACCGCCCTGTACTTCATCGGCGGCATCATCAAGCACGGCAAGGCCCTGAACGGCTTCACCAACCCGGCAACCAACTCCTACAAGCGTCTGGTTCCGGGCTTCGAAGCACCGGTCATGCTGGCCTACTCGGCCCGCAACCGTTCCGCGTCGATCCGTATTCCGTACGTTTCCAGCCCGAAAGCCCGTCGTATCGAAGCGCGCTTCCCGGACCCGGCTGCCAACCCGTACCTGTGCTTCGCTGCACTGCTGATGGCTGGCCTGGACGGTATCCAGAACAAGATCCACCCTGGCGATGCGGCCGACAAGAACCTGTACGATCTGCCGCCGGAAGAAGGCAAGCTGATCCCGCAGGTTTGCGGCAGCCTGAAGGAAGCCCTGGAAGAGCTGGACAAGGGCCGCGCGTTCCTGACCAAGGGCGGCGTGTTCTCCGACGAGTTCATCGATGCCTACATCGAGCTGAAGTCCGAGGAAGAGATCAAGGTGCGCACCTTCGTGCACCCGCTGGAATACGACCTGTACTACAGCGTCTGATCCAGCTCGCGTGACAGGAAGGCCACTCTCGGGTGGCCTTCTTCGTTTCTACGCCATGCCGACCCGCGCAGCTTGTACCGCCTCGCAAATCACACCGATGGTGCTTGCTTGCAGGCCGGCGCGGTGCAAGGCTTCCGCAGTCCAACTCCGCGGAGTCTCCCATGCGTAGCGCACTGCTCAGCCTGCTATTGATCATCAGCCTCCCGGCGCTCGCCGAGATCTACAAGTACACCGACGCACAAGGCAACACGGTGTTCACCAACCAGCCGCCGGAAGGCGTGCAGGCCGATACGGTAGACCTGCCGCCGGCCAACACGGTGAACATCCGCACGCCTGAGCCGCCACCACCGCTGCCGGACCGTCAGCAGAACCAGCAGACGCCCTACCAGACCCTGATGCTGAGCGGCATTCCGGATGCCGAGGCGCTGCGCGCCAACAACGGCACCTTCGTCGTCAGCGCGGTACTGGAACCTTCGCTGCAACCCGGCCATACCCTGCGCTTCCTGCTCGATGGCATTCCTCAGGCCGCGCCCAGCCCGGCGACCTCGCTGCAACTGAACAACGTCGAACGCGGCGACCATCGTCTGCAGGTCGAGGTGCTCGCCGGCCAGCGCGTGATCCAGCGCAGCGAGGCGGTGCCCTTCACTGTGCAGCGCGTGAACACTTCGAGCCCCGCGCTGCGTCCGCCACCACCCAAGCCGAAGCCGGCATCTTGAGCATCGTTCGCCAAGCAACGGCCATCCTGCTGCTGGCCGCCGCCCTGCCAGCCCTGGGCGGCATCTATTCCTATATAGATGCAGACGGCAACCGGGTCTTCACCGACCGCCCCAGCGGACAGGTGGTGGAGGAAGTCCAGCTGAATCCCTCCAACAGCATGGCGGCGCAGCCGACACCCGCCCCGCGCGCGGTCCAACCACCGAAGCAGCAGGCAGCCGCCGTCCATTATCAGCTGCAGATCCTCAGCCCGGCGGCAGACGAGACGATCCGCAACAACGCCGGCACGGTGAGCGTTACTGTGCAGGCGGAGCCCGCATTGCAAGCCGGCCATGCCTATCAGGTCCTGCTCGACGGGCAGCCTTTCGGCGCACCCGGTGAAGAGAGTACGTTCGAGCTCAGCAATGTCGATCGCGGTACCCACCAACTGGCAGTCGCGGTGGTGGATGAAGCGGAACGCGTCCTGCAACGCACCGAGAACCAGCCCTTTCATCTGATTCGCACCTCCCTGGCTCAGCGACGGATGGTCAATCCGTGCAAAAAAGGTGATTACGGTGTGCGCCCGGAATGCCCGCTGAAAGACAAGCCGGTAGAAAAACGCGACATTCCGTTCGTGCCCTTTCTATGATCACTGGATGCACCTGTTTGGTGCGCCCAGCAGATGAACTGATTGCTCATCACCAATTTGGGTCACCGGACAGCCCGTAGGGCTGCAGCATCACGCCAATCCGCGCCGCAATGGCGCGTTTGGTTTGGTTCTTGCATTTCCTGCCAGAACTTCCGGACGCAGACCTGCCATGATCAACGAAGCCCTGCAACGCCTGCTGATCGAGAATCTGACCACCGCGACGCTGCTGCTCAACTCGCGCTTGCGCCTGGAGTACATGAACCCGGCTGCCGAGATGTTGTTGGCCGTCAGCGGCCAGCGCAGCCACGGCCAGTTCATCAGCGAGCTGTTCACCGAGTCGCCGGAAGCCCTGGCTGCACTGCGTCAGGCGGTTGAAGAAGCCCACCCCTTTACCAAACGCGAAGCCACCCTGACCTCTGCTACCGGCCAGTCGCTTACCGTCGACTACGCCGTGACCCCGGTGCTGACCCGTCAGGAAACCATGTTGCTGCTGGAGGTGTTGCCGCGCGACCGGCTGCTGCGCATCACCAAGGAAGAAGCCCAGCTGTCCAAGCAGGAAACCACCAAGATGCTGGTGCGCGGCCTCGCCCATGAGATCAAGAACCCTCTGGGCGGCATCCGCGGCGCCGCGCAGCTGCTGGCCCGCGAGCTGCCGGAAGAACACCTGAAGGACTACACCGAGGTCATCATCGAGGAAGCCGACCGCCTGCGGAATCTGGTCGACCGCATGCTCGGTTCGAACAAGCTGCCGTCGCTGGCGATGACCAACATCCATGAAGTGCTCGAACATGTCGCCAGCCTGATCGAGGCCGAATGCCAGGGAAGCATCATTTTGGTGCGCGACTACGACCCGAGCATTCCCGAGGTCCTGATGGACCGTGAACAGATGATCCAGGCCGTGCTCAATATCATGCGCAACGCCATGCAGGCGCTGGCCGGGCAGAACGATCTCGGCCTCGGCCGCCTGACCCTGCGCACCCGCACGCTACGCCAGTTCACCATCGGTCATATCCGTCATCGCCTGGTGGCGCGCATCGAGATCATCGACAACGGCCCGGGCATCCCTGCCGAACTGCAGAACACGCTCTTCTACCCGATGGTCAGCGGTCGTCCGGACGGAACCGGGCTGGGCCTGGCCATCACCCAGAACATCATCAGTCAGCACCAGGGCCTGATCGAATGCGAGAGCCATCCTGGCCACACCGTGTTCTCGATCTTCCTACCGCTGGAACAAGGAGCCACATCAGCATGAGCCGAAGCGAAAACGTCTGGATCGTCGACGACGACCGCTCCATCCGCTGGGTCCTGGAAAAAGCCCTGCAACAGGAAGGCATGGCCACGCAGAGCTTCGACAGCGCCGACGGCGTGCTGGCCCGCCTCGCCCGCCAGCAGCCGGATGTAATCATCTCCGATATCCGCATGCCCGGCCTCAGCGGCCTGGACATGCTCTCGCAGATCCGCGAGCAGTACCCGCGCCTGCCGGTGATCATCATGACCGCGCACTCGGACCTGGACAGCGCCGTGGCGTCCTATCAGGGCGGCGCCTTCGAATACCTGCCCAAGCCGTTCGACGTCGATGACGCGGTCTCGCTGGTCAAGCGCGCCAACCAGCACGCCCAGGAGCAGCAGAACCAGCAGGAGCCCGCCAACCGCCACCACACGCCGGAGATCATCGGCGAGGCGCCGGCGATGCAGGAGGTGTTCCGCGCCATCGGTCGCCTCAGCCATTCCAACATCACCGTGCTGATCAATGGCGAGTCGGGTACCGGCAAGGAGCTGGTGGCCCACGCCCTGCACCGCCACAGCCCGCGCTCGGCCTCGCCGTTCATCGCGCTGAACATGGCGGCGATCCCCAAGGATCTGATGGAGTCGGAGCTGTTCGGCCACGAGAAAGGTGCCTTCACCGGTGCGGCCAATCAGCGCCGCGGCCGCTTCGAGCAAGCCGACGGCGGCACGCTGTTTCTCGACGAGATCGGCGACATGCCGGCCGACACGCAGACGCGCCTGCTGCGCGTACTGGCCGATGGCGAGTTCTACCGGGTCGGCGGCCACACGCCGGTGCGCGTCGATGTGCGCATCATCGCCGCCACGCACCAGGACCTGGAAACGCTGGTGCAGGCCGGCAAGTTCCGTGAGGACCTGTTCCACCGCCTGAACGTCATCCGTATTCATATTCCCAGGCTGTCCGATCGCCGCGAGGACATCCCGGCGCTGGCCGAGCACTTCCTCGCCAGCGCCGCTCAGGAGCTCTCGGTGGAAACCAAGGTGCTCAAGCCGGAAACCAAGGAGTATCTGCAGCATTTGCCCTGGCCGGGCAACGTGCGCCAGCTGGAGAACACCTGCCGCTGGATCACGGTGATGGCATCCGGCCGCGAAGTGCATGTCGACGACCTGCCGCCGGAGCTGCTCAACCAGCAGGCCGAGGCACAGCCGGCGCACAACTGGGAACAGGCGCTGCGCAACTGGTCCGACCAAGCCCTGGCGCGCGGCCAGAGCAACCTGCTCGACGAGGCGGTGCCGGCCTTCGAACGGATCATGATCGAGACGGCCCTCAAGCACACCGCCGGCCGCCGCCGCGATGCCGCCCTGCTGCTCGGCTGGGGTCGCAACACCCTGACGCGCAAGATCAAGGAGCTGGGCATGCGCGTCGATGGCGCCGACGACGATGAAGGAGACGACAGCTGACCTACCCGTGGGCGGCGAAATATAGAGAGTGACCACGAACCCCGCTGCTGGCGGGGTTCGTCGTTTCTGACGCAGCGATTCTTTCAGCTCACGGTCGCTTGGCCGCCACCACCTTTACCGCGAGGTGCCAGCCGCCATCGCGACGTTCTCCACGCCACTGCCCCTGCAACGGCCGCGCCGCGACCAAGTGCAGCAACAGACCTTTCTCGGTCTGCTGCACGCGCCAGGCCACCGGCATGCCGTCTATCTGCAACTGTCCGGCCTGCGGCTCGCCCTCGGCCTGGAACAGCAGGGCGAACGCCCCTTCGAGGTGCTCGTCATATATCTCGGGCTCGCGGTCGAACTGCAACGAAAGGCCTTGCGGTTGCGACTCCACCACCTCGAGCTGGACCGGCCCCGGCGCGGTGAGGCGACCGATCATCAGCCCGATCAGCAGACCGATCAGCACCAGCGAGCCGAAAAAGCGCCGGCGCAACCGCGGCATCGGGTCCTGCTCCCCGGTAGAATGCCGCCGATCCTCAACCTCGGTGCTGCGCATGTTTCACGTGATCCTGTTCCAACCGGAAATTCCGCCCAATACCGGCAACATTATCAGGCTCTGCGCCAATACCGGCTGTCACCTGCACCTGATCGAGCCGCTGGGTTACGAGCTGGACGACAAGCGCCTGCGCCGCGCCGGCCTCGACTACCACGAGTACGCCACGCTGGAGCGTCACGCCGACCTGCCGAGCTGCCTCGCGCGGATCGGCATTGACGCCGCAAACCCCGACGGCCCGCGACTGTTCGCCTTTACCACCAAGGGCTCGCAGCCCTTTCACGAGGTGCACTACCGACGCGGCGATGCGCTGCTGTTCGGGCCGGAGAGTCGCGGCCTGCCGGCGGAGATCCGTGACGCCCTGCCCAACGACCAGCGCCTGCGTCTGCCGATGCGGCCCGACAGCCGCAGCCTGAACCTGTCGAACACCGTCGCCGTCGCGGTGTACGAGGCCTGGCGCCAGCACGGCTTCGCCATGGAGTGAGCGGTACAACCTTGTGACAAAGGGTCCTGAACGATCCGCCGTGGTCCCCGTCGTAAACAGACAAGCTCCCTTGGCAGCAGGAGAAACGACGTGTCCCAGACCAAGTTCAGGCCCTACCACGCGCCCGCGGGCGGCTGGGGATCAGCCTACTCCGTCGCCAATATCCTGCTGCGTGAGCGCGTCTCGCCGGCCGGCATCGGCCTGCTGCTCAAGCAGAACAAACCGATCGACGGCTTCGCCTGCGTCAGCTGCGCCTGGGCCAAGCCGCATCCGTCACGACCACTGTCGTTCTGCGAGAACGGCGCCAAGGCCACCGCCTGGGAAACCACGTCACTGCGCTGCGGCCCGGAATTCTTTGCCAGGCACAGCGTCAGCGAGCTGCTCAACTGGAGCGACTACGACCTCGAGCAGCAGGGCCGGCTGACCCATCCGCTGCGCTACGACGCCGCCAGCGATCACTACCAGCCGGTCAGCTGGGATGAGGCCTTCGCCGAGATCGGCACCGAACTCAAGGCCATGGCCGATCCCGATCAGGTGGTGTTCTACATGTCCGGCCGCGCGGCGCTGGAAACGGCCTACATGTATGGCCTGCTGGCGCGGCTGT
Organism: Pseudomonas sp. SCT; assembly: GCF_003864275.1. Classification (NCBI taxonomy): domain Bacteria; kingdom Pseudomonadati; phylum Pseudomonadota; class Gammaproteobacteria; order Pseudomonadales; family Pseudomonadaceae; genus Pseudomonas; species Pseudomonas sp. SCT. Next base: position 310,008 of record NZ_BDJA01000004.1, read on the forward strand.
ACGGCACCAACAACCTGCCGGACAGCTCCAACATGTGTCACGAGAGCACCTCGGTGGCGCTGCCGGAGAGCATCGGCGTGCCGGTGGCGACCGTCACCCTGAACGATTTCGAGCACACCGACGGGCTGTTCTTCTTCGGCCACAACACCGGCACCTCCAGCCCGCGGATGCTGCATCAGCTGCAGGAAGCCCGTGAACGCGGCGCTCAGATCGTCACCTTCAATCCGCTGCGCGAGCGTGGGCTGGAGCGCTTCGTCAATCCGCAGTCGCCGCGCGAGATGCTCACACCGGACAGCACGGTGATCAGCACCCAGTACCACCAGCTCGCCATCGGCGGCGACATGGCCGCCATCGCCGGCATGTGCAAGGCGCTGTTCGCCATGGACGACCAGGCCGTCGCCGAGGGCCGCAAGCGCGTGCTCGATATGGCTTTCATCGAGCAGCACACCCACGGCTTCGAAGCCTTTGAGCAACGCATCCGCAGCTACAGCTGGGCACATCTGGAACGCCGCTCGGGTTTGAGCCGTACCGCCATGGAGGCCGCGGCCACCGTTTATGCCAGCTGTGAACGGGTTATCGCGCCATACGGCATGGGGCTGACCCAGCACCGCTACGGCGTGCAGACCATCCAGATGCTGGTCAATCTGCTGCTGTTGCGCGGCAACATCGGCAAGGAGGGTGCCGGCATCCTGCCAGTGCGTGGCCATTCCAACGTGCAGGGCCAGCGCACCGTCGGCATCACCGAGAAGGCTGCGAAAGTCCCGGCAGACAACCTGCGCCGGCAATTCGGTTTCGAGCCGCCGAGCGAGGATGGCGTGAATACCGTGGAGGCCTGTGAAGGCATTCTCGACGGCAGCATCCGTGGCTTCATCGGCCTGGGCGGCAACTTCGTCCGTGCCATTCCCGACACCCTGCAGATGGAGCCGGCGTGGCGCAAGCTACGGCTGTCGGTACAGGTATCGACCAAGCTCAATCGCAACCACCTGATCACCGGTGAGGTGTCCTATATCCTGCCCTGCCTGGGACGGACCGAGATCGACCGCCAGGCCACCGGCGAGCAGCGCCACACCACCGAAGACAGCACCGGCTGCATCCGCGCCTGGCGCGGCGCCGCCGAGCCCGCTGGCGAACTGTTGCTATCGGAACCGGCGATCATCGCGCGGCTGGCCAAGGCGACGCTGACACCCAACCCGATGCTGGACTGGGATACCTGGGTGGCGGACTACAGCCTGATCCGCGACGCCATTGCCGAGAGTTACCCGGAGATCTTCCACGACTTCAATGTGCGCATGATGGAGCCCGGCGGCTTCCACCGCCCGCTCGGTGCGAGCGAACGACGCTGGGATACCGAGTCGGGCAAGGCCAACTTCATCAATCCGCCATCGCTGTCCGCCGACCCGGATACCGAAGAAAACGGCCACGAGCGGCACGACGTACTGCAGATGATGACGCTGCGCAGCAATGACCAATTCAACACAACCGTCTACGGCTACGACGACCGCTTCCGCGGCATTCATGGCACCCGCGCGGTGATTCTGATGAACCGCAACGACATCGCCCGCCTGGGCCTGGCCGAGAACGATCGCATCGAAGCGATCACCGTGGTCGACGATGGCGTGCATCGCGCAGTCAGCCCGTTGCGGGTGACGCCCTACAACATTCCCGAGGGCTGCTGCGCCGGCTATTACCCGGAATGCAACGCGCTGCTGCCCGTCTGGCACCACGCCGAACGCAGCAAGGTGCCGGCGGCCAAGTCGATCCCGGTGCGCCTGCGCAAGCTGATCGCCGCGGCGGTTGCCGGCGACGTGCCGCGCCAGCCCAGTCGCCCGCAGCGCAGCGAAGAGCCCGGACCGGCCCTGAGCGACTGAGCGCTGCAAAGCAAAGCGCTGTAACACGGCTGTCGATGAACGTCATCGACAGCCGTTGAAAAGCCGCCAGCAGTCCCCCATATCAACCGCATTCGGGCATTCATCGCCCCGCAGTGTGGAGATTTTCCTTTGACCACCATCGTTTCAGTGCGCCGCAACGGCAAAGTCGTCATGGGCGGCGACGGCCAGGTTTCCCTGGGCAACACCGTCATGAAAGGCAACGCCAAGAAGGTCCGCCGCCTCTATCACGGCCAGGTACTGGCGGGCTTCGCCGGTGCCACCGCCGACGCCTTCACCCTCTTCGAACGCTTCGAAGGCCAGCTGGAGAAACATCAGGGCCACCTGGTTCGCGCCGCCGTCGAGCTGGCCAAGGACTGGCGTACCGACCGTTCGCTGAGTCGCTTGGAAGCCATGCTGGCGGTAGCCAACAAGGACGCGTCGCTGATCATCACCGGCAACGGCGACGTGGTGCAGCCCGAGGACGACCTGATCGCCATGGGCTCTGGCGGCGGTTTCGCCCAGGCCGCGGCCAAAGCGTTGCTGCTCAAGGCCGGCGCCGACATGTCGGCCCAGGAAATCGCCGAGACGGCGCTGAACATCGCCGGCAGCATCTGCGTGTTCACCAATCAGAATCTGACCATTGAGGAGCTGGATAGCGCCGTCTGACAGGCCGATTAAAACTGGCTGTGTTGGCAAATACGGTGTGTGTCTTGCCTGCCTCGCCCACGTTTTTCAAGCCGCCTGTTTGGTACCCCGCCCAGCTTCCGGAGTAATGAAGAAATGTCCATGACGCCCCGCGAGATCGTCCACGAACTCAACCGCCACATCATCGGCCAGGACGACGCCAAGCGTGCCGTCGCCATCGCCCTGCGCAACCGCTGGCGGCGCATGCAGCTGCCCGCCGAGCTGCGCCAGGAAGTCACCCCGAAGAACATCCTGATGATTGGCCCCACCGGTGTCGGCAAGACCGAAATCGCCCGCCGTTTGGCCAAGCTGGCCAATGCGCCCTTCCTGAAAGTGGAAGCGACCAAGTTCACCGAGGTCGGCTATGTCGGCCGTGACGTCGAGTCGATCATTCGCGACCTGGCCGACGCCGCGCTGAAGATGCTGCGCGAGCAGGAGGTGCACAAGATGCGCCACCGCGCCGAAGACGCCGCCGAAGAGCGCATCCTCGACGCGCTGCTGCCGCCGGCGCGCCCGGTGGGCTTCTCCGAGGAGCCAATGCAGCCGAGCGATTCCAACACCCGCCAGCTGTTCCGCAAGCGCCTGCGCGAAGGGCAGCTGGACGACAAGGAAATCGACATCGAAGTCGCCGAAAGCCCGGCCGGCGTGGAAATCATGGCTCCGCCCGGCATGGAGGAGATGACCAACCAGCTGCAGAACCTCTTCGCCAACATGGGCAAAGGCAAGAAGAAGAGCCGCAAGCTGAAGATCAAGGAAGCCTTCAAGCTGATCCGCGACGAGGAAGCCGCGCGCCTGGTCAACGAAGAAGACCTCAAGGCACGCGCCCTGGAAGCGGTTGAGCAGAACGGTATCGTCTTCATCGACGAGATCGACAAGGTAGCCAAGCGCGGCAATACCAGCGGCGCCGACGTCTCCCGCGAAGGCGTGCAGCGCGACCTGCTGCCGCTGATCGAAGGCAGCACGGTCAACACCAAGCTGGGCATGGTCAAGACCGACCACATCCTCTTCATCGCGTCCGGCGCCTTCCACCTGTCCAAGCCCAGCGATCTGGTACCGGAACTACAGGGCCGCCTGCCGATCCGCGTCGAGCTCAAGGCGCTGTCACCGCAGGACTTCGAGCGCATCCTCACCGAGCCGCATGCGGCGCTCACCGAGCAGTATCGTGAACTGCTGAAAACCGAGGGCCTGCACATCGAGTTTCTCGAAGACGGCATCAAGCGCATCGCCGAGATCGCCTGGCAGGTCAACGAGAAAACCGAGAACATCGGCGCGCGTCGCCTGCACACGCTGCTCGAGCGGCTGCTGGAAGAGGTTTCCTTCAGTGCTGGCGATATCGCAGCCAAGCAGGACGGCGAAGCGATCCGCATCGACGCTGCCTACGTCAACGAGCACCTCGGCGAACTGGCGCAGGACGAAGACCTGTCGCGCTACATTCTCTAACCGTCGCGGCCGTGGCGATCGCCGCGGCCGGTTTTCCGGAGCGTTGCATGCGCATCCCCACCGCAATCAAGCTGCACAAGGCATCGAAAACGCTGGAGCTGGAGTACGGCGCCGACGAGCGCTACGTGCTGTCCGCCGAGTTCCTGCGTGTGCATTCGCCCTCGGCGGAAGTCCAGGGCCACGGCAATCCGGTGCTGCAAACCGGCAAGCTGAACGTCGGCCTGGAGCAGATCGAGCCGGCCGGCCAGTACGCACTGAAGCTGACCTTCAGCGACGGCCACGACAGCGGCCTGTTTACCTGGGACTATCTGGAACGCCTGGCACTGAATCAGCAAGCGCTGTGGGATGACTATCTCGCGGCGCTGGCGGCCGCTGGCAAGTCACGCGACCCGAACGAATCCGTGGTCAAGCTGATGCTCTGAAAGGCAAACCGTAGGGCGGATCACGCGCCACCGATCCACCGGGTGGCGGCCCACCGGGTGGCGATCCATCGGGTTCAGGTCAATCGAGCAGCGCTGCGCTGGATGTAAAAAGCGACATCCACCCTACGTCCCGCACCTATCGAGGCGCCCGTTAAGCTGGGCGCCAGCTCAGACCAGCGCCTTGTCCAACGCCCGCTCGATCTGGCCCTTGATGCTGCCGCCCATGGCCGAGAGCAGCAGGCCGAGGTTGAGCAGCACCTTGACGCTGTCCTCGTGGACCTCGATGCGCCCGTCCGCGCCGCTGCGCTTGACGGCCAGCACATCGCCCTGCCACTGACAGCTCACGCCGAACTCGCGAGCCAGGCGCGCGGCCAGCTCGTCGGCCTTCTCGCGTGCGGCCTCGCGGCCAAGATTGTGGGTACGCTCGACGATGATCTGGGCCATTACGACTCCTGGCTGCGCCCGAAAAGGCGCGCACTATAGCAAAGCAGCGACGAACGGCGGAGGAAGCCATAGCGTGCCCACAAGAGGCTGCAAGCGCGCACGGCGACTTCCCTTCTCGGCGACCGGCCTCCCCAACCCTGCGACATGTCGCCGCTAGACCTTTTGCCGGCCGCGGCCAGCTCGACGCTTATCAGCCGGCCATTTAGGTTTAGAATGCCGGGCACATTCTTCTCGGCGAAAGTGACATGACCGACCCTCGCAAAGCGCATGACGCAGAACCGACCACCCATTTCGGCTACAAGAACGTGCCGGAAAGCCAGAAGGCGCAGAAGGTGGCCGAGGTGTTCCACTCCGTGGCCGCCAAGTACGACCTGATGAACGACCTGATGTCCGGTGGCGTGCATCGCCTGTGGAAGCGCTTCACCATCGAGCTGTCCGGCGCCCGCCACGGTAACCGCGTGCTGGATATCGCCGGCGGCACCGGTGACCTGACCCGCCAGTTCTCGCGCATCGTCGGCCCTACCGGCGAGGTGGTGCTGGCCGACATCAATGCTTCGATGCTCAAGGTCGGCCGCGACAAGCTGCTGGACAAGGGCGTGGCCGGCAACGTCAAGTTCGTCCAGGCCGATGCCGAGAAGCTGCCCTTCCCGGACAACCACTTCGACGTGGTCACCATCGCTTTCGGCCTGCGCAACGTGACGCACAAGGAAGACGCCATCGCTTCCATGCTGCGCGTGCTGAAGCCGGGCGGCCGTCTGCTGGTACTGGAGTTCTCCAAACCGACCAACCAGCTGTTCTCCAAGGCCTATGACGCCTACTCGTTCAGCCTGTTGCCGATGATGGGCAAGCTGATCACCAACGACGCCGAGAGCTATCGCTACCTGGCCGAGTCGATCCGCATGCACCCGGATCAGGAAACCCTCAAGAGCATGATGGAGACCGCCGGTTTCGAGCGCGTCAGCTATCACAACATGACCGGCGGCATCGTCGCCCTGCACCGCGGCATCAAGCCCTGATGTTGCGCACTGCCCTGCTGGCCGGTGCCGAGCGCGGCATCAATCGCGTCCTGCGCCTGGACCCCACCGCACTGCCGCGACTGGCACGCCTGAACGGCCGGATCATCGAGATCGACTGCACCGCGCCGGCCTGGCGCCTGTTCATTCTCGCCGATAACGAAGGTCTGCGCCTGGCCAGCAACTGGGGCGCGGAGGCCGATTGCCGCCTGCGCGCGCCAGCGAGCAGCCTGCTGCGCCTGGCCGTCAGCCGCAACAAGACCGCGGTGCTGCATGGCCCCGAGGTCGAGATCGACGGTGACAGCGGACTGCTGATGAGCCTCGCCGAAGTGCTGCAGGATCTGGAGCTGGACTGGGAATACGAAGTTTCCCGCTGGCTCGGCCCGGTCGGCGCACAACTGCTCGGTTCCAGCCTGCGTAGCCCTGTGGACTGGGTACGCGACAGCGCCGACTCGCTGCGTCAGGATCTTGCCGACTACCTCAGCGAGGAATCGCGGATGCTGGTCGGCCAGGCCGAAGCCCAGGCGCGTTTCGACGAGCTGGATGACATGAAACTTGCCCTCGACCGACTCGAAGCCCGCATCGAGCGCCTCGCCCTCAACCTGAATCCAGATCGCCTCGAATGAAGCTGTTCGCCGCCGCACGCCGCCTGTTTCGCATCCTGCTGGTGGTGATCCGCTACCGCCTCGATGACATCATTCTCGACCTGCCGATGCCCTGGTGGCTACGCGCGACCAGCTATCTGCTGCCCTGGCGCTGGATTCCACGTCGGCGCAGCGAGCTGTCCCGTGGCGCTCGGCTGCGCCTGGCGCTGGAAGGTCTGGGGCCGATCTTCATCAAGTTCGGGCAGATCCTCTCCACCCGCCGCGATTTGCTGCCGCCGGATATCGCAGAAGAACTGGCGATGCTGCAGGACCGCGTGCCGCCATTCGATTCAGCCGTCGCCACAGCGCTGATCGAGCGCCAACTGGGTGCGTCGGTGGGGGAGATCTTCGCCCGCTTTGACAGCAAGCCGCTGGCCTCCGCCTCGGTGGCTCAGGTGCATGCGGCCAAGCTGCGTTCCGGCGAGGAAGTGGTGGTCAAGGTGGTGCGCCCGAACCTCAAGCCGATCATCAGTCAGGATCTGGCCTGGCTGTTCATGCTGGCCAACAGCGCCGAGCGCATCTCCATCGACGCGCGCCGTCTGCACCTGGTGGAAGTCGTCGACGACTACGCCAAGACCATCTACGACGAGCTGGACCTGTTGCGCGAGGCGGCCAACGCCAGCCAGCTCAAGCGCAATTTCGAAGGCTCGCCGCTGCTCTACGTGCCGCAGATCTACTGGGACTATTGCCGCCCGCAGGTGCTGGTGATGGAGCGCATCTACGGCGTCCCGGTGACCGACATGGCCGGGCTGGCGCGGCAGAACACCGATATGCGCCAGCTCGCCGAGCGCGGCGTGGAGATCTTCTTCACCCAGGTGTTTCGCGACAGCTTCTTCCATGCCGACATGCACCCCGGCAACATCTTCGTCAGCACCCATCAGCCGTGGAGCCCGCAGTACATCGCGGTGGACTTCGGCATCGTCGGCAGCCTGACGCCCGAGGATCAGGACTACCTGGCACGCAACTTGATGGCCTTCTTCAAGCGCGACTACCGCAAGGTCGCGCAGCTGCATATCGATTCGGGCTGGGTGCCGGCGGAAACCAAGGTCAACGAGTTCGAGGCGGCAATCCGCACCGTCTGCGAGCCGATCTTCGAGAAGCCGCTGAAGGACATCTCCTTCGGCCAGCTGCTGGTGCGTCTGTTCCAAGTGGCGCGGCGCTTCAACATGGAAGTGCAACCGCAACTGGTGCTGCTGCAGAAGACTCTGCTCAACATCGAAGGCCTCGGTCGCGAGCTGTACCCGGATCTCGACCTCTGGAGCACCGGGCAGCCTTATCTCGAGCGCTGGATGCGCGAACGCATGAGCCCCAAGCAGCTGATCAAGAATGTGCACGCACAGATCGAGCAACTGCCGCATCTGGCACACATGACCCGCGAGCTGCTCGAGCGTATGTCGCACCCCCATGCGAACAACCCACCGCCGCCCTGGCGCGAGCGCCATCGCGGCTGGCCGCTGCGCCTGATCGGCGCGCTGCTGCTTGGCAGTGGCGCCACACTGGCGGCCAGCGCCGAGAATCTTGCTGCAATCACCGCCTGGCCGGCCTGGGTCATGCTGGTGGCCGGCGTCTTCATCGTGGTACGCCGATAGCCATCGCTGGTGCGGGCTGGCACACTTGGGCGCATTGAGTGGAGAACCGGATGAACTGGCTGGACGAAATCAACTGGAACGCCGACGGCATGGTCCCGGCGATCGCGCAGGACTACCAGAGCGGTCGCGTGCTGATGATGGCCTGGATGAACCGCGAGGCGCTGGCGCTGACCGCGCAGGAAGGCCGCGCCATCTATTGGTCACGTTCGCGTGGCAAGCTGTGGCGCAAGGGCGAGGAGTCCGGGCATGTGCAGCGGCTGCATGAGCTGCGCCTGGATTGCGACGCCGACGTGATCATCCTGATGGTCGAGCAGATCGGCGGCATCGCCTGCCATACTGGCCGGGAAAGCTGCTTCTACCGTGTCTTCGAAAATGGCAGCTGGAAAGTCGTCGAGCCGGTTCTCAAGGACCCGCACGCCATCTATGCGGAGCACAAGCATGAGTGACACCCTGACCCGTCTGGCCGAGGTGCTGGAGGCCCGCAAGGGTGCGGCGCCGGACAGCTCCTACGTTGCCAGCCTGTATCACAAGGGCCTGAACAAGATTCTCGAGAAGGTCGGTGAGGAATCGGTGGAAACCATCCTCGCCGCCAAGGACGCCGCCGTGAGTGGCGACGCCAGCGACCTGATCTACGAAACCGCCGATCTGTGGTTCCACAGCATGGTCATGCTCGCCGCGCTCGGCCAGCACCCGCAGGCAGTGCTGGATGAACTGGATCGACGCTTCGGTCTCTCCGGACACGCGGAAAAAGCCGCGCGTCCGCAAACCTGATTCACATCGGAGATATCACCATGGGTTTTGGCGGCATCAGCATCTGGCAACTCCTGATCATTCTGCTCATCGTCATCATGTTGTTCGGCACCAAGCGCCTCAAGGGCCTGGGCTCCGACCTCGGTGATGCGATCAAGGGCTTCCGCAAATCCATGGGCACCGACGAGGAAAAGCCCGGCGTCGAAGACAAGCAGAACCACACCATCGATGCGCAAGCGCGCAAGGTCGAAGAACCGACCAAGAAAGACTAGTCCCTGGCTTGACGCGGTCACGCAGTGCTGCGCGACCGCTCTCTCTATTGATGTGAGCACGTCCTGATGTTCGATATCGGTTTCACCGAACTGCTACTGGTCGGCCTGGTGGCGCTGATGGTGCTCGGCCCGGAGCGCCTGCCGGGTGCGGTGCGAACCACCGGCCTGTGGGTTGGCAGGCTGAAGCGCAGCTTCAGCAACATCAAGGCCGAAGTGGAGCGCGAAATCGGCGCCGACGAGATCCGTCGCCAACTGCATAACGAGCGCATCCTCGACCTTGAGCGGGAGATGAAGCAGAGCATCATGCCACCAGCGCCATCCAGCCCCTCGACTGCCGCCACGCCGCCAGCGGCGGGCAACGCGACCGAGGTCGCCGCCAGCGCTGGCAGCAGCGCAGCCGACGTCGGCAGCACGCTAGCGCCACCTGCGGAATCGTCTGCCTCCAGCGCCGAAGCCGTGCCCACTCCTCGCCCCGACAGATCACCCGAACCATGAGCCAGTCTTCCATCGACGACCAGGAAATGCCGCTGGTCGCGCATCTGACCGAGCTGCGCAAGCGCCTGCTGCGTTGCGTCGTGGCCATCGCCCTGCTGTTCGGCGGGCTGTTCTATTTCTCGCAGCAGATCTACGCACTGGTCGCCGCACCGCTGCGCGCCTATCTGCCCGAAGGCGCGACGATGATTGCCACTGGCGTCGCCTCGCCCTTCCTGACACCGTTCAAACTGACGCTGATGGTTGCGCTGTTCCTGTCGATGCCGGTAATCCTGCACCAGATCTGGGGCTTCATCGCGCCCGGGCTGTACAAGCACGAAAAGCGCATCGCCGTGCCGCTGCTGGTGTCGAGCATCTTCCTGTTTTACGCCGGCATGGCATTCGCCTACTTCGTGGTGTTCCCGATCATGTTCGGCTTCTTCGCCAGCGTGACACCGGAAGGCGTGGCGATGATGACCGACATCGGCCAATACCTCGACTTCGTGCTTACGCTGTTCTTCGCCTTCGGCGTGGCGTTCGAGATTCCGGTGGCGACGTTCCTGCTGATCTGGGTCGGTATCGTCGATGTCGCCACCCTGCGCAAGAGCCGCCCGTACGTGATCGTTGGCTGCTTCGCCGTCGGCATGGTGCTCACACCGCCCGACGTGTTCTCCCAGGCGCTGCTGGCCGTGCCGATGTGGCTGCTGTTCGAGGCTGGGGTGATCTGCGGCAGCCTGGTGAAGAAACGCGACCCGCATTTCCGCGGCGACGCCGAGGACGAAGCGCCGGAAACCGGTGACCAGCCCCCCGCTCCACGCCCGTGAACCTGCTACTGCTCGAGCAGGCAGACTTCGTCGCCGATGACCATGTTCTGTTGCGTGATCGGCGCCTGACACACCTGCAACAGGTTCATCGCGCGGAAGTCGGCGAGAGCCTCAAGGTCGGCCTGCTTGGCGGCGACATGGGTAGTGGCCGCCTGTTGCGTCTGGATGCCGGCGAAGCGGAACTGCAGGTCAGCTTCGACCAACCGCCACCGGCCAAGCTGCCGCTGACTCTGCTGCTGGCACTTCCGCGGCCGAAAATGCTCCGCCGCGTACTGCAGACCGTCGCGACCATGGGCGTGCCGCAACTGGTGCTGCTGAACAGCTATCGGGTGGAGAAAAGCTTCTGGCAGACGCCCTTCCTTGAACCGGCCGCGATCCATGAACAGCTGATTCTTGGCCTGGAGCAGGCGCGCGACACCGTGCTGCCGGAAGTCATCATCGAAAAGCGCTTCAAGCCCTTCGTTGAGGATCGCCTACCGCAACTCAGCGCGGGCACCCTGGGCCTGGTCGGTCATCCCGGCGACTATCCGCACTGTCCACGCGCTGTCGTTGGGCCTGTCACGCTGGCGATTGGCCCGGAAGGCGGCTGGATTCCCTACGAGGTGGAAAAGCTCGCCGCCGCGGGGCTGCAGCCGGTACAGCTGGGCGAGCGCATCCTGCGCGTCGAGACGGCAGTCAGCGCCCTGCTGGCCAGGCTGTTTTAAGCCCGCGCCATAGCACAGCCAGGCCTTCGTTCGCCGCGCGAGCCATGGCGCCCCGATGAACGTAACGCACCCACCCGGTGCCAGGGAGTCAGAGGCTAAGACTGCTCATGTTTCCGTGCGACCGCACGGGGACTCTGACCTATGCCCTAATCCAATAAAGAGCCGTTCTTGCCATGCGACCATTGACCATAGACATGCACCGTCTGGAGTACGCTCTGGATGGACGCGACAGCGCCGAGTACTACCTGGATCTAGAGAACGGCGAGATCCGCGCCGTCTTCCCGAGCGAGCCAGCACCCGGCGTCATGGAGAAATACGACGTACAGCAGGATCGCTACCTTCACATCGAACCGCTGGAGCTGGCGCAATCGATCGCCATGCGTGAAGCCTTCCTCTTCACCCAGCATGACCCCATCGCCCATGCAGTACTGAGCAATGCGCTCAAGGGCCGCAAGCCGCTACGCACATTCGATTTCAAGCTGGAGGACTTTCCAGAGGTCAGGGAGGCCTGGCTGCACTACCAGACCGTGCAGCTGCGCGAATATGCGGTCACCTGGTTGCGCGATAACGATTTGGAGCCAGTGCCGGTGCGGCACTGACATCCTGATCAGCTTTCGAGGAGAAAGGTCACCGGTCCGTCGTTGACCAGATGCACCTGCATATCGGCGCCGAAACGCCCGCAGGCTACCTGCGGGTGCTGGGCGCGCGCTTGCGCCAGCAGATAGTCATATAGCGCTTCGCCCTGCGCGGGTGGCGCCGCGCTGGAAAAGCTCGGCCGCAAGCCGCTGCGGGTGTCAGCCGCCAGGGTGAACTGGGAAACCAGCAGCAGACCGCCGCCGATATCCTTCAGCGAGCGATTCATCTTGCCCTGCTCGTCGCTGAAGACCCGGTAGTTGAGCAGCTTGTGCAGCAGCTTGTCGGCCCGCGCGTGGTCGTCTTCGCGCTCGACACCGACCAAGACGAGCAAACCCTGGTCGATGGACCCGACAACCTCGCCCGCTACCTCGACGCGTGCCTGGCGCACGCGCTGAATCAGCCCCTTCATTCGGCATCCGCCGGCGGCAGATCGAGCAGACGATGGGCGATCTCGCCGGCAGCACGCACCAGGGCATCGGCAATACCCAGCTCCGCCGCCGAATGCCCGGCATCACGGATGATCTGCAACTCGCTGTTCGGCCACGCCTGATGCAGCGCCCAGGCATTGTCCAACGGGCAGATCGCATCGTAGCGGCCATGCACGATAAAGCCCGGCAGGTGGGCGATCTTCGGCATGTCGCGCAAGAGCTGATCCGGTTCGAGAAAGGCCTGATTGACGAAGTAATGGCATTCGATACGGGCCATCGACAGCGCCCGGTGGGTATCAGCAAAGCGATCGACCACCTGGTTGTTCGGACGCAGCGTCGCGGTACGCCCTTCCCAGCAGGACCAGGCCTTCGCGGCATGCATCTGGGCGATCTGGTCGGTCCCGGTGAGGCGTCGGTGGAACGCCTGCATCAAGTCGTCACGCTCTTCGGGCGGAATCGGTGAGAGGAAATCCTGCCAATAGTCAGGGAACAGCCGACTGGCGCCCTCCTGATAGAACCAGGCGAGATCCTGTGGCCGGCAGAGAAAGATGCCGCGCAGGATCAGGGCGTGCACGTGTTCCGGGTAGGTCTGGGCATAGGCCAGCGAGAGCGTCGAGCCCCAGGAGCCACCGAACAGCACCCATTTGTCGATGCCCAGATGCTCGCGGATACGCTGCATGTCGGCGATCAGATGCGCTGTGGTGTTGTTTTCCAGGCTGGCATGCGGTGTCGAGCGGCCACAGCCGCGCTGATCGAAGGTGATGATGCGGTACAGGCTCGGATCGAAGAAGCGTCGGCTCATGGCGTCACAGCCACCGCCGGGGCCACCGTGGACGAACAGCACGGGCAGACCATCCGGCGACCCACTCTCGTCGACATAGAGCACATGCGGTTCTTCTACCGCCAGCTCGTGCCGGGCGTAGGGTTTGATCTCCGGATACAAGGTCTGCATGGCACACTCCTGATCTGCGGCGGGCCGGCCGGCCCCCATGACGTTAGCGGCATCATAACGAGGTTAACGGAGTTGAGCATGTCAGCATGGAAAATAGCGGTGCTGGCGGTGCTGCTGGCACTCGTCGGCTGCGGTGGCAACACCCCGGAAGCGGCATTGCAGCTGGCGGTGGAGCAGTTGCAGGCAAAGCTGGAGAGCAAGCAGACCGGGGCGCTGATGGAGCTATTGCATGCCGACTTCCAGGCCCAGCGCCAATACGACCGCGAGTGGGCAAGACGCACCGCAACGCTGATGTTCCTGCGTCATCGCAATGTTCGGGTAATCGCCCTCAGCCAGCGCAGCTGGGTCGATCCGACCTATCCTGATCGCGGCCATACCGAGGCGCAGGTAGCGCTCACTGGCGCCGAGGCACTGCTGCCGCAGCAGGCGGGGCATTATCAGGTCAAGCTCGAGTGGCGCCAGGAGCAGGGTGAATGGCAGCTGGCGCGCCTGGAATGGGACTGACAGGCCAGACGATCACTGGCGCCAGAGCAGCTCGCTGGTGTCGTAACCGCGTCGCTCAGCCTCATGGAGCAGACGCTTGCGTGTCGCCTGGTCGACTTCGGTATCGCGTGCCAGCAACCAGAGGTACTTGCGATCCGGGCTGCCGACCAGCGCCGTGCTATAGCCCTCATCCAGATAAAGCACCCAGTAGTGCCCCTTGGTCAGATCGGGAAAGAGCCGGCTGAACCAGTTATCGAAGCGTACCCAGAGCCGGTCGGTGCTGCCGGCTTGCTGCGGCACCGCTTCGCCTTTGGCTTCCTGCCAGTCGCCGTCTTCGGTTTCGCAGCAGTTGGTCACTGCCACGCTGCCGTCGGCCTGCAACTGGTAATGCGCTTCGGAGCGCACGCAATCACGCTGAAAGAACATCGGCAAGCGCGCCAGCTCGTACCAGGTTCCCTGATAGCGCTGGAGGTCCACCTCGCCTACGGTCTCGGGGGGCTGTTCGCGGCTACCACCCACGCATCCGCTCAACAGCGTCAGGCACAGCAGGACCACACTCGCACGCATCGGACTCTCCAAGCTACGTTGATAGCTACTTCAGGCCCTTGCCGGAAAACATCATCACTTGGTCGCCGGCGAACTGGACGCTGATGAAACGGTTCTTCTCACCCCAGGTGCAGCTGGACATACCCAGCGCACCCGCGCATTCAGAGGGCTTACCGAGCAGCTTTTCCACTTCCACCCGTTCCATGCCGGGCTTGAGCTTGGCGAAGTTCTCCTGGGTGACCGGACTGCAGGCAACCAGCAACACGGCGCAGGCAAGCAGAAATGGGGTACGCAATGACATATCGAGCTCCTTGCTTGTTCTAAGGTTCAATGCCCAGCGCAAAGGCGCCACAGGCGTTGCCCGAGTAGTAGCCGACCTCAGAAGGACGAGCCCGGCTGTTCCAGAAATAATTGCTCGGTGTCGCTGGATTCACGACCGAGAATGGCGTTGCGATGGGGGAAGCGGCCGAAGCGCGAGATCACTTCGCGGTGGCGCTCGGCGTAGTCGAGGAAGCCGAGGAACAGCGGCTGTTCCTGCTCATCGGCAATATCACGCAGAGCACTGAAGTGCGCGACCGCCAGGTCCTGCACCGCCAGGTTTTCCGCGTGCTCCAGCACCAGGTAGATGAACACGCGCTGGATCGGCGCCAGCAGCATGTCACCGCCATGCGCCAGGCCGTCGCGAACAAGCTGTTGCGCGCGTTCGTCGCCGGCGAAGGCTCGTGGCGTTTGGCGATGGATCATGCGTGGTAGCTGATCGAGCAGCAGGATCAGCGCCAGCCAACCCTCGGGCAGCTCCGCCCAATCCTGCAGTTCACCGTTCAGCGCCTGCTCGACCAGTTCGCCGAAGCGCTCGCGCGCCTCGGCATCCTGCTGTGCTCGGTAACCGAACCAGAGCTGCTGCTTCTCGGCAGCGATCCCGGTTGCACTGGAGCCCTGGCCGAACCACCAATTCAGCAACTCCTGCCAGGGCGCCTGCATCGATCAGCCCTGATGGTAGCCGGTGACGCGCTCGACTTCTTCCTTCGAGCCGAGGAACACCGGCACCCGCTGGTGCAGCGATTCAGGCTGGATTTCCAGAATACGCTGCGTGCCGTTGGTAGCGGCACCGCCGGCCTGCTCGACGATCATCGCCATCGGATTGGCTTCGTACATCAGGCGCAGCTTGCCGGCCATGGACGGATCGCGGTTGTCGCGCGGGTACATGAACAGCCCGCCGCGGGTGAGGATGCGGTGCACGTCGGCGACCATCGAGGCGATCCAGCGCATGTTGTAGTTCTTGCCCAGCGGGCCTTCCTTGCCAGCCAGCAACTCGCCGACATAGCGCTTGACCGGCTCTTCCCAGTGGCGCTGGTTGGACATGTTGATGGCGAATTCGGCGGTGCTCTGCGGCACGCGCAGGTGCTCGTGGGTCAGCACAAAGCTGCCCAGCTCGCGGTCCAGAGTGAAGCCCATCACGCCGTGACCGAGAGTCAGGATCAGCATGGTCTGCGGACCGTAGATGGCATAACCGGCGGCCACCTGCTCGGTGCCCGGCTGCAGGAAGGCCTCCTCGCCGAGGCTGTCGTTCTGCGAGAAGCACTGGTTGGGGCAACGCAGCACCGAGAAGATGGTGCCGACCGAGACGTTGACGTCGATGTTGCTGGAGCCGTCCAGCGGATCGAAGACCAGCAGATAGGCACCCTTCGGGTACTTGCCGGGAATCTGGTAGGCGTTGTCCATTTCCTCGGAGGCCATGCCGGCCAGGTGGCCGCCCCACTCGTTGGCCTCTAGCAGAATCTCGTTGGACAGGACGTCGAGCTTCTTCTGCACTTCGCCCTGGATGTTCTCGCTGTCGGCGCTGCCGAGTACGCCGCCGAGGGCGCCCTTGGAGACCGCATGGCTGATTTCCTTGCACGCTCGCGCCACGACCTCGATGAGAAAGCGCAGATCAGCAGGCGTGTTGTTACTGCGAGTCTGCTCGATGAGGTAGCGGCTGAGGGTTACGCGTGACATGGAAATGACTCCGGAGGAAGGATAAACCCGCGCAGTTTAGCAGGCCGTAGGAAAACTAACTCCCCTCAGACCGGTCGCGCCCCCACAGAGTTCAGCGCAGCGGCAACCAGTTTGCCAGCACCGGTGGCGCTGCGTGCAGAGTGACCGCGCGCCGGGAATGGTGTCCCGGCGCGCGTGCCGTCACATCACTTTCCAGATCTCCCGGGCGTATTCACGAATGGTGCGGTCCGAGGAGAACCAGCCGGTACGCGCCGTGTTCAGCACCGAGGAACGCCACCAGCGGTCAGGGTCGCGCCAGCACGCTTCGACATCCAGCTGCGCCTGCCAATAGGCCTCGAAATCTGCGCAGACCATGAAGGTGTCGTGCCAGCTGATGCCGTCCACCAGCCCGCTATAGCGCCCCGCGTCGCCGGGCGAGAACGCGCCGCCGCGAATTGCCGAGAGCACCTCGCTGAGCCGCGGCGAAGCGCCGATGATGGCTTCGGCGTTGTATTCGTTGGCCTGTTTGCGCGCGTTCACCTGCTGCGCGGTCAGGCCGAAGATGAACATGTGCTCCAGGCCGATCTGCTCACTCATCTCCACGTTGGCGCCATCCAGCGTGCCAATGGTCAGCGCGCCGTTGAGGGCGAACTTCATATTGCTGGTGCCCGAAGCCTCCAACCCGGCGGTGGATATCTGCTCGGATAGATCGGCCGCCGGGATGATGTCCTCGGCCAGACTGACGTTGTAGTTGGGCAGGAACACCACCTTGAGCAGGCCGCGCACCGTGGGGTCGGCGTTGATCGTATTGGCGATATCGTTGGTCAGCTTGATGATCAGCTTGGCCTGGTGGTAGCTGGCTGCTGCCTTGCCGGCGAAGATCTTCACCCGCGGCACCCAGTTGCCGCCCGGATCGGAGCGAATCGCCTGGTACAGCGCGACGGTGTGCAGCAGGTTGAGCAACTGGCGCTTGTATTCGTGGATGCGCTTCACGTGCACATCGAACAACGCGTTCGGGTCGACGCTGATGCCCAGCCGCTCCTGAATCACGTTGGCCAGATGACGCTTGTTGGCCAACCGCTGTTCGGCGAAGCGCCGGCGGAACGCGGCCTGTTCGGCAAAGGGCTCGAGCTCGCGCAGGCGGGTTTCCGGCTCATCGAGGACCTCCTCGCCGAGGTGCTCCACCAGCAACTGGGTCAGCTGCGGATTGGCCTGATAGAGCCAGCGGCGGAAGGTGATGCCATTGGTCTTGCTGTTGATGCGTTGCGGATACAAGCCGTGCAGATCGGTGAACACGGTCTTGCGCATCAGCTGCGTGTGCAGCGCGGAAACGCCGTTGGTGCTGTGCGAACCCAGGAATGCCAGGTTGCCCATGCGCACCCGACGACCATGATCCTCTTCGATCAGCGACACCGAGCGCAGCAGCTCGGCATCGTGAATGCCCCGCTCGCGCAGGCAGTCCAGATGATGAGCGTTGATCAGGTAGATGATCTGCATGTGCCGCGGCAACAGGCGCTCCATCAGCCCAACCGGCCAGGTTTCCAGGGCTTCGGGCAGCAGCGTGTGATTGGTATAGGACAGCGTCGCCGTGGTCAGGCGCCAGGCCTGCTGCCACTCGTAGCTGTGCACGTCGACCAGCTGGCGCATCAGCTCGGCCACGGCGATGGCCGGGTGGGTGTCGTTGAGCTGGATGGCCGTGTACTCGGGCAGGCTGTCCAACGAGCCGCGCTGCTTGATGTGGCGGCGCAGCAAGTCCTGCAGCGAGGCGGCAACGAAGAAATATTCCTGGCGCAGACGCAGCTCCTGCCCGGCCTCGGTGCTGTCGGCCGGATAGAGCACGCGGGAGATGCTCTCGGCGCGAGCTTCTTCCGCCGCGGCGCCGATATGGTCGCCCGCGTTGAAGCGTGCCAGGTGGAAATCCGCCTCCGGACGGGCACGCCACAGGCGCAGCGTGTTCACCCCGGCACCGCGCCAGCCGACGATCGGCGTGTCATAGGCGATCGCCCGCACGCCTTCGGCCCAGTGCCAGAAATGTTGCACCTCGCCCTTGTCGTTGGTGGTCGCGGTGACGCTGCCACCAAAGCCGATCAGGTACTTGACCTCCGAACGCTCGAACTCCCAGGGGTTGCCGAAGTCCAGCCAGGTTTCGGTCTGCTCGTGCTGCCAGCCGTCGACGATCGCCTGACGGAACAGACCGTGGTCGTAGCGAATGCCGTAGCCATGGGAGACCACACCGAGGGTCGCCATGCTTTCCATGAAGCAGGCCGCGAGCCGCCCCAAGCCGCCATTGCCTAGCGCCGCGTCCGGCTCCAGCAGGCGGATGCGGTCGATATCCACATCGAGCCCGGCCAGCGCCTCGCGCGCCACTTCGAACAAGCCCAGGTTGCTCAGACTGTCGACCAGCAGCCGACCGATAAGGAATTCCAGCGAGAGGTAGTAGACCCGCTTCTGTCCGCTGTTGTAGGCCTCACGGGTGCAATCCATCCAGCGGTCGATGGTGCTGTCGCGGGTGGCCAGGGCTACCGCATGGAACCAGTCGTAATCGGAAGCGTTCTCCGGATCCTTGCCCACCGAATAGGTGAGCTTGCGCAACACCCGCTCCCGGAAAGCGGCAACTTCTTCGGCGGTGGCAATGGCTGTTTCCTGCGTCATGGACAGACCTCGGTTAGCGAAGACACACAAGAGGGACTCGCGGCAGCCGTGCCCGTTCACCTCCGTTCGACGTTCCAGAAAAAGCGTTGCAGGTTTCCTTTACATCTGCGCTACCGCCCGTCCGGTCGCCGCTGTCGGACAGCGCTGGCAATCGCCGTGCGGCTCGCTATGATGCGCGCGCCCGAATGCCCCGAAAGACTGCCCGTGAAGACAAGACTGATCGCCTCCGCCGACCCCGAGCGCCTGGAAACCTGGGTGCGCTACAGCGCCGGCCTGTGCCGCGACTGCCATGCCACCTGCTGCACGCTGCCGGTGGAGGTGCGCATCGACGACCTGATTCGCCTGGAGCTGGTCGATGCCTTCGAGCGCGACGAGCCGGCAAAGAACATCGCCAAGCGACTGAGCAAGGCGGGCATCGTCGAGCACTTCAACCACAAGCACGAAATCTTCACGCTGACGCGCCTGACCAACGGCGATTGCCTCTATCTGGATCGCAAAAGCAGACTCTGCACGGTCTATGCCAAGCGTCCGGACACCTGCCGCAACCACCCACGCATCGGCCCGCGCCCCGGGTACTGTGCCTATCGCAGCAAGTCAGCCGGCTGAGCGGCGCACCACCGAACGTCGCCACCGACACCTGCAGCACCAAAACCGGAACACCTGCAACGCAGCTGAAGAGCCGCTTTTACGCGCCCCGGCAAATGCCGTGAACGGACTGGCCAAACCGTGACTCAAGAGTCATGCTTGGCGTCTGTCTGTATCTTCGCAACGTTTAGGAACCTACCCGGCATGAGCCGCGATAGCCGCTACCTGGAAGCCATTCTCCACCACGACATCCCGCTGACCCGCTCGCTAGGGCTGCGCGTCGAACAGTGGGAAAATCACGAGTTGCGCCTGCAGGTACCGCTGCAGCCGAACATCAATCACAAGAGCAGCATGTTCGGCGGCAGTCTGTATTGCGCCGCCGTGCTGGCAGGCTGGGGCTGGTTGCACCTGCGGCTGCGCGAAGCCGGTATCGAAGACGGCCATATCGTCATCCACGAAGGCAAGATCGAGTACCCGTTGCCGGTAGTGGACGATGCGATGGCCATCTGCTCGGCACCAAGCCCCGAAGCCTGGGAGCGTTTCGAGTCGATCTACCGCCGCCGGGGCCGTTCGCGCCTGGAACTCAACAGCCGCATCCTCGCCGCCGACGGTCGTGACGCTGTGCGTTTCACCGGGCAGTTCGTCCTGCACAAGTAGGCCATCAGCATGGAGCCGCTGTTGCGGCAGTTCCGCTCAGGCGCTAGATGGCAGCCACGCCAGGTTCAGCCGCGGTTGGCCAGCTCGATCAGCCAGTCACGCCAGTCGACGTCTTTGGGTAATGCCAGGAATGACGGATTGAGGTAACTCGCGCGCGCCTCGTAGCGCAGCGGAACGCCGCTGACGTCCAGCACTTCACCGCCTGCCCCCTCCAGCACGCCTTGCGCCGCTGCGGTGTCCCACTGCGAGGTCGGCGCCAGACGCGGATAGCAGTCGGCGGCACCCTCGGCGAGCAGGCAGAACTTCAGTGAGCTGCCCACGTTGGCCAGCGCCAGCTCACCGAATCGTTCGCCCAGACGGCCCAGCAACTGCTCCTGTGCCGGACTGCTGTGGCGTCGACTGGCCACCACGGTGAACGCGTCGACAGGC
Organism: Pseudomonas sp. SCT; assembly: GCF_003864275.1. NCBI lineage: Bacteria > Pseudomonadati > Pseudomonadota > Gammaproteobacteria > Pseudomonadales > Pseudomonadaceae > Pseudomonas > Pseudomonas sp. SCT. The sequence goes on from NZ_BDJA01000004.1 coordinate 330,475, forward strand.
TGCCTGCGCACGCGCAAGGGCTCTGCCGCGCCGTCCGCCTCGCTGCGCCACGCACCGAAGTCCTCGCCGCCGTAATAGCAGCGCCCGGATGCCGGGATGCCGACCACACCGAAACGCACCTTGCCCTCTTCGATCAGCGCGACATTGACGGTGAACTCCTCGCTGCCGGCGATGAACTCCTTGGTGCCATCCAGCGGATCGACCAACCACCAGCGCGTCCAGCTGGCGCGCTCGGCCAGCGACAGCTCGCAGTCCTCTTCGGAGAGCACCGGGATTGCGCCATCCAGCGCTCTCAGCCCGTCCGCCAGCACGCGATGTGCAGCCATGTCGGCAGCGGTTACCGGCGAGTCATCAGCCTTCGCCTGCACCGCCAGCTCGCTGCGCCAGTGCGGCAGGATCACCGCGCCGGCCTGGCGCACCAGATCGATTACCGACGACAGATACGGATGGTTCATTGGCCGAACTCTCCGCGCTGGGTGAGAAGATCGCGTGCCAGATAGAGCGCCGCCAGTGCACGTCCTTCGCTGAACTGCGGATGCTGCACCAGGCTCGACAGCTCGTACAGGCTGACCTTGTCGAGCCGCATCGGCTCGGGCTCGTCGCCAGGCAGTTGTTCGGGATACAGATCGCGCGCCAGCACCACCTGAATCTTCTGGCTCATGTAGCCCGGCGACAACGACAGCTCGGTGAGCAGCTCCAGGCGCCGCGCACCGAACCCGGCCTCCTCCTTGAGCTCCCTATTGGCAGCCTCGAGCACGTCTTCACCCGGCTCGATCAATCCCTTGGGCAGTGACAGTTCGTAACTGTCGGTGCCGCCGCAGTATTCCTCGATCAGCAGCGCATTCTCCGCGTCGGCCAGCGCCACGATCATCACCGCACCATAGCCGCTACCCCTGCCGACCAGGCGTTCATAGGTGCGCTCGACACCATTGGAAAAACGCAGCTGCAGTTCTTCGACACGGAACAGGCGGCTGCTGGCGACGATCTCACGGGCAAGTACTGTGGGTTTCTGGCGCATGGGAAACTCCTGGAAACGCGAGCGGCTATCATAACCCGGCTTATTGCACCGGCCGCGAACGCTTTGCGACCAGTTGACCGCAGCCGTCATTCCCTCCACCGCCGACCGAGCCCGCCAATGACCGCCAACCTGCCCTGGTCCGACATCGATACCGTCCTGCTCGACATGGATGGCACGCTGCTGGACCTCCACTTCGACAACCACTTCTGGCTCGAACTGCTGCCGCAGCGCTACGCCGAACTGCACGGCATCAGCCGCGCCATGGCCGAGCTGGAACTCGCGCCGCTGTTCAACGAACACGTCGGCAAGCTGACCTGGTACTGCCTGGATTACTGGACCCGCGAGCTGAACCTGCCGATTCGTGAAATGAAACGCGAGATCGCCGAACTGATCGCGCTGCGTCCCTCGGCCGACGATTTTCTCGCCGCGCTGCGCGAAGCCGGCAAACGTGTGGTGCTGATTACCAATGCGCACCGCGACTCGTTGTCACTCAAGCTGGAGAAAGTCGAACTGGCGCCCTGGTTCGACCGCCTGATCAGCTCCCACGACTACGGCTATCCGAAGGAAGAGCCACAGTTCTGGCACGCGCTGCGTCAGGATCTGGACTTCGATCCGGCACGTGCGCTGTTCATCGACGACAGCCTGCCGATCCTGCGCAGCGCCGAGCGTTTCGGCATCGCTCATCTGCTTGCGGTCCGCGAGCCGGATAGCCGGCGTCCGGCCAAGGACACCGAAGAATTCGCCGCGGTCGGCGACTATCGGGAGCTGGTGCGCAACCTGCTCGGCGAGCAAGCGTGACGGCAGGCGCTGCCACTGACGTCTGAAGGCCTTACACTAGGTCGGTAGTTGCCGTCGGCAGCAAACCCGCTCAGGACGAGCCGGGCCGACACGCATCGAAACAGCGAACGGAAAGGCAGCAGACGCCTTGCGCTCGTAGTTCAGCCACGGATGATCGATAGGAAGCAACATGGCAGCAGTAGGCGCCGAACTCTGGCCCCACAGTCACAGTGAGATGAGCGAGCGCATTCGCCGGTTCGACTGGGGTGCGACCGTGCTCGGCGCCCCGGACACCTGGCCGCCGGCGCTGCGACTGCTGCTGGACACCCTGCTCGAAGCGCCGCTGCCGATGTGCATTCTCTGGGGCGAGCAGGCGCTGCAGCTGTACAACGATGCCCATGCAGCGCTGATCGGCGACCGCCATCCAGCCGAACTCGGCCAGCCAGCCTGCCACCGCTGGGGGGGCGACCTGGGAACTGCTCAACCCGGCTTGCGACACCGCCCGCCGCGGCGAGCCACGGGTATTGCGCAACCAGCAGCTGGCGATCGAGCGTGAAGGCGTGCTGGAGCAAGCCTGGTTCGACCTCGCCCTCAGCCCCATCCGCGACACCCCGCGCAGCATCGGCGGCCTGCTGCTGTGCCTGAGCGAAACCAGCGAGCGTGTACGCACCGAAACCCGCCTGTCGCAAACCGCCCTGCACTACAAGCTCAGCGCCGAAGTCCACCGAGCCAGCGAGCAGCGCCTGCAATTGGCACTCGAAGCCAGCGACCTGATCGGCATCTGGGACTGGGCCATCCAATCGAGCGAAATACCGCCTGGCGCTGAGCTATCGCGCATTCTGCCGGTGGCACAGTCCGGGCCCAAGGGCCTGAGCAGCGAAGCCTTTTTCGATCATGTGCATCCCGACGACGTGCCACGGTTGCGCGTCGCACTGCAACGCTGCATCACCGAGCGCGGCAATCTCGACGAGCGCTACAGGCTACGCGGCGAAAATGGCGCCACGCGCTGGGCGCTGGCCCGCGGACGCTGCCATTGCGACGAGCAGGGCCGGCCATTGCGCTTCCCCGGCGCGGTGATGAACATCACCAGCCAGCAGGCCAGCGAAGATGCGCTGCGCCAGCGCGAGGCCGAACTCAAGATGATCACCGATGCCCTGCCGGTGCTGATCGGCTACATCGACTCCGAGGAACGCTTCCGCTTCAATAACCGCTATTACACCGAGTGGTTTGGCCATTCGACCGAATGGCTGCTGGGCAAGACTGCGCGCGAAGTGCTCGGCGAGCGCGGTTATGCCGAGCGACAGGTGAACATCCGCGCCGCGCTTGCCGGCCAGGACGTGACCTTCGAGGCCTATAGCCCGCATCGCGACGGCCAGCCTCGTCGAATGCTGGTGCATTACCTGCCCCGTCGCGACTGCCACGCAAACGTGCTCGGTTTCTTCGTCATGGCGCTGGACGTAACCGAACGCTGGCGTGCCGAACAGGCCCTGCGCGAACTCAACGAGACGCTGGAGAGCCGCATCCAGGAGCGCACTCAGGCGCTGGCGGAAGTCTACGAGCGCCTGCTCAAGGAAATGGCCAGCCGCGAGCAGGCGCAGGAGGCGCTGCGTCAGGCGCAGAAGATGGAGGCGGTGGGCCAACTGACCGGCGGCATCGCCCATGACTTCAACAACATGCTGACCGGCATAATCGGCGGGCTTGACCTGATCCAGCGCTATATCCAGTCCGGGCGCCATGGCGAGACCCAGCGCTTCATCGATGCCGCGGTGACCTCGGCCAATCGCGCTGCAGCGCTCACGCACCGCCTGCTCGCCTTTGCCCGGCGCCAGCCCTTGAACCTAAAGCGGGTCGAGCTGAACCAGCTGATCGAATCGATGCACGACCTGCTCAGCCGCACCCTGGGTCGCCACATCCACATCGATAATCGCCTGCAGCAGGGCCTTTGGCCGGTCTCCAGCGACGAAAACCAGTTGGAAAGCGCCCTGCTCAACCTGGTGATCAATGCCCGTGACGCCATGCCAGACGGCGGCAGCCTGCTGCTGGAAACCCGCAACGTCGAGCTGTACAGCCAAGGCGAGGTGGGTGATCTGGCCGCTGGTCGCTATGTCATCCTCCGCCTGACCGACAGCGGCTGCGGAATGAGCGCCAAGGTACTCGCCAGTGTCTTCGAGCCGTTCTTCACCACCAAGCCCATCGGGCAGGGGACCGGGCTCGGCCTGTCCATGGTCTACGGCTTCACTCGGCAGGCGGGCGGCCATATTCAGATCGCCAGCGAACCCGGCGAAGGCACCCAGGTCAGCCTCTACCTGCCGGTGTATGAAGAAGAGGGCGTCGCAGCGCTACCGGCTAAAGAGATCGAAGGCCCGCTGCGAGCCAAGCAGGGCGAAACGGTCCTGGTAGTCGAAGATGATCCAGCGGTGCGCCTGCTGGTGATCGACGTCCTGGAGATGCTCGGCTACCAGGCGCTGGAGGCTGCCGACGGCAATGCGGCGATACGCATCCTCGAAAGCAGCGCGGCCGTGGATATGCTGGTCACCGATGTCGGCCTGCCAGGCATGAACGGCCGCCAGCTCGCCGATGCCGCGCGGCAGCAGCGCCCTGGCCTGCCGGTGCTGTTCATGACGGGTTATGCCAAGCAGGCGGCCAGCTCGGACTTCCTCGAACCGGGCATGGACATGATCAGCAAGCCATTCAATCTGGATGCCCTGGCCAAGCGCGTCTGCGACATGCTGATGGAGAACGACCAACGGTGAATCGTCCGCGGCCGGATGGGGTCATAACCCTATCCGCCGGACTGCCCCAGCGCACCGGCCCTGCACCATTCAGGAACCCAGCTGCCGATGAATGCTCCGTCTCGCCTGACCGCTGCCTTCGCCGGTGCCGTGCAATCGCCCGCCGGCGCCAGCCAGCGCTATTGCTATCAGCCAATCGACGAGCCCGAGCAGCGCTCGGTCGATCTTGCCGAAGAATGCGCGCTGGCCATTGCCTATAACGGCCTCAGCCAGGCGGTGATGATGATTTCCCCGGCCGACCTCGAGGATTTCGTGGTGGGTTTCAGCCTGGCCAACGGCTTCGTCGACAGCCTCGACGACATCTATGACATCCGCGTGCATGGTTGCGGCAGCGCCCGTCGCGCCGAGGTCGACATCGCCAGTCGCGCCTTCTGGCGGCTAAAGCAACAACGCCGCCAGCTGCCCGGCAACAGCAGCTGCGGGCTTTGCGGCGTCGAGGCGCTTGAACAGGCATTACCCAGGTTGCCGGCGCTGGCGCCGTCAGCGTTGCCGCCTTCGCACTGGCTGCAGGACCTACGGCAACGTATCGGCGAGTTTCAGCCATTGGGTCGAGACTGCGGTGCCGTCCACGCTGCGCTGTTCATGGATGCCAATGGCGAGATCCGTCTGGGCCGTGAGGACATTGGCCGACATAACGCGCTGGACAAGCTGATCGGCGCCCTGGCCCGCGCGAATCAAGCTGCGGAGGGCGGCCTGGCCATCGTCACCAGCCGCTGCAGTCTGGAATTGGTGCACAAGGTACAGCGAGCCGGCATTCCGACTCTGGTGAGCCTGTCGTCCCCCACCGGCCTCGCCGCCAAGTGGGCACAGCGGCACAACCTGAATCTCATCCACCTGCCGCACCACAGCCCGCCACGCGTCTACAGCCCGGCAGTGCCGACACTCAATGCTCGCTGAACGGTCGAGCCGCAACGAGCACTTACAGCTGTCGTCTAGCGGGCCCCAAGCAGATCGAGACAGCCCAAACAAATGAAAGTTCCGCCGTAAAATCAATTAGTTAACAAACAGGAACTGCATCACGCATTTCATCGGGAAGCCCTTGCCGGAAGCGAAGCGGCGAGTAAGGATCACGGCGCAATTCCTCATATGGGATCACACCATGAAGTACGCCTCGATTTTCCTGTTGTCTGCCAGCCTGCTGAGCGGTGTTGCCGTTGCCGGTAGCAACACCGAAGCAGCCGTCGGCGGTGCGCTCGGCGGCGCGCTGGGCTCCGTAGTTGGAGAACATCTGGGTGGCTCTACCGGTGCCACCATCGGTGCCGGTGTCGGCGGCGCAGCCGGCGGCATGGTCGGCGCAGACAAACGCAGCCGCACCGAAGCGGCGATCGGCGGCGGTCTGGGCGCAGCCGGCGGCAATGTCATTGGCCAGAAAGTAGGCGGTAGTACCGGCGGCCTGATCGGCGCGGCTGTGGGTGGTGGTGCCGGTGGCGCAATCGGTAATGCCTACGGCGACGATGATGACCGCTACCGCGGCGACCGCCGCTATCGCGATAGCCATTACTATGGCCCGCCCGGCAAGGCCAAGGGGCACTACAAGCATCGCCACAAGCACCATTAAGCGCTTGAGCCATCAGCGCACAGCGACCTGCTGAAAGCGAAGCCACACCCATCGCCCGGATTCGGCCCTGCCGCCTCCGGGCGATTTGCTTGTCACGCATCGACCGTCAGGATGACCCCTACGCCAACGCCTCCAGCGCCGCACGCAAGCGGCCCGGAATCGGCGTCGGCCGATTGCTTGCCCGCTCGACGAACACATGCACGAAGCGCCCCGCCGCACTGGCCTCCTGCTCGCCCTCGCGGAAGATTGCCAGCTCGTACTGCACCGAGGAGTTACCGAGCTTCGCCACCCGTACGCCGACCTCGATGAGGTCCGGGTAGGCGATCGAGGCGAAGTAATCGCAGGCCGAACTGACCACGAAGCCGACGATGTCGCCATCTCGGATATCCAGTCCGCCCTGCTGGATCAGGTAGTTGTTCACCGCCGTGTCGAAAAAGCCGTAATAGACGACGTTGTTCACGTGGCCGTAGATATCGTTGTCATGCCAGCGCGTAGTGATCGGCTGGAAATGCTTGTAATCACGGCGCAGGTGCTTGGGCTGCTCGGGCATGGTGGTCTCCAGGTGCGCAGATTGATGGACAGCCGCTCAATAGGCGGCCTGGTAGATCGCCAGCGCATCGGCCTCAGTCACTTCACGCGGATTGTTGACCAACAGGCGCTGTTGCAGCATCGCTTCCTTGGCCAGCTGCGGCAGCATCGCCTCCGGCACACCGGCGTCGCGCAGGCGGGTCGGCAGGCCGACGCGGGCGCTCATCTGCTCGAACTCCTCGATCAGCTGTTCGGCGTAGGTCGACGGGTCACCCGTGCGCAGCCGGTCGCCGAGGATGATCGGCGCCAGCTCGCCATAATGCGTGCTCGCCGCGCTGACGTTGAAGCGCAGCACCTGCGGCAGCACCAGCGCGTTCGACAGACCATGCGGGATATGGAAGTTGCCGCCCAATGGATAGGCCAGCGCATGCACAGCCGCCACCGGCGCGTTGGCGAATGCCTGCCCGGCCAGGCATGCGCCGAGCAGCATCGCCTGGCGCGCCTCGCGGTTGCTGCCGTTATGCACCGCCTCATCGAGGTTGGCGGCCAGCAGGCGCAGCGCCTCGCGGGCCAGCAGATCGGACATGGGGTTCTTCTTCAACGCACTGGTGTAGGCCTCGATGGCGTGCACCATGGCATCGATACCGGTGGCTGCGGTCACCGCTGGGGGCAGGCCAAGGGTGAGGTCGGCATCGAGCAGCGCCAGATCTGGCAGCAGCAGTGGCGATACCACACCCATCTTGGTGGTTTCGCCAGTGGTGATGATGGCGATCTGCGTCACCTCGGAGCCGGTGCCGGCGGTGGTTGGCACCTGGATCAGCGGCAGCCGCCGGCCCTTGGCATTGCCGACGCCGTAGATGTCCTGCAGCGACTGCGCGCAGCTCGGATGCGCCAGCAAGGCGACCAGCTTGGCGACGTCCATCGAGCTGCCGCCACCGAAGCCGATGATCAGATCGGCTTCCAGTGCCCTGGCCTGCTCCACCGCCGCCATGACGATGTGCTCCGGCGGATCGGCGATTACCTGGTCGTAGATCGCAACTGCCAGGCCTTCGTTTTCGAAGCCAGGCAGCACCTCATTGAGCAGGCCGAAACGGGTAATCCCCGGATCGGTGACGACCAGTACGGAACGCGCGCCGCGCTCCTTGCATAGACCGGCCAAACGGCGGGAAGAGCCGGGCTCGCAGATCAATTGCGCGGTTGTGGCAAAGCTGAACGGATGCATCGGTGCCTCCTGTGATCGGATTAGCTCAAAACGCGAAATCGCTTTCCGGCAGCGCCATCAGGCACGCGGCCCCACCCTGAATCGCTTCCCGATGCGCACTCGCCCGCGGCAGTACGCGGCGCAGGTAGAAGTCCGCACTGGCCAGCTTGGCCTGGTAGAACGCCTCTTCAGCGCTGCCCTGCTCGAGCGCGTCCTGCGCACGACCGGCTGCCTGCAGCCACAGCCCGGCCAACAGGACATAGGCCGAGTACTGCAGGAAATCCACCGACACCGCGCCGATCTCCTGCGGATCGCGGCCGGTGGCAGCGATGATCTCGGCAGTCAGCTCGCGCCACTCGCCGATCCGCGCCTGCACCTTGCTGGCCATGTCATGCAGCGCCGGGCGGTCGATCTGCCGATCACAGATTTCGCTGAATTCCGCCTGCAGCGCCGAAAGCTCTGCACCGCCATCGCCGAGCAGCTTGCGACGGATGTAGTCCAGCGCCTGGATGCCGTTGGTGCCCTCGTAGAGCTGGGTGATGCGGCTGTCGCGCATCAGCTGCTCCATGCCCCACTCGCGGATATAGCCGTGGCCGCCGTAGACCTGCACGCCCAGGCTCGCGACTTCCTGGCCCATGTCGGTGAAGAAGGCCTTGACGATGGGGATCAGCAACGCCGCACGCGTGCTCGCAGCCTTGCGATGGCTCGGCTCGGGATGGCCATGTTCGAGATCCAGCTGCCGGGCGCAGTAAGCCGCCAGCATGCGGCTGCCTTCTACCAGCGTCTTCTGGGTGAGCAGCATGCGCCGCACATCGGGGTGCACGATGATCGGGTCGGCCGGTTTGTCCGGGTGCTGCACGCCAGCCAGTCCGCGCGATTGCAAACGCTCGCGGGCGTAGGCCAGCGAGCCCTGATACGCCTGCTCGGCGATCCCGAGGCCCTGCAGCCCGACCTGGAAACGCGCGTCATTCATCATGGTGAACATGCACGCCAGGCCCTGGTTGGGCGCGCCGACGACCCAGCCGGTGGCGCCGTCGAAGTTCATCACGCAGGTAGCCGCGCCCTTGATGCCCATCTTGTGCTCGACGGCGCCGCAGCTCAGGGCGTTACGCTCGCCCAGCGTACCGTCGGCATTGGCGATGAACTTGGGCACCAAGAGCAGGCTGATGCCTTTCACCCCGGCCGGTGCATCCGGCAGGCGTGCCAGCACCAGATGCACGATGTTCTCGCTCATATCGTGCTCGCCGCCGGAGATGAAGATCTTGCTGCCGCTGACCTTGTAGCTGCCGTCCGCTTGCGGCTCCGCCCGGGTGCGCAGCAGCGCCAGGTCGGTGCCCGCCTGCGGCTCGGTGAGGCACATGGTGCCGCTCCAGCTGCCGCTGACCAGCTTCTCCAGATAGGCGTTCTTCAACTCGTCGCTGCCGTGCTTGTACAGCGCCAGCACCGCGCCCTCGGTCAGGCCGGAGTAGATGCGGAAGGACAGCGACGCGCCCATCAGCATTTCGTGGAAGTTGCAGGCGACCAATTGCGGAAAACCCTGGCCGCCGTACTCGGTCGGCCCGGTCATGCTCGCCCAGCCGTTGTCGACGTACTGCCTGTACGCCTCGACGAAGCCCTGCGGGGTGCGGACTTCGCCGTTTTCCAGGGTCACGCCCTCTTCGTCGCTGTTGCGATTGAGCGGCGCGATCTCGCCGCCGGTGTAGCGCGCGGCTTCTTCCAGCACGCCGTCGATCAGCTCGCGATCCAGGCCATTGCCGAGCAATTCGCAATGGGCCGTGGCATCGAATAGCTCGTGCAACACGAAGCGCATGTCACGCAGGGGAGCCTTGTATTCCATGCTCAAGCCTCCTTCTTGTGGTCGGCGAAACGGCCGCCGAGCGTGGCCAGGCTGTCGATCAGCTCGGCTGGCTGCCAGTGCGCACCGTGGCGCTCGGCCAGCGCGTTGAGGCGATCACGAATGGCCGGCAGACCCTGGCGATCGGCCCAGGTCATCGGGCCGCCAACTTCGGCCGGGAAGCCGTAACCGTAGAGGTAGACGGTGTCGATATCGGCGCTGGACTCGGCCATGCCTTCCTCGAGGATCTTCGCACCCTCGTTGACCAGCGCCAGCAGGCAGCGCTCGAGGATTTCTTCACTGCCGATCTCGCGACGCTGAAAGCCGAGCCGCTCGGACTCGCGCTGCACCAGCGCATCCACTTCGGGGTCATGCTCGGCCTGACGGCTGCCCTCGGCATAGCGGTAGTAGCCCATGCGCGACTTCTGGCCGAAGCGGCCGAGCTCGCAGAGGCGATTGTCGACCTGCACTTCCACTTCATCCTGGCCCTTGCCAGCCAGCTCACGAGCGCGCCACTCCAGATCGATGCCGACCACGTCGTACATGCGGAACGGCCCCATGGCAAAACCGAAGCCCTGCAGCGCAGCGTCGACCTGATGTGGATAGGCGCCTTCGAGCAGCATCATCCGCGCCTCGCGCACATAGGTGGCGAGCATGCGGTTGCCGATAAAGCCCTGACAGTTGCCGGCGATCACGCTGACCTTGCCCATGCGCTTGCCGAGCTCAGTGGACGCGTCGAGCACCGCTTTCGAAGTCTTCGCGCCGCGGACGATCTCCAGCAGCTTCATGATGTGCGCCGGGCTGAAGAAGTGCAGGCCCACGACCTGCTCCGGACGCTTGGTGACGGCGGCAATGGCGTCGAGGTCCAGCGCCGAGGTGTTGCTGGCGAGGATGCCGGCCGGCTTCACGATGCCGTCCAGCTCGCGGAAAATCTTCTGCTTCAGTTCGAGGTTCTCGTAGACCGCCTCGATCACCAGGTCGACATCGGCCAGTGCCTGGTAATCCGCCGCCTTGCTGATACAGGCACGTCGTGCAGCCGCCTGAGCCTCGTCGATCCGGCCCTGGCGCACGTTATGCGCATAGGTGTCAGCCACCGTACCCAGCGCCTGTTCCAGCATCTCGGGATTGTTGTCCAGCCAGCGCACCTGCACGCCGGCGTTGGCCAGGCTCATGACGATACCGCGGCCCATGGTGCCCGCGCCGATCACGGCGGCGGTCTGGATATCGAAGCGGGTTTGGCTCATTGCAGCTGTCCTCGTTGCAAGGCTGGAAAAACTGGAGACCAACCATAGACGAAGACGCTACTATTTTTGAAATTTAGTCTTGTGATGTTTCGGATTCACCGAATGAATATCTACAACTTCGACCTCAACCTGCTCCGCGTGCTGGATGCCCTGCTGCGCGAGCGCAACGTTTCGCGTGCCGCCGAGCGCCTGTCGCTCAGCCAGCCAGCGGTCAGCAACGCGCTCAATCGCCTGCGCGAACTGCTCGACGACCCGTTGCTGGTGCGCGCCGGCCGCGCCATGCAGCCGACGCCAAGGGCGCTGGCACTGGAAGCACCGATCCGCCATGCGCTGCAGCAGATCGAACACAGTCTGATCGCCGGCGAGGCCTTCGATCCGGCGCGCAGCCATCAGCGTTTCCGCATCGCGGTGACCGACTATGTCGAGCTGGTCTGCATGCCGGCACTGATGCGGCGGCTGGCCGAGCATGCGCCCGGCATCCAGCTGGCGATCCAGCACCTGACGCCGACGCTACCGGTCGAAGCGCTGGACAACGGCGAGGTCGACCTGGTGCTCGGCCGCTTTCTCGATGTGCCCTCGCGCTTTCATGTACGCCGCTGGGCCAGCGAGACATTGCAGGTAGCGCTGCGGCGTGAGCATCCACTGGTCAAGGCGGGGCTGGATCTGGATGCCTTTCTGCGCCTGCGTCATCTGTGGGTGCATGGCGGCCAGACTCGCGGAATGGTCGATCAATGGCTGGAAGCTCAGGGGCTTGAACGCAAGGTGGTCTACACCACACCGAATTACCTGCAGGCCGCCCATATCGTCGCCAGCAGCGACCTCGCCGCGGTATTGCCGACCCAGCTGGCGCGCTATTTCGCCACCCTGCTGCCCCTGCAGACCTTCGATCTGCCGTTCGATCTCGGCACCTTCGCCTTGGATATCGTCAGCGTCGCGCAACGGCAGAACGACGCCGCACTGCAATGGCTGATCCAGCAGATCGATGCCGTGGCACCCGCCTGAGTGAGCACATCGAATCGAATGTGCTGCGGTTAATACCTATTTGCTACCATCTCCCAGCTTCTTTGTCGGAAATACCCGCAAAGCAACCGAGCTTCGCCCGCTGCGCGGAACAACCCAGCAAGGCGGATATCTACTCTTGCTAATGCGCCATGGTGAACATGGACGATCAAATCAAATCTGGAGCTAGACCTATGGCGGCCCTGCTGCAACGCACCCTCGACACCATCACTCGCAATCAGTCAGAACTGCTCAGCAGCTGGAAGTCCGACCTGCAGAATCTGGGCGGCTATCACAACGTCAAACCGGAAGAACTGGCCCAGCAGACCGTTGATCTGATCCGCCAGCTGATCAGCGGAACGGCAGACGGCTCGGCCGACATCAACGGCCCGGCCTGGGACGGCATGCGCCTGTATCTGGAAAAGCTTTCGCGCAGCCGCGCGCTGCTCGGCATGGATTCGCAACAGACCGCCGGCTTCATCTTCGCCATCAAGCGTCCGCTGATGACCCTGCTGCAGAGCGAATACGCCAACGAGCCGGCGGTATTCGCCGAGCAGCTGTGGGCGGTGTCCGAGCTGATCGACAGCCTCGGACTGTACACCGTGCGCACCTTCCAAAAGTCCCGCGAAGAGGTGATCAAGCGCCAGCAGGAAGAGCTGCTGGAGCTGTCGACCCCGGTGGTCAAGCTGTGGGACGGCGTACTCGCCCTGCCGATGATCGGCACCCTCGACTCGCAGCGCACCCAAGTGGTGATGGAGTCGCTGCTGCAGCGCATCGTCGATACCGGATCGGAAATCGCCATCATCGATATCACCGGCGTGCCGACGGTCGACACCCTGGTCGCCCAGCACCTGCTGAAGACGGTCACCGCGATTCGCCTGATGGGCGCCGACTGCATCATCAGCGGTGTACGCCCGCAGATCGCGCAAACCATCGTGCACCTTGGCCTGGACCTGCAGGGTATCGTCACCAAGGCCAACCTGGCTGATGCTCTCGCCCTGGCCCTGCGCCGTTCGGGCCTCACCGTGACGAAGGCCGTCTAATGGATCGCATACCCATTCTGCGGATGGGCGAGTTTCTGCTCGTCACCATCCAGGTCGACATGCACGACCAGCTGGCGCTGACCCTGCAGGACGACCTGGCCGAGCGCATCAGTGCGACCTCGGCAAAGGCCGTGCTGATCGACATTTCCGCGCTGGACATGGTCGACTCCTTTATCGGCCGCATGATCGGCACCATCTCCGGCCTCTCGCGGATCATGGATGCCGAGACTGTGGTAGTCGGCATGCAGCCAGCCGTGGCGATCACCCTGGTCGAGCTCGGTCTCGAGCTGCCCGGGGTCAGCACCGCGCTGAACGTCGAGCGCGGCATGCAGTTGCTGCGTGCCCGCGTGGCCGCGCAATGATCGTGCGCAGCAGCGGCAGCCAGCCGGTGCGCCTCGAACAGGACGTCGTGCTGGCGCGGCAGACCGTGCGCAAGCTGACTCAGGAATGCGCGATGCGCCTGATCGACCAGACCAAGCTGGTCACCGCAGTCAGCGAGCTGGCGCGTAACACCGTGGTCTACGGGGGCGGTGGCGACATGGACTGGCAGCTGATCGAGGACGGCACCCGCGTCGGCGTGCGCCTGACCTTCCGCGACGAGGGCCCGGGCATCGCCGACATCAAGCTGGCCATGACCGATGGCTGGACGTCGGGCAGCGGGCTTGGCCTCGGCCTGACGGGGGCCAAGCGGCTGGTCGACGAGTTCGAACTCGACAGCACGGTCGGCGTGGGCACCCGTATCACCATCACGCGGTGGACATGAACGTTCAGGGAAGCGTCACCCAGGTCCTGCTGATCGAAGACAACAGCCAGATCGGTCATGCGCGCCGGTTCGCCCAGCGCCTGGCCGAGCAACACGGCTTCGATGAAACCGATGCCGGGCGGGTCGCCCTGCTGGTCACCGAGCTGGCGAGCAACGTGCTCAAGCATGCCGGACGCGGTGAGCTGCATCTGCGCGCGGTTCAGGGCCAGGATGGCGTCGGGGTCGAGATCATCGCAGTGGATCGCGGGCCCGGCTTCGATCTCAATCAATGCCTGGCCGACGGCTATTCAACCTGTGGCACCCAGGGCATCGGTCTCGGTGCCCTGGCACGGCAGGCCCAGGTGTTCGATGCCTATGCCGATGCCCGCGGCTCGGTTGTGCTGGCCCAGCTGTTCCCACGCACGGTGCAACCACCGCGGTGGCGCTACGGCGTCAGCCAGCAGCCGTTTCCTGGTGAAAGCGCATGTGGCGACGACTGGCGCCTGGCCTTCGACGAGCAACGCTGCAGTGTGCTGGTGATCGATGGCATCGGCCACGGAGAGCTTGCGCAACAGGCGGCACGCACCGGTGCAACCGCCTTTGGCGAGAATCCATTCGCTTCACCGTCCGCGCTGTTCGACAGCATGCACCGCGCCATGAATGGCAGCCGTGGTGGCGCTGCGGCTATTGCGCAGTTCGACAGCCAGCGGCAGGCACTCAGTTTCGCCGGCATCGGTAATATCGGCGCCAGTCTGATCGGCAACGACGGCTCACGCGGCCTGGCTTCGCACCCTGGCATCGTCGGCGTGCGCTTTCGCAAAGCGCATGTCTTCGACTACCCGCGGGGCGATGCGCTGCTGCTGGTGCTATACAGCGACGGACTGCAGTCGCGCTGGAATCTGCGCGACTATCCCGGCCTGGTACACCGACATCCGGCCATCATCGCCACGCTGTTGCAGCGCGACTTCTGCCGCGGCCGCGACGACGTGACCGTACTGGCTCTCAACCTGGAGGCCGCTCGTGGCTGACCCTATGCTCCCGGAAACCGGCGATGCAGCCCGCATCGAACTGTTGCGTCAGGAAAACGAGTTGCTGCGTGCCGAGCTCGAGGAAACCAACCAGGGCGTGCTGGCGCTCTATGCCGAGCTCGACACCCAGGCCGATCAGCTGCGCCAGGCTTCGGAACTGAAAAGCCGTTTCCTGTCGTACATGAGCCACGAGTTCCGCACGCCACTGGGATCCATACTCAGCATCACCCGTCTGCTCAGCGACGAGCTGGACGGCCCGCTGAGCCCGGAGCAGCACAAGCAGGTGCGCTTCGTCAGCTCGGCCGCCAGCGAGCTGAGCGAGATGGTCGACGATCTGCTCGATCTGGCGAAGATCGAGGCCGGTCGCGTGAGCATTTCGCCGGCCTGGTTCGACATGCTCGACCTGTTCTCGGCATTGCGCGGGATGTTTCGCCCGATCGTCGAGGGCTCGCCGGTGGACCTTATCTTCGAGGAACCGGTAGGCCTGCCGCGCTTCTACACAGACGACAAGAAGCTCGCGCAGATCCTGCGTAACTTCATCTCCAATGCCCTGAAATTCACTCCGCAGGGCGAAGTGCGCGTGTCGGCGCGAATGGAGAATCCGCAGCAGGTGCGGTTCGCCGTCAGCGACACCGGCATCGGCATCGCCGCCGAACTGCACGACCGCCTCTTTGAAGATTTCGCCCAGGTCGACTCGCCGCTGCAGAAGCGCCTGCGTGGTACCGGCCTTGGCCTGGCGCTGTGCAAACGCTTTGCCGAATTGCTCGGCGGTCGGGTCGGCGTGGAAAGCACGCCGGGCAAGGGTTCCGAGTTCTATGTGATCATCCCGTTTGCCATCCAGGCGGAGGAGCCCGATGGAGCGTGACAGCCGTCTGCTGATCGTCGATGACAACGCGACCACGCGCTACGCGATGCGCCGGGTGCTGGAGCGCCACGGCTATCAGGTACTGGAAGCAGGTACCGGCAGCGAAGGCTTGGCGCTGGTCGCCGGTGCCGATGCGCTGATCCTCGACGTCAACCTGCCGGACATGAGCGGCTTCGACATCGCCCGCCAACTGCGCGCCGATCCGAACACCGCGCTGCTGCCGCTGATTCATGTCTCTGCCGCCTCCATCGAGACCAACGACATCATTACCGGCCTCGATGCCGGCGGCGATGCCTACCTGATCCACCCGGTCGATCCCGATGTGCTGCTGGCGACCCTGCGCACACTGCTGCGGGTACGTGACACCGAGCGTGCCTTGCGCGACAGCGAAGCGCGCTTCCGCGAGATTTTCATCCACGTTGCCGCTCCCATCGCCGTGCTCGACGCCGATCTGGGGCTACACGAATGCAATCACGCGTTCGAACTGCTGATCGGCGCTGCCAGCCCTGCCGCCGCGCTGTTGAGCGAAGTCTTCGCACCCGGCCAGGAAGCGCTGGTCGCCGAACTGCGCGCGCATCTGCAAGCCGGCGAGCGCTGGCGCACGCCGCTGCAGATGCGGGTCAATGGCGAAACGCGTGAAACCGAATGGCAGATATCCCCTTACCGCACGCCGGGTCTCGGGCTGGTATTCGTCGAGGACGTGACTGAGCAACGCCACCGCGAGCGCGCCCAGCGTCAGGAAATCGCCAATACCACGAGCAAGCTCGCTCATGAAGTGGCCGAGCGCGCGCGCACCGAGGAGCAGCTGCTGCAGGCGCAGAAGATGGACGCCCTGGGCAAGCTCACCGGTGGTATCGCCCACGATTTCAACAACCTGCTCACCGGCATCATCACCGGTATCGAGCTGATGAAGCAGCGCATCATCGAAGGTCGCGCCGACAGCGTACTGCGATTCGCCGATGCCTCGCTCAGCTCGGCGCGCAGTGCAGCGTCGCTGACCAACCGCCTGCTGGCATTCGCCCGCAAACAGCCGCTGGATGCCCGCGCACTGAACATCAACGAGCGCATCCGTTCGCTGGAAGATCTGTTGCGCCGCACGATTGGCGAGCGCATCACGCTCACCTTCGATTTCACCGACGAGCCCGCCGTCGCCCGTGTGGACGTCAGCCAGTTCGAAAGTGCGCTGCTCAACCTGGTGATCAACGCGCGTGACGCGCTGCCTGAAGGCGGACATATCCGCATCAGCACGTTCCTCTCGGATGGCAGCCAGACGCAGGAGCTGGCCGCTGGCCGCTATATCGGTCTATGCGTGGGCGATGACGGTACGGGCATCGAGCCGGGCGTTCTGGATAAGGTGTTCGACCCCTTTTTCACTACGAAGCCGCAAGGGCGCGGTACCGGACTCGGGCTGTCGAGCATCTACGGCTTCGCCTTGCAATCGGGGGGCGATGCGAGCATTCGCAGCACGCTCGGTGTCGGCACCGAAGTCACCCTGCTGCTACCCGCCGCCAGCGGCGAGGCAATAGTCGCGTCGCCCATCGGGGCTGACTCGTCGGCCCGCCTGGCGGGCCATGAGCATGTGCTGGTGGTTGAAGACATGCCCAGCGTGCGCATGCTGGTCGCGGAAACGCTGATCGAGGCGGGTTATCGCTGCAGCCAGGCGGGCGATGTTGAAACGGCCCAGGCGCTGCTGGAGGCCGACACCTCGATCGAGCTGCTGCTCACCGATGTCGGACTGCCTCGCCTCTCCGGGCGGCAACTTGCGCAATGGGCACGCCGGGCCAGGCCGGGGCTGCCGGTGATTCTCATCACCGGCTATGCGGAAAACGCCGCCAGCCGCGAAGGCTTTATCGACGAGCGCATGGACCTCGTGCTCAAGCCGTTCGAAGCCGCTGACCTGCTGAGCAAGATCCGCGGCCTGCTCGACGAAGCCTGATGTTGTCGAGCGGCCATCCGCCGCCGTATCTCGACCTGCGCTTGGCGCATTTCGCGCCGGGCAACAAAAAACCCGCCGAAGCGGGTTCTTTCTGACCATTCCGAATCCTTCCGGCTGCCTTCCTGGCGTGGTCGATCATCCTGATCCTGAGCGCGTCCTGCACATCAGAGTGGGGCTAGATTAATCACATCGATGCAGACGCTAAAGAGCCGAAAACTGGGATTCTTGTAAGCCTTTTGCCATAGCGACGTCAGACACCGTTCCGGACATCGGCTAGCTGGTGCGGCGGAGTCGCCGGTGGGGTACTCCGCGCTTGGGCTTGTATTTCGGCAAGCCGTGTTCCAGATGCTGATACTTATTTCAAGCTATCTGAATAATTGCCGCACCAACTCAATAGCATTGATAAATAACAGTTAATTAAGCTCGACCGTCTGAGAAAACAGATTCACAGCTGTTTAATCTTGAGAAAAGTCTGTACATATAATTATATGCGCGTATATTCGCCCCACTGCTTCGCAATTAACACTTCGACACCCGGCATGATGTTTCTCTGTTTCATCTCCTCGGTTCGTTTTGATTCTCGCTTCTCAGTCTCGGCCCTGAATGCTTCAGCGCTGCAGCCTTAAAAACACCCTGGAGATACTCATGTCTACTCGTCAAAATGGCACAGTTAAGTGGTTCAACGATGAAAAAGGTTTCGGCTTTATTACGCCGGCCAATGGTAGCGAAGATCTTTTCGTCCATTATCGTTCAATCGAAAGCACAGGCTTCAAAAGCCTGAGCGAAGGCCAAGCGGTTTCTTTCATGGCTACCAAAGGCCAGAAAGGAATGCAGGCCGATCAGGTTCAAGTCTGCTAAGACGCCTGATATAAAAAAGCCCCGCTTCGGCGGGGCTTTTTTTCGTCCGTGATAAAAGGCACGGCGATGGGTTCGGCTGATTGAAAGGATGATAAGTGGCCGATCAACAGTGGGAACTGGACAAGCCCAGCCGCGCTTACGCACGTGACACGGCCAAAAAGCAAAAACCCGCCGAAGCGGGTTTTTTCTGACCTTTCCGAAGTCCCTTCGAGTGCCGTCCTGGCAATGGTCGATCTTCCTGATCCTGAGCGCTTCCTGCGCTTCAGAGTGGGTGTAGATTAACTACATGCCGCGCTTGGCAGAAGTGGAGAACGTCGCACCGCCTTGTAAGCCTTTCGCTACACCTATGCACCACGATGCCCTTGCGCACTGGCTATCGGCTCTTCAGCAGCGCCGGGACCCCTGCAGTAGAGCCATCGACAGCCATTCGCGTAGATTTTTCCTGGCACCCGATCCCCCGACGAGGGACCGGCAGGATGAAGGTCCGGCTGAGGGCGTATTAGTCCTTGTTGAGATCAACCAACGGGGCCTTGCGTGTCTCCGTATCGCGCCCGGCCTGCAACGCTTCGATCCGTTTGCGTGCCTTGTCCACTGCGGCGCTGTCGACCAGCAGTTCATAGTTCACCCGGAAGTGCTTCTGCTCGCCCGGCTCGATCGTCGGCACCAGCCCGAGCGGCCGCTGATAACGGCGGTTGTAGGAATAGCTGGTACCCGGCTCCAGCCCGGTCACGTAGCCCTGCCGCTCGGTATCGGTGTTTTTCCATAGCGAGAACACCGGCAGCTCGCCAGTATTGAAGCCGACGCTGACGCCCAGGCTGCCTGCACGATTATGCAGCATGGTCAGGGTCTCACCTTGCGCGTCCGCGTAAGGCACCACGTTGAACACCGTCTCGTCGTAGTCCCTGGTCGGCCCGCGGTAGCGCTGCCAGTCACCCAGCTCCTTCGCCGCCCGGGGGTTGAAGGGTGAGACCTGTTTAACCGGCGCAACGAAGCGCGCACCCTCCTCCAGCAGCGGCGTACCGAAATTGGTGTGGTACAGCGCCTGGTACTCCTTGGCGTAATCACCCTGATTGGTCAGCGTGTCGTGCAGCGAGAAACCCGCGCGGCCCGGCTCGGTGCTGAGTTCGGTGAGAACCGCGAAATCGAGCTTCTTGAAGGCCTTTTCCTGCAACTCGCCCCGTAGGCGAATGGCATAGGGCGGTTTTTCGTCGATCTGCAGCACCACGCGCGAGGCCGGAATGTTGGCCGCACGGCCATGCAGCGTGAGCAGTTCGCCGTTGTCCTCACCGGGATGGCCGACCCATTCGAAGCCACAACGGGTGACCAGCTCGTTGAAACCTTCCAGCCAGCCCAGACCGCCGCGCCCGTTGAGTTCGATGAAGGCCGGGTTGACCACCTCGTCGACCGGAGAATCCCAGCCCAGGCGCACCTCTCCCGCTACAGCCTCCAGCACGTTCATGCCGCGCGTGGGGACAACGGTAATTTGCATCGTGCCGTTATCGATTTCGATCAGGCTGACCCCTTCCTGACGACCGCCGTGCAACGTACGCATGCTGACCGAGAACGGCATCGGCGAATCGATGCCCAGCTCCTCGCTGGTGACACGCCAGTTTTGCGCAGGTTTGTCGTGGTCGATCAGCACCTGTTCCCAGGCCATGGCCGGAGTGGCCAGGCAAACGCCCAGGCCCAAAAGAAGCTGCAAACGTTTCATGGAGATTCCCTTTGTTGTTATGAGCTCCTGCACAAGGTAGCTGAAACGTTTCATCTAGCAAGCCAAAGCGCTTCTCGATGACGAAAGGTGGTTACGGGCATGGACGCCAAGATGAGGGTCAGGCGCTACGCCTTGGTGTAACGGCTCGGCTGCCAGTAGCCGGTGAGCAGCGGCAACGCGGGACCACGCCAGCCGCGCTGGCGAAGCTGGCGGGCGATCAACGCATTCATGACCCTGTGCCCCATCAGCAGCACGCTTTCATTGGTCTCGGCCAGTCCGATCAAGCGATCTGCCGCTGCGCTGGCACGCCTGGTGGACTCCCGAATGTGCTCGGTATGGCTGGCAAAGCCGAGGAACCAGGCCGAACGAAACGCCAGGCGCCAGAACCGTGAAGGCAACAACGGCAAACCCCAGTCCGGATACGGCAGGTGCGGCTCGGCGAACAGCGGATCAGGCAGCTCGCAGCAGTCGCATTCCAGATACGCGCGCGATTCGATGCAGCGCTGCAGGGAGCTGCAGACCACGATGCCAACAGAGCCGGCCAGCGCGACCAGACGGTCCGGGCGCTCGGCAGCGACGACAGCGGCAGCGTTGTAGCGCTCGACCCAGGTCTTCATGCCTCTGGGCGTGCTCCAACGCGCGGCGCCATGGTCGGGTCTGCCGTGCCGCACGAGAATGATCTGCATGAGTGTCAACCGAATAGGAAACGAGCTGGCCATGCGGGCTTGCTTCCGCTACGGCTCGGAGAGGATGTTGGCAGGAGAATTTGAAATGAATCGCCCCGGCAAACAGCCGGGGCGAGGCCATCACTTGTCCAGCTCGTCCTGCTTTTCCAGGAACTCTTCTTCGAGCATCGCATCCTTGACGGCCTGCGGCTGCTCGTCGAGCAGCGGATCGTTCAGCTCTCCACTGGACAGCACGCGGGTGTCCAGCTTGCCCACCAGATGCTCCAGCGCATGCTGCATCTTGTCCGCTGCGCCGTCGACCGCAAGCTGCAGCGACTCGGCCTTGTGCGTCACCGACACGGCCTGATGCCCCTTGGGCCGCGCCTCGATCTGGCAACGCTTGTCATCGGCGCCGGCCTTCTGCGCGTTCTCGTCGCTGATATGGACCTCGACCCGAGTAAGGAAATCGTCGAAGCGCTCGAGCCGATCCTCTACGGTCGTACCGACCCACTCGTGCAGCTCGACGCTGCCGGGAATATGGTTGCTATTGACCTGAACATGCATACGACTACTCCTGATAGATGACGTACCTACTAGGGTTCGAGGCGTGCGCGCCGACGAGGTTCAGCTGCTTCGTCCGGTTGCCGGACTTGGCGAGTCGACTGGCTGGTCGCCAGGGACGCGTCTAAGTCCTTCATTCCTGCATCAGCGCGCGATAGCGCTGCTGGTATTGATCGTATGGAAGGTTCTCGTTCATCAGCTGCTTGAGTTGATGCTGCAGATAGGCATCTTTGCTCAGCGGCGCATCGACAGTCTTCTCTGCAACGACACCGAGGCTCTGGGCTCCGCTGGGAAACAGTTGATGGGTCAGTTCCGCGATCTTGTCCTCGGCGCTGATGAATTTGTCTGGTCGGCCGCTGCCCCAGCGAGCGTCATACTCGGCCTGACCGACCTGGCGGCCATTTTCATAGACACGAATGTCGGCATAGCTCATATACAACAGCAGGTCCCAACGCCACGTACCGGTATAGGTCGTACTTAACGGACAACGAGTCGGGCTGCTGCCCGCGGCAAGCTGACGGGTCTTGAAGCCCTTGTCCCGAAGAAGTTGCTGATAGGTGGTATTGAAGCCAGCACGGAGCCCGACAGCCGGTATCGTGCAGATCTCGGGCGCGAGCTCAGCCGATAGATTGGCGGGAGTGACGGTCTGCTTGATACTGCAGCCGGTCATGAAAAGCATGGCGAAAAGTACGGGCAGCGGCGCGGCGCGCATGTTGACGTCCTGTCTAGAAAGCAAAGAGACGGCATTGTGCCATCAAGCGGCCTGACGAGTCGTGTCGGTTCGCTTGCTGGCCAGGTCCGCTCGCCCGCCGAGGAACCAGCCCACCGCCCCCCACACTGCTGCGCATATGGCACCGACCAGGGCAACCAGCCAGGCGCCATGCCCGAGGCTGTCGAGCAGGCTCTTGGCCCAGCCGCTCAAGGCATCGCCGCCGCGGTAGACCACCGTATCGATGAAGTTCTTCGCCTTGTA
Source organism: Pseudomonas sp. SCT (assembly GCF_003864275.1). Lineage (NCBI taxonomy): Bacteria > Pseudomonadati > Pseudomonadota > Gammaproteobacteria > Pseudomonadales > Pseudomonadaceae > Pseudomonas > Pseudomonas sp. SCT. The sequence continues at coordinate 352,808 of NZ_BDJA01000004.1, forward strand.
CTTGCTCTCGGCATCCAACGGCGCGAAGAGCATTTCCCGACCGGGGCGAACGAAGGCGTACTCACCGATGCGGCGGACGATCATCAGCGCGGCCAGTACGGCAAAGGTCGGTGCCAGTGCCAAGCCGATGAAGCCCAGGCAGACCAGCGCCGGCACCGCGGCGAGCAGCACACGGACACCCAAGCGCTGGGCGACCCGGCCGGTGATGAACAGCTGGGATAACAGCGCGCCGGCCTGCACCACGAAATCGATCGCACCAAACACGCGTACCTGCTCGGCGCGATCAGGAAACAGCTCAGCCACCAGCCGTGCCTGCTCGAAGTAGAGAAAGGTACTCGCGGTGGTCAGCAGCAGCACGAATGCGGCTACGCCAAGCAGGTAGCCCGAGCCCAGCACGCGGGTCAGGCCACTGAATGGATTGCCGGCAACCGGGCGGTTCGGACTTTCCGCATGCTCGGCACCGGGCCGCCCGGCACCCAGCAGTTCGCGCCACGCCATCAGGTAGTGCTTGATCGCCACCGCGACGGCCAGCAGCAGCGCGGCCAGCAGCATCAGCCCGAACTGCCCGAGTACGCCCACCAGCAAGGCACTCAGCGCTGGACCGACCAGCCCGCCCACGCTGGCGCCGGCCGCGATGAAAGCGAACAGCCGGCGTGCCTGGGGCGCGTCAAACACGTCGGCCATCAGGCTCCAGGCCACCGACACCACGAACAGGTTGTAGACCGATATCCACACGTAGAACACGCGCGCCAGCCAGATGCTGTCGCGCAGCAGGAAGAACAATCCGGCAAAAAACAGCAGGTTGAGGCAGAAGAAGCCGTAGACCCAGTCGATGTAATGGATACGCGCCACGCGAGAGTTGAGCCAGGCGAACAGAGGCACCGCCACCAGCATGGCGAAGAAGGTCGCGGTGAACAGCCACTGCAGGTTCTCGACGCCGCCCTGAATGCCCATCGACTCGCGAATCGGCCGCAGCATGAAATAGCCGGCAAACAGGCAGAAGAACAGGCCGAAACCGGCCAGCGCCGCGCGCAGTTCGCCGGGACGGGCATTGATCAGGGCGGCGGCGCGTGTGGCTAGCGATGCGAGCATGCGCCCTCCAACAGCTGACTAGAGGTCAGGCTCAGCGGAACGCTTCGACGATCAGTTGCCGCTGGCGCTGATCCGGCAGCCGGCCTTGCCCCGCTAGAAGGTTGTCGGCCATGTAGCGCGGGTTCGAGGTGGCTGGAATGACCGCCGTCACCGCCGGCTCGGCGAGGATGAACTTGAGCAGCAGCTGCGCCCATGAGCTGGCATCGATCTCCGCAGCCCAGGCCGGCAGCGGCTTGTCCTTGACGCGGGAGAGCAGGTTGCCACGGGTGAACGGCCGGTTGATCAGCGTGGCGATGCCGTTGTCGGCACAGTACGGCAGCAACTGTTTCTCGGCGTTGCGCTCGCTGACCGAGTAGTTGAACTGGACGAAATCGACCGGCTCCTGCTTCAGCGTTTCCAGCAGACGGTCATGGGCGGACTCCAGATAATGCGTCACGCCGATGTAGCGCACCCGCCCTTCCTGCTTGAGTTCACGCAGCAGGCCGAGCTGGGTGCTGGTGTCCTGCAGGTTGTGCACCTGGATCAGGTCGATGGTGTCGGTCTGCAGTGCCTGGAAGCTCGCCTCGATCTGCGCCATGCCGCGCTCACGCCCGGTCGACGATACCTTGCTGGCAAGAAAGACCTTGTCGCGCTGGCTGTGACGCTTGACCAACTCGCCGACGACACGCTCGGCATTACCGTAGCTCGGCGCGGTGTCGATCAGCGAGGCACCGCCCTCGACCAGCACGCGCAACACCTCGAGCAGGCGCTCCATCTGCGGGTCGTCCAGGCTCGTGTTGTGGGTGATCGAGGTGCCAAGTCCGATGACCGGAAGCGCCTCACCACTGCTGGGGATAGTTCTCCTCAGCACGCCCTGCGCGGCAAAGCTGAGCGCCGGCAACAACGGACCGAGCGCCGCAATGGCCATGCAGACGGCCGAACCTTGCAGAAACTGACGACGGCGATACATGGGCGTCCTCCTGTAACCAAGTCGATGGGCAGCCTAACGGCATGAGCCCAACGAGTATGGCCCTGGCTGCAGCAATCGGTTGCGGGCGCGACGGCTAACCCTTTTCCTGATGTTGCTGACATGGGGCGCGGCAGGCTGCATGTGTACTCGACTGCGCTGCGCAGTGGCGTCGCGTCCTCCAGCCCCTACTTTCGTACAGCAACCATTGAGGCATGGTCACGCCGGCTGACACTCGCTACGGTCTTCTTTCCTGCGGCAAGGCGCCAGACGGTATTGCTGCACTGCCGGTCGCTGCCGATAGCTCTTCTATCCGATAGACCACGCGCGACGCTGCGCTACCCGCCGACCAGCATGAGAGTGATGACCATGTCCCTGTTTTCCCGTCTCAAGGCCGGCACCGGTGCCGGCGAAGGTGTTCTCGGTCTGCACGTCAGTGCTCGGCAGCTGGCAGCAGAATTGGCCGGGCTCCGCTTCGAGCCGACCTATATCGCCGGCTTCGTCTCACCCCATGTCGACATCGATTCGGTGGCCCAGCAGCTGCGGCAGCGTTTTCCGCGCGCGACGATAAGTTTGTGCAGTACCGCCGGCGAGCTTTCGAGCGAGAGTCGCCAGCTGTATTGCGCCACCAGCGGGCAGTGGGATGGCGTGGTGCTACAGCTGTTCGATGCGAGCGTCATCGCGGCGGCCGAGATCATCCTGGTGCCGCTGGAGTGCGAGGACATTCGCGGGCAGGGCCAACGGCTATCCATGGGCGAACGCATCGCGCGCCTGACCGCCTCGATCAAACGCGTGCAGGTGTCGATGAAGATCGACTATCGCGACACCCTGGCGAACATCTTCTTCGACGGCCTGTCCGCATCGGAATCATTCTTCATGGAGGCGCTGTACGAATCCGGGCGGTTCCCCTGCCTGTTCGTCGGCGGCTCGGCCGGTGGCAAGCTGGATTTCCAGAAAACCCAGCTGCATGACGGCAAGCGCAGCTACCAGAACCATGCGCTGATCGTCTTCCTCAAGTGCGCACGCGATGTGCGCTTCGGCGTGTTCAAGAGTCAGAACTTCGAGCCGACGGCGCTGAGCCTGAACGTGCTCAGCGCCTCCCTGGAAGACCGCTACATCAGCCAGGTGGTCGACGCCCGCGGCAACATTCGCACGATGGTGCAGGCCCTCTGCGAGGCGCTCAAGTGTGCGCCACAGGAGCTCGAGCAACGGCTGGCCGACTACTCGTTCGCCATCCGCGTCGGCCAGGAGGTGTTTGTTCGTTCGATCTCGCAGATCGACTTCGCCAACGAGCGCGTGCACCTGTTCTGCGATGTCGCGCCGGGGGAGGAGCTGATCATGGTCAAGCGCACGCCGCTGGCCGAAACCACCCGCCGTGACTATCAGCAGTTCATGCGCAACAAGCCCGGCAAGCCGCTGGTGGGCATCCTCAACGACTGCATCCTGCGCCGGCTGAACAACGAGCAAGCACTGGGCGGCATGGACCCAGTGTTCGATGACGTGCCGGTGGCTGGTTACTCGACCTTCGGCGAGATCCTCGGCCTCAATCTCAACCAGACGCTGACCGCGGTGTTCTTCTTCCGCACCAACGGCAAGGACGACTTCCACGACGAATACACCGACAACTTCATCGCCTACCACGGTGAGTTCAAGGCGTTCTTCCTGCGCCGGCAGATCAAGAAGCTCACCGGCCTGAGCCAGGTGGTGGTCAAGCAGATCGAGCAGTTTAAGCGCCAGGACTACAGCAGCGCGGTGGACATCAACGGCCTCGACGAACACATCCGCCCGGTGTTCCGTGGTTTGGCCGACCTTGGCCAGGTGCTGTCCCAGGCCGACCATGAACGGCAGTCCATGTCCGAGCAGCTGAGCCAGTGCGCCAACGAGCTGCACGGCTCGATGGACGACCTGACGCTGAACATCAACCAGCAGGGCACCGTCATCGAACAGGCCGGCAGCTCGGTCAAGCAGATGGTCCATCAGGCCGACGAGGTGGTCAGCAGCGCCCGCGATCTGGCGCAGTCAAGCCAGCGCATCCAGTCGGTGGTGCAGACCATCCAGCAGATCGCCGGGCAGACCAATCTGCTGGCACTCAATGCGGCTATCGAGGCTGCGCGTGCAGGCGAGATGGGCCGCGGCTTTGCGGTGGTCGCCGACGAAGTGCGCAAACTGGCCGAGATCACCGGCAAGAACGCCGAGGAAATCGGCACCGATATCGACCGCCTGGCCAGCGAGATTCGGGCGGTGGCGCAACACATCGAGACCCAGTCGGCCGGTGTCGGCTCGCTGACCGGACTGCTCGATGCGCTGGAAAATTCGAGCAACCTCACCGCCGGCACCTCACGCCAGACCAAGGGCGTCGCTGACCGACTGATCGGCCTGACCGCACGCTGAGACGATGGCTACCGCGTCAGCCGCGCGCGAACCTCGGCGTAGGGATAGGCCTCCAGCGAGGCGAAACCAGGGAGCTGCCGCGCCTTGAGCCTGGTGAACACCGGTACGCTGATGCCGCAGAGAAAACGTGTCAGGCATTCGGTGCTGGGCGCGCTGCCCTTTAGCTGCATGTAGCGCTGACTGAATTCGACGCAGCGGCCGGCCAGGTCCGTTTGATCCAGTGGCGCCAGCGTCGGCGGTTCCGGCAGGTGCGCGACCTGTCCACGACAGACCGAGCAATGCCCGCAGTGCTGTGGTGCCTGGCGATCACCGAAATAGGCGGCCAGCCGCTGGCTCAGGCATTCGGCGGATTCGAACAGCGCCAGCATGTTGTCGATGCGGGTGATTTCACTGGCTTCGTGCTGCTTGAAATAGGCGTGCAGCTCGGCGCTCAGAGCTTCGGCATCGAAGCCCGTGTCGAGCAGCGCATAGACCTCGGTCATCTGCTTGCTCTCCAGCTCGATCCAGCCCTTTTCCTGGAAGTACTCCAACGCCTTGACCACCCGCGCGCGGTCGGCGCCGTGTTGCTGATAAAGCGCGTCGAAATCCAGCGTGCACCAGGTCCGTGCCCGCGCCGAGCTGTGCACGATGGCCTCGACGAACTGCCGCCGCTCGCCTTCGAACTTCGCCACCAGCGCCTCGGGTTCGAGCAGGTACTTGAAGCGGTATTCGGCGAAGTAGGCGAAGCGTGGCGCGATGATGCCGCGCAGCTCCAGTTGCACCAGCAGGGTTTTCAGCGGCAGCTGGCGAATATTGCTCTGGTCCGATAGCTGATTGAGCATCAGCTCCCACTGCCCGCCGGCGCCGGCCTGCAGCAGCTCGTCGAGCACACAGCGGATGCCCTCGCGCTCCGGCGTATCGCCGTAGACGAAGTTCTGCAGCACGCTGAGGCTGTCGCGATTGGCCAGTACCAGGCAGTCGGACGGCTGTCCGTCGCGCCCGGCTCGGCCGATCTCCTGGCTGTAGTTCTCCACCGACTTGGGCAGGTCGTAGTGCACCACGTTGCGGATGTCCGCCTTGTCGATGCCCATGCCGAAGGCGATGGTGGCGACGATGCAGTTCAGCTCGCCGGCCATGAAGCGGCGCTGGATCGATTCGCGCAGCTCGTGCGCCATACCCGCGTGATAGGCGCTGGCCGGAAAACCGCGCTGCGCCAAGTGCTCGGCAATCTGTTCGGCGGTCTTCTGCTGGGTGACGTAGACGATGGTGGGCTGGCCGCTCTTGTCGCCCAGCCATTCCACCAGCCGGCGCTGCTTGTTGAAGCCGCTGACCGGCTCCACCAGCAGATTGAGGTTGGGCCGGTAGAAGCCGGTGGTGACCACGTCATCCGCGGCAATCGCGAATTTGCCCTGCATGTCGGCGATCACCGGCGGCGTCGCCGTGGCGGTCAGCAGCAGCACCTGGGGAATGTTGAACTGACGCTGGTAGTCGGGGAGCTTGAGGTAATCCGGCCGGAAGTTGTGCCCCCACTCGGAGATGCAGTGCGCCTCGTCCACTACCAGCAGCGAGATCGGCACCTGGCTGATGAAATTGCGAAAGCGCTCGTTCTTCAACCGCTCCACCGAAATCATCAGGATCTTCAGCTCGCCGGACTTGGCGCGCGCCATGGTCTCGCTGGCCTGCTCGCGGCTCTGCGCCGAGTCGATGCTGGCGGCGGCAATGCCGTGCCGGTGCAGGAACGCCAGCTGGTCCTGCATCAGTGCCAACAAGGGTGAGACCACCAGGGTCAGATGCGGCAACAGCAGCGCCGGCAGCTGGTAGCACAGGGATTTTCCGGAGCCGGTTGGAAAGATCGCCGCCACCGAGCGGCCGGCCACCACAGCGCGAATGGCCTGCTCCTGGCCGGTACGGAAGCGGTCGTAGCCGAATGTCTGGACGAGGGTCTGCTCGATCATGCGGAGTCACTCCTTTGACTGGAGGCCGGAAGGTAGCAAAAGGAGGGAGACGGTACTGCAAAGCGACCAACAAGTGGGGCCAGCCGTCTGGAAACACCGGGATCGGCGTGCGAGAAGGACTGGTCGCAGCGAAGCGGCGAGCCATTTCAGTCAATCGGCAGGATTGGAATCGACAATTACCGTTAGGTGGCTACCTAGTCCTACGATGGCCGGGCTCCTGAGAACAAGCACAAGCGCGCCCGATCAGGTGATCAGGCACGTGAACAGGACGGACCTATGACTAGAACAGGATGCCCTGCCATGCGTACATCCCTTATCGCCACTGCCCTGCTGCTTTCCTCTCTCGCCCAGGCCAATGACGTCAAAGCCACGCCCTATACCTACGGCACCCAGCTGGACGTCGCCGCGGTCCTTTCGCTGGAGCTCAAGCCGACTCCGTACTGCGAAGTAACCGACGCGGTGATGACCTATCGCGATTCGACCGGAGCCGAGCGCAAGCTGGCTTACCGGACGCTGGCAGAAGCCTGCAGATATCAGAACTGATCACCAGCCGAGCCGGGCGGAAACGCAGCGGGCCCGAGCGCGACTGAGGCGCCGGGCCCAACGCAGGCGCGTGTCGGACTCGGTAGAGCGTCAGAAGCGATCGCGGATCACTACTTCATCGAATGGCAGCTTGCCGATGCGCGGCTTGGGCTCGGCGGCACGCTTGCCCACCGCGACCATCAAGGCGATCACATGGTTGTCTGGCAGGTTGATCAGTTTGCCGACCGCATCGAAATCGAAGCCATCCATGGGGCACGAGTCGAGGCCCTTGGCCCGCGCGGCGAGCATCAAGGTCTGCGCCATCAGCCCGCAGCTGCGCATGGTTTCGTCACGCTGGACCTGCGGTTTGCCACGGTAATAGGCGTCAATGGCGCCGGCCATGAAATCCTGCACCTCGCTTGGTGCACCGTCCCAGACGCGGCGGACATCCTTTTCCCAGCTATCGATCTGGGCGCAGATCACCACCAGCATCGAGGCGTCGGTCATCTGCGCCTGGTTCCAGCCCACTTCGCGAATCTGCGCACGCAGTGCCGGGTCGCTAACTTCGACCAGTCGTACGTGTTGCAGGTTGAAGGCAGACGGTGCCAGCAGCGCCAGCTGCAGCAGCTCGTCCTTTTCTTCACGGCTCAGCTGAAAGCTCGGGTCGTAGGCCTTGACGGCGCGACGGCTGCGGATGGCTTCTTCGGTATTCATGGCGGTGCCCCTCATAGAAAAACAGTGGCGCCATGCTAAGGGTGCCAATCGATCGAATCCATGCGCCTAAACCGATAAGAATCATCGACCCATTTGATCCGAGGCGCACCTGACGCAAACGAAAAAGCCGCCCGAAGGCGGCTTTTTCAAGGACGCGGCGGGCAGCTTAGAGCTGCGGGCCGGCGTTGCGGATGGCGTCGGAGACGTCGAACTTCTTGAAGTTCTCGACGAACTTGGCTGCCAGTTCCTTTGCGGCCTGATCGTAGGCGCTCTTGTCGGCCCAGGTGTTGCGCGGGTTCAGCAGCTGGGTGTCGACGCCGGCGACGGCCTTCGGCACGTCCAGGTTGATGATCGGCAGATGCTCGGTCTCGGCACCGATCAGCGCACCGCTCTGGATCGCAGCGATCACCGCACGGGTGGTCGGAATGTTGAAGCGCTTGCCAACGCCGTAGCCACCGCCGGTCCAGCCGGTGTTGACCAGGTAGACCTTGGAGCCGAAGCCGTTGATACGCTTGATCAGCAGCTCGGCATACTCGCCAGCCGGACGCGGGAAGAACGGCGCGCCGAAGCAGGTGGAGAAGGTCGACTTGATACCGCTGCCCGAACCCATCTCGGTGGAGCCGACCAGCGCGGTGTAGCCGGAGAGGAAGTGGTAGGCAGCCTGCTCGTTGTTCAGGATCGACACCGGCGGCAGTACGCCGGTCAGGTCGCAGGTCAGGAAGATGACCGCATTCGGCTCACCGCCGAGGTTCTTCTCGGAGCGCTTCTCGACGTGCTGCAGCGGGTAGGCGGCGCGGCTGTTCTGGGTCAGGCTGGCATCGGCGTAGTCAGGCAGACGGGTACGCTCGTCGAGCACCACGTTCTCCAGCACGGCGCCGAACTTGATGGCCTTCCAGATTACCGGCTCGTTCTTCTCGGACAGATCGATGCACTTGGCGTAGCAACCGCCCTCGATGTTGAACACGCGGCCAACGCCCCAGCCATGCTCGTCGTCACCGATCAGGTAGCGGCTTTCGTCCGCCGACAGGGTGGTCTTGCCGGTGCCGGACAGGCCGAAGAACAGTGTGGTGTCGCCGTCTTCGCCGATGTTGGCCGCGCAGTGCATCGGCAGCACGTCGACGTCCGGCAGCAGGAAGTTCTGCACGGAGAACATGGCTTTCTTCATTTCACCGGCGTACTGCATGCCGGCGATCAGCACTTTCTTCTCGGCGAAGTTGATGATCACGCAGCCATCGGAATTGGTGCCGTCACGCTCGGGAACGCACTGGAAGAACGGTGCGTTGAGAATGCGCCACTCGCTCAGGCTGGCCTGATTGAACTGCTCGGGGGTGATGAACAGGCAACGGCCGAACAGGTTGTGCCAGGCGGTCTCGGTGGTCATCTTGACCGGCAGGTAGTGCTCGGGATCGGCGCCGACATGGACATGGGAAACGAAGCTGTCACGCTCGGCGACGTAGGCTTCGACGCGATTCCACAGCGCTTCGAAGTTGCCAGCCGGGAACGGACGGTTGATCGGGCCCCAGGCGATCTTGTGCTGGGTGCTGGGCTCTTCGACGATAAAGCGGTCAGCCGGAGAACGACCCGTGCGGTGCCCGGTCTTCACCACCAGAGAGCCATTGGCGGACAGTTCGCCCTCTCCGCGCTTGACGGCTTCTTCAATCAGTTGAGCGGTGCTGATGTCGGTGTACACGGCGTTGGTGGCTTGCGTCATGAGTGTTCCCGTCGGCCCTGGGCCGATTCCTCCATGCTGTTGTAGCCCGCCAAAGAGCGAACTACATCGAAAAAAGTGCGCGCGATTATGCCAGATAATGCGCCGCGCTGGGTATGAGGCCGTGATGGCCAAATAGTTCATTGCCTGGCTACTGATCCATCCTCGCCTCGCTACCCACCGTATCGAACGGCCGACTGCCGCGCAGCCGATGAAGTCAGTGACGAGTATCCGATGGGCTGTCGCTGCCACCGCCGGCGAACAGCTGAGCCACATCGGCGGCGTCGTAGGTATATTTCTCGTTGCAGAACTGGCAATCGATAGTCACCGCCCCGCCCTGCTCGGTGACGAGCTGCTGCGCATCTTCCTCACCCAGGCTGATCAATGCACGAGCCGAACGCTCGCGCGAACAGCTGCAGCGGAAACGGATCGGCAGTGCATCGAACAGACGCAGCTGCTCTTCGTGATACAGACGGTGCAACACCGTCTCGCCATCTAGCCCGAGCAACTCTTCTGCGGTAAGGGTATCAGCCAGGGTACGCAGGTGCTGCCAGCTGGCGTCGCGCTCCTCGGCATCCTTGATGCGGTCGGCCGGCAGCTGCTGCAACAGCAAGCCACAGGCGCGACGGCTGTCGGCGTTCAGCCAGAAGCGCGTCGGCAGTTGTTCGGAAGTGGCGAAGTAGTTGGTCAGGCACTCAGCCAGATTGATGCCATCCAGATCGACGATGCCTTGATAGCGCTGACCATTGGCGGGGTCGACGGTGATCGCCAGCATGCCTTCGGGCATCAGCTCGCCCAGGGTAGCGCCCGCCTGGATCTGCTCGGCATGGTAGCGGGCGATGCCGCGCACATCACGGGCGCTGGAACACTCGACCATCAGCAGCGGCACGGCACCGCTGGAGCGGGCCTGGAGAATCAGCAGCCCGTCGAATTTGAGCGTGCCGACCAGCAACGCAGCGGCAGCCAGCAATTCGCCGAGCAGCTGGGCGACGGGTTCCGGGTAGCTGTGCTTGGCCAGGACATGCTGGAAGCTGTGGTCTAGCGTGGCGATCTCGCCGCGAACATCGGAATCATCGAAGAGAAAACGCTGGGTCTGGTCGGACATGCCGGGGCTCGCAGGAAACGGCGGAGGAAGCGGCGATTTTAGGCGCAAAGCCAGCGCGGACCAAGGGCGGCCGCCGGGTGGCTGCCCCGAACACGGCGAAGCTGAACCGCGGCTGAACGGCTGGCAGATGGCCAGGACAGGCGCAATGACGCGCACTACCATCGCGCGCCATCGAAATCCGCGGTGGAAATTAGCCATGTCCATGAATACCCCGCAGGCCCGCTGGCGGCCGCTGCCATTGCTGGTCTCGCAGCTATTTGCCGGGCTGCTGTTGCTCAGCTGGCTATGGCCGACCACTCGGGCGCTATGGGATGCAGTCGACCACGCAGTGTTTCGGCTGCTCAACGGCTCGCTGGGGGCCGTCGGATGGTGGGACTGGCTGTGGGCGCTGAGCAGTATTCGCGTGTTCGACATTCTCGTCGGTGCGCTGCTGTTGACCTTGCTGATTCGCCGCGATTGGCTGTTTGCCCAACACCAACTGCGCCCGGCGCTGTTCACCTTTATCGGCTTGTTGCTGGTACTGCTGGTCATCCGTGTGCTGGTGACCAAACTGGCCAGCCACTTCGGCTGGCAGCACGCCAGCCCTTCGCTCGAGATCCCTGGCGCCTACCACCTGAGCGATCACTTCCCGCTGCTCGAGCGAGTGTTCGAGCTCAAGGATCGCTCCAGCCGCAGCTTCCCTGGCGACCACGCCTCGGTGTTGCTGATCTGGGGGCTGTTCATGGCGCTGTTCGCCCGTGGCAGCCGGCTGGCCGTGATACTAGGCGTCACGCTGCTGTTCATGCTGCCGCGCCTGGTCGCCGGCGCGCACTGGTTCAGCGATGACTTCGTCGGCGGCCTGCTGATCGCCGCGCTGGCACTCGGCTGGGGTTACTGCACGCCGGTCGCCGCGCACATCGCGGCACTGCTGCAATGGATCGTCCGTCCGCCGATGCAGCTTGCCGGCAAACTACCGCTGCTACGACGGATGGCTGTGCTGCGTGACTAGCCAGGTTTGAAGTCGCGCAGCAGCTGGATCTGCCGGCGCTGCTTCTTGCTCGGCCGGCCATCCGTCTGCATGCCCAGCGCACCTGCCTTGCGCTGGGCCGCCGCGTTCTCGCGCGCCGCCAGGCTTTGTGGCGTTTCCTCATAGAGCGTCTGCGCCTCGGGCGCGCCGCGGCGAACAGCGGACAGCGCACGAATGACCACCGTGCGCTCGTCAAAACCGATGCGAATCACCAGCTCGTCGCCTAGCTTGGGCTCCTTGCTGGGCTTGCAGCGCTCGCCGCGACAGTGCACCTTGCCACCCTCGATGGCAGCCTTGGCCAAGGCGCGGGTCTTGAAGAAGCGCGCGGCCCACAACCACTTGTCCAGGCGCACCTTGTCGTCGTCTTTTTCAGCCATCGTCCAGCTCTATCTCCTACACGTCGTTCTAGGGTGTTACAGACGGATGCAGATGTCATGCGCGCCGACTAGAATGCCGGCAAAATCTTCGGACGCTCCCATTGAAGAGACTCGACCCCCATACCGTGATCGGTCTGCGTGAGTGGATCGCCCTGCCGGATCTCGGTGTGGTGGGCCTGCGCGCGAAGGTCGATACCGGCGCCAGTACCTCGGCACTGCATGCTACCGAGATCAGCGAATTCGAACGCGACGGGCAGCGCTGGGTTCGCTTCACCGCGCATCTGGGCACGCTGGTGCAGCGCCGTCATCGCTGCGAGGCGCCGCTGGTCACCCGCAAGCTGATCAAGAGTTCCAACGGCCAGGTGCAGACACGCTACGTGGTGCGCACTTTGCTGGCGCTCGGCAGCCACGTGTGGCCGGTGGAGTTCACCCTCACCTGCCGCAAGACCATGCGCTACCGGCTGCTGCTCGGCTCGAAGGCACTGATCGACGGGCAATGGCTGATCGATCCGTCGCGAACCTATATCCAGGACAAACCCCAGATCCTCACTTCCTCCGGTGCCCAATGAAAATCGCCGTGCTGTCGCGCAATCCGCGCCTGTATTCCACCCGACGCCTGGTCGAAGCCGGTCAGCAACGGGGCCATGAGGTGGTGGTGATCGATACGCTGCGCGCGTACATGAACATTGCCAGCCACAAGCCGCAGATCCACTACCGCGGCAAGCCGCTGGAGGGCTTCGACGCGGTGATCCCGCGCATCGGCGCCTCGGTGACCTTCTATGGCTGCGCCGTACTGCGCCAGTTCGAGATGCAGGGTGTGTTCCCGCTCAACGAATCGGTCGCCATCGCTCGCTCGCGCGACAAGCTGCGCGCGCTGCAATTGCTATCGCGACGTGGCGTCGGTCTGCCGGTGACCGGCTTCGCCCACTCGCCGGATGACATCCCCGACCTGATCCGCATGGTCAATGGCGCGCCGCTGGTGATCAAGGTGCTCGAAGGCACCCAGGGCATCGGCGTGGTGCTCTGCGAAACCGAGAAAGCCGCCGAGTCGGTGATCGAAGCGTTCATGGGCCTGAAGCAGGACATCATGGTGCAGGAGTACATCAAGGAAGCCGGCGGCGCCGATATCCGCTGCTTCGTGGTCGGCGACAAGGTCATCGCCGCGATGAAACGCCAGGCCAAGCCCGGCGAATTCCGCTCCAACCTGCACCGCGGGGGCTCCGCCAGCCTGATCAAGATCACCCCGGAAGAACGCATGACCGCCATCCGCGCGGCCAAGGTGATGGGCCTGAACGTCGCCGGCGTCGACATCCTGCGTTCCAACCACGGCCCGCTGGTGATGGAAGTGAACTCCTCGCCGGGCCTGGCCGGCATCGAGGAAACCACCGGCAAGGACGTCGCCGGGCTGATCATCCAGTACCTGGAAAAGAACGGCGGCCCGCACCTGACCCGCACCAAGGGCAAGGGCTGATCGAGCAGCCCTGAGAGCCGGCTATTCCGCCGGCTTGCCCTGCACCGCATCGCGCGGCAACAGCAAGCCCAGCGGCAGGCTGACCCGGGCCTCCAGACCGCCGCCCTCGCGGTTGCGCAGTTCGACGATGCCGCCGTGCTGCGAGGCGATGCGCTTGACGATCGCCAACCCCAGCCCGGCGCCCTGCCCGCCACGGGCACGATCGCCGCGAATGAAAGGATTGAAGATGCCTTCCAGCTCGGCCGGATCGACCCCCGGGCCGCGGTCCAGCACGCTGAGCACCACGTACGGCGCGTGCTGGTCGCCAGAGACATAGGCTGCCACCTCCACCCCACCACCGGCGTAGCGCAGGGCGTTCTCGATCAGATTGACCAGCAGACGCTTGATCGACACCCGGCGCAGGGCGAACGGCGGCATCGGCTCGACGCACAGCCGCACGGTTTCCTGCTGCTGATTGTAGGGTGCCACCACTTCGCGGATCAGCTCGCCGAGGTCGGTGGTTTCCACCGGCTCGTCGCTGCCGTCGCGCACGAAGGCGAGGAACTGGTCGAGGATGGCGTTCATATCCTCGACATCGCGGATCATGTCCTCGGTCAGCTCGTCGTCGCTGCTCATCAGCTCCAGCGACAGGCGCAAGCGCGTCAGCGGCGTGCGCAGGTCGTGGGACACGCCGGCGAGCATCAGCTCGCGCTCGCGGCCGGCCTGCTCGACGTCCTCGGCCATCTGGTTGAAGGCGCGATAGACCTCGGTCATCTCGCTCGGCGTGTCACTGATCGGCAGCCGCACCCGTCGGCCCTTGCCGATCTGCCGTGCAGCGAAGACCAGCCGCTTGAGCGGCAGGTTGAGCTGGCTGACGAAGATCCAGGCCGCGCCGGTGGACAGCAGGCCGATACCGAGGAACCAGCCGAGCACGCTCCAGATGCGCTGGCCGCGCAGCGGATAGGCATAGAGCGGCACCTGCACCCAGTCCGGGCCGAGGTTTGGCGCGCGCACCCAGATCGCCGTGGATGGCTGGATACGCACGCGCACCTCGGTGTCGTCGCCCAGCTCGTCGCGCATCTGCCGCTGGAAGATTTCGGTGTAGGGCCAGTGATATTCGCTGCGCGGCACGTTCTGCTCGGCCACCGGCAGCAGGCCGGCGGCGCGGCCGATGCGATCGCGGTCCTCGAGATCGGCGGCCCAGTAGGCGCGCAGCGTCAGCGCCGCGCCGTGGCTGTACTGGCGGTCCACCAGCACGTCCTCGTTGGTCATCAGATAGACCAGCGTCAGGACCTTGGAGAACAGCACCACGATCAGCACCATCCACAGGGTGCGGGCGAAGAAGCTTTGTGGGAACCAGAGCGGAGTCTTCATGAAAAAGCCGCGGCACGCCTCAGGCTGCGGGCAAGGCGCCGAACGCGCCCGGAGCCTGCGACATGCCGTGGTCGACTCACTTGTTGCCGTCCGGCACGAACACGTAGCCGACACCCCAGACGGTCTGGATGTAGCGCGGCTTGGACGGGTCCGGCTCGATCAGCCGGCGCAGGCGGGAAATCTGCACGTCGATAGAACGCTCCAGCGCATCCCACTCGCGGCCACGGGCAAGATTCATCAGCTTGTCCCGGGTCAGCGGCTCACGGGCGTGCTGCACCAGCGCCTTGAGCACGGCGAACTCGCCGGTGGTGAGCATGTGCACCTCGTTGCCCTTCTTCAGTTCGCGGGTGGCCAGCGACAGCTCGTACTCGCCGAAGGTGACGGTCTCGTCTTCGCTGGCCGGCGCGCCGGGCACCTGCGGCGCCTGCCGACGCAGCACCGCACGGATGCGCGCCAGCAGCTCGCGAGGGTTGAACGGCTTGGCCAGGTAATCATCGGCGCCCTGCTCCAGCCCCTGAATACGGCTGGCTTCGTCGCCCTTGGCGGTGAGCATGATGATCGGGATCTGATTGTTGCCCTCGCGCAACCGACGGCAGGCGGACAAACCGTCCTCGCCCGGCATCATCAGATCGAGCACCACCAACTGGAACAGCTCGCGGCTGAGCAGGCGGTCCATCTGCTCGGTGTTTTCCACGGTACGGACGCGGTAACCCTGCTCATCGAGAAAACGCTCGAGCAGACGCCGCAGACGGGCATCGTCATCGACGATGAGGATCTTTTCGCCTTCGTTGGCTTGCGCAGTGCTGCTCATGGGAACTCCCGGATGGTCGACGGCGCATTATTGCGCAGTGTGGATCGGCCCTACTGCGAGCCATTGTTAGCAGATTTTTCTCGCAACCGTCTCGCTCCGGGCGCCTCGCAGGCTTCAGAGCAGCACGGCAAGCCAGACGACGGCAATGGAAACCAGTCCGACAAGCTGAGCCGCACTGCCCAGATCCTTCGCGCGTTTGGACAGGGGATGGATTTCCAGCGACACCCGATCGACCACCGCCTCAATGGCAGAATTGACCAGCTCGATGGCGAGCGACATCAGCACCGGCAGGACCAGCAGGGCGCGCTCCACAGGCGTGCTGCCAGCCATGAAGGCGACGGGTATGAGCACGCAGGCAAGCAGAGCCAGCTGACGAAAGGCCGCTTCATGCCGCCAGGCCGCGGCGAGGCCGGCAAAGGAATAGCCGACCGCCTTGGCGATGCGTCCGAAACCTGGCTTGCTCTTGAAGGCAGACGCCTCGTTGGTCGCTTCGACTTTCATCTCTCACCCGCTCGTTAGGAACTGCCCATCCGGCTCATGACCGGTCATCGACACCCACTGTCGAATGCTGGACATTCTTGATATCATATTGATATCAATCAAGGACGATTCGGTTTCCGACGAACAGTCGTGTGGCGGTTTAAAGCGTGCAAGCGCCTAGCCGAAACACTGTTCAGGACGCTACAGGTCGCGCCCGAAACCACCGTAGGTGACTCTTGCTTCTCTTTCGCCCAAACCGGCAGCTCCCGACCCCGCTCGGACTGGACGGTATCGAATGGCCGATTTTCGCGCTCAATGAAGGACGCCTGCATTGGATCATGGCGGAAAAAGCGAGCGATGCGGCACTGCTGACCCGGCAAGCCATCGGGAACATGGAAGCCAGCAAGCGGGCCGCGATGATAGCGGATGCTGGCCGTCAGCAACACGTCCTGGCCGATCTGCCGGCTGACGCGGGCCCTGGCGAACTGTTGGTTCTGACCCTGACGCCGGGCCACTTCGAAGCGACGCTGCAGCGCCTGGATTCCGAACTGGATCGCTCGGGCAACATGCGCGCCCGGTACATCCTGCTCAACCTTCCCATCCAGGCCTGGGAGCGCCTTGCAGGGCCGCGCCTCTCAAGCTGGCTGACGCAGATCGGCGCCTGGCTGCTCGAGCGTCGCGCGACACTGCTGATCGTCAGCGACGGTGTCAGCGACGCCCTGAGCGAGCGCTTGCTCCGACTCAGCCATTGCCTGGCCGGTTTCGCCTCGCTTACTCAGACGCCGTCCGGGACCCGTCTGTATATGCATCACTGGCAAAGCGAGCGCGGGATGACCAGTGCCCGCCAATTCGCCCTCCGCCACCAGACGGACGGGTTCCAGTTATCGGGCGGAGAGCTCGGCGAGGTGCTCGAGCACCCCGATCAGGGACGTTTCTATGCGGAACGCAGCGTGCTGGAAGGGGTGCACAACCTATCCACGCAGTGGCGCCTGTTCGAGAGCAGAGCGGCCCTACTGGCGCATGCCGAAACCGCCAGGGCAGCGAGCATCATCTTCGCGATCACCGATAACGAGCAGGTCGACGAGCTGGCCCATCAGCTCAATCGGTTGCGTCGTACCTGCGGCAACCAACTGAAGCTGGTCATCCGGGAAACGGCGCCCTGCCTGCGCTATCGGGACGAACAGCTGCTGCTGGCTGGCGGCGCGTCGCTGGTCGTTCCTTTCGGTACTTCTTTGCCGCGCTTCCTGACGATGATCGAGAGCGCTCAGGGGCATATCTGGCAGCGCCAGCTCAGCGACATTGACGCCAGCCTCGACAAGCTAAAACCGCTACCCCTGCGTGGCCAGCTGAGCCCTCGCAGCTTCGCCGAAGCCGCCCGGGAAATGTGGCTCGGCAGCGCAACGGGCGAGATCATCCATCAGCTGGTTCGGCTGCAACCCGTACCCGGCCTGAGCCTGGAGCAGGTGCTTGGCCAGGCTCATCTGCGGCGTAACGGCGACATCGCCTGCATCGTCGACAAAGCGCTGTATCTTTTTCTTTTCGCCTGCCGCGCTGAGTCGCTCGAGGCGGCGCTGGACAACATCTTTGGCGTCACCTGGCAGGAGCTGTTCCTTGGCCTCGAACAGCTGGCAGATCTCGAGCCTCTGTCCAGCCCCGGTTTCCATGGCGAAAGCTTGTCATTGCCCGGCAACGAGACGCTTGTCAACGAACCGGCGCCGGGTCGACAGCTTCAACCACGCCCCCTGACCCTTTCGCTGGTGACGCATCCATGACGCTCGAGCAGCTCCTCGAGGTCGCCAGTCTGTTCCTGGCGATCGGCATCGGTATCGGCTGGTTGCTGACCCGGTACGGCCCCACGGCGCTGCGTGCATTCGATCGAATGCTTCCGCCCCGCTACCTGAAAAGGGCAGCGATACGCCGTCGTTCCACTGGATCGGGAGACTTGCCATGAATGCGCCGGAGCGGCTGATCGTACCCGCGCCCCCGGTTACCCGCTGGCCGGGCCTGGGTGTGTGGAATCTGTATTTCCTGCTGAAGTTCCTGTTGCTGGGCCTTGGCCTGCTGAATTTCCAGGCACTGCCGAATCTGGTGTTCGCGGCGTTTCTGGTCGCGCCCGTTCCGGGCTCCCCGTGGCGCGTCGTGCGGCAGCTGATCGCGATTCCCGTGGGTATCGCGCTGCTGTACCACGACACCTGGCTCCCCCCGTTCGACCGGTTGCTGGCGCAACCGGGGGTGCTGGATTTTTCCCCCGCCTATCTCGTGGAGCTAGCCGGACGCTTCGTCGACTGGACCGTGCTCGGCCTTTGCGCCTTGCTGGTGATTGGCTACAGCTACATGGCGAACTGGATTCGCCTGTCCACGATCTGCCTGGCCGGCCTGATCTGGCTGAACCTGGGCAGCATTCCGCTGCTAGCATCACCACCGCGCGCAGACGCCGCCCCCGCCGTGGCGTCCGCACAAGGCAACGACGCGCCGCCGGTTCAGGACAACGTGGCGCTGGATACCTGGCTGGAGAATTTTTTCCGCACCGAGGCCACGCGGCAGACGCAGTTCCCCCTGCGCAGCGAGCAAACCGCGGCGTTCGACGTGCTGTTCATCAATGTCTGCTCGTTGGCCTGGGACGACCTGGACGCGGTCGAGTTGCGCGACAACGCTCTGCTCAAACGCATGGACGTCATCTTCGACCGCTTCAACTCCGCCACCTCCTACAGCGGGCCGGCAGCTATCCGGCTGCTGCGCGCCAGCTGCGGTCAGCCCCGACACCAGGCCCTGTACGAACCCGCGCCGGAACAATGCCTGCTGTTCCAGAACCTGGCCAACCTGGGTTTCCACGCCGAAACCCTGATGAACCACAACGGCAAGTTCGACGGCTTCGCCGGTGAAATCGAAGCCCAGGGCATGCCCCAGCCGGTGCTGGCAAGCCAGAAATTCGCGCGTGCGCTGGCAGGCTTCGACGGCTCGCCGATCGCCGGGGATTTCGACGTGCTCAACGGCTGGTGGCAGCGCCGTCAGGCATTGCCGGAACCCCAGGTCAGCCTCTTCTACAACAGCATCAGCCTGCACGACGGGAACCGCATCGTCGGAGCGGATGGCAATGCCCAATCGGCGGCGTACCGGCCCCGCGCACAGCGCCTGCTGGATGACCTCAACCGTTTCATCGACGAGCTGGAGCGCAGCGGTCGGCCGGTCGCCTTGCTGCTGGTACCCGAACACGGAGCGGCGTTGCATGGTGACCGCATGCAGATCGCCGGCATGCGCGAGATCCCCCGGCCATCGATCACCCAGGTGCCCGTCGGCCTGAAACTGATCGGGATGGACGCCCCCCACGGCACGCAGCCCCTGCACATCCAGCAGCCAACGAGCTTCCTCGCGCTTTCCGAGCTGGTTTCCCGGCTCTACGCCGCCCGTCAGCAGGGCAGCACCCCAGACCTGGACGCGCTGGTAGCTGACCTGCCGCAGACCGAGCTGGTCTCCGAAACGGCCGGCGCACAGGTGATCGAGCGCGCAGGAAAACCGTACGTACGTCTCAGCGGCCAGACCATCTGGCTTCCTTATCCAAACCGGTTCGAGTAGCTCGCTTATGGAATCGCTGGTCCTGCCGTCGCAACAAGACGATGTCGACAACCTGAAACGCCACCTGGGCATGCCGAAGCTCGACTATCAGGACATCTCCGCGTCGCTGGCACTGGACAAGGCCGTTCAGCGCTGGCCGCTGCTGAGCGAGCTTTCCGTCGTTGCGCACCTGAACAGCGCGCTCGACAGCGTCTCGCTCGAGAACGCCAGTGTGGCCGTGGCCAGCAGGCGTCCGGCATGAAGCAGCTCGTGCTGCGCGGCGTGCGCGGCGGAATCGGCGCCACCTCGCTGCTGGCCGGCCTCGGCATCGCCCTGCATGAACAGGGCGAGCGGGTACTGCTGGTCGATCTCAGCCCGGACAACATGCTGCGCCTGCATTTCAATGTCGACGTTGCGCACGCCGCCGGCTGGGCACGCGCGCAATTGAAGGCAGCGCCCTGGCACGAGACCGCCCTGGAACTGCTTCCGGACCTGCACCTGTTGCCGTACGGCGAGCTTGGCGGGGCGGAGATTTCCCGGATTGAAGGCCAGCTCTGCGTGGATTCGACCTGCTGGGCGCAGCGTTGTGGCTTGGTGGCACACAACTACGACTGGGTGCTGTTCGACCTGCCGCAGCGGCTGCCGGGCCATCGCGCAGTTGTGTCGGAAGCGAATCGGGCCGACGTGCTGATCGATCTGGCTACACCCGACCCCGGGTGCCACGTGCTGCTGCAACAGCGCCCACGCCCGGATGCGGATCTCCTGCTGATCAACCGCTTCAATCCGGCCAGCCAGCTGCAGCGCGATCTGCTGCTGCTCTGGCGCAGCCAGCCCAAGAGCAACCGGCAACCGCACCTGATCCACGAAGACGAAGCGCTGCCGGAAGCCCTGGCGCACAAGCTGCCGATAGGTCATTACGCACCGAAAAGCCTCGCCGCCAGCGACCTGCGCAGCCTGGCGCTATGGTGTCTGGCCCAGCGAGCGAAGTGCTGATATGCCCAACCCGCTGACCTACTACCAGTACATCCGCTATCGGCGCGGTGCCAGCCCGATTGCCGCGCTGAGCTGGCTGATCGCCTACATGGCAGCCTGGTTGCTGCTGCGCCTGGATGCCCCTGGCTGGCAGTGGGTCATGGCCGAGCGCAGCAGGCTGTATCCGCACGTCGCGGGCAAGCGGCCCACCGCCGGCGACCCACTGCGGATCGTCATCCAGAGCATCTGGCTGCTCGTCGCCCGCGCGCCCCGGTCCGCGCCGGCGCGCTCGCTGGGCGATCGACTCCGCTCGACCTGGCAGCGACTGCGCAGCGTCGCGCAGCAGCTGCCCAGGCCGCCGCGCCTGCGGCACAGGCGGACGTTCGACCTGCCTGGCTTGCGCAATGCCGAAGCGCGCGTCGGACGGGCCGAGCGCTGGCTTTCCAGCCTATCGAAACCCGTCCGCTATGCGTTCAACATCGCCATCGGCGCACTGGCCATACTACTTGGCATTCTCTGTATCACCGAACCGTTCGGCTATACCGCGCAGGTCACCTTCGTGCTCCTGCTCTGGGGCCTGGCCCTGCTGGTCCGGCGCGTCCCCGGGCGCTTCGCGGTGCTGATGCTGATCGTGCTGTCAGCCATCATTTCCTGCCGCTACCTGTGGTGGCGTTACACCGCCACGCTGCATTGGGATTCCTATTTCGACCTGGCGTGCGGCATCACCCTGCTCGTGGCGGAGACCTACTCCTGGATCGTCCTGATCCTCGGCTACGTGCAGACCTGCTGGCCGCTGGATCGCAAACCCGCCCCGCTGCCGGAAGACAGCGGCAGCTGGCAGTCGGTCGACCTTTTCATCCCGACCTACAACGAAGATCTCTCGGTCGTGCGCACCACGGTGCTCGCGGCACTGGGCCTGGACTGGCCACGCGACAAGCTGAACGTTTACATCTGCGATGACGGCCGCCGGGACAGTTTCAAGCAGTTCGCCGAGGAAGTCGGCGTGGGCTACATCGTCCGCCCGGACAACAAGCACGCCAAGGCAGGCAACCTCAACCATGCGCTGACCGTGACCCACAGCGAGCTGATCGCCATCTTCGATTGCGACCACATACCCGTGCGCTCCTTTCTCCAGGTCACCACCGGATGGTTCCTGCGCGATCCGAAGCTGGCGCTGGTACAGACGCCGCACCACTTCTTCTCACCCGATCCGTTCGAACGCAACCTGGGCTCATTCCGTCGCAAGCCCAACGAAGGCGAGCTGTTCTACGGCCTAGTGCAGAACGGCAACGACATGTGGAACGCGTCGTTCTTCTGCGGATCCTGCGCCGTGCTGCGCCGCGACGCAGTGGAAAGCATCGGCGGGTTCGCGGTGGAAACCGTCACCGAAGATGCCCACACGGCGCTGCGCCTGCATCGTGCCGGATGGAACTCAGCCTATCTGGGCACGCCACAGGCGGCGGGGCTGGCCACCGAAAGCCTGTCGGCGCATATCGGCCAGCGGATACGCTGGGCGCGCGGCATGGCGCAGATTTTCCGCACCGACAACCCGCTGCTCGGTCCAGGCCTGACGATCTTCCAGCGCCTCTGCTACGCCAATGCGATGCTGCATTTTCTCGCGGGCCTGCCCAGGTTGATCTACCTGACGGCACCGCTCGCGTTTCTCCTGCTGCACGCCTACATCATCTACGCGCCGGCGCTGATGATCGTGCTCTACGTGCTGCCGCACATGATTCATGCCAGCCTGACCAGTGCCAGAATGCAGGGCGAGTACCGGCATTCGTTCTGGGGCGAGGTGTACGAGACGGTACTGGCCTGGTACATCGCGCGGCCCACCACGGTGGCGCTGTTCAACCCGGGCAAGGGCAAGTTCAACGTCACGGCCAAGGGCGGGCTGATCGATCACGATCAGTTCGACTGGCGCATCGCGCGCCCCTACCTGGTCCTGGCGGCCTTGAACGTGGCCGGTCTCGGATTCGCCGTCTGGCGCCTGTTCACCGGCCCGGCCAGCGAAATCGGCACGGTTCTGGTCAGCTCCGCCTGGGTCATCTACAACCTGCTCATCATCGGCGCAGCGGTGGCGGTCGCATCTGAAGTCCGGCAGATACGTCGCGCCCACCGTGTCATGGCCCAGCTGCCGGCCTCGCTGAAGCTCGCCAACGGTCACGCCTACCCCTGCACGCTGCTGGACTTCGCCGAAGGCGGTGCGGGCCTGCAGATCCCGGCGGGGCTCAAGGTGGACATGGATCAGCCGGTCTCCCTGATCCTTCAGCGCGGGGATCGCTCGTTCATGTTTCCTGGTCGAGCCTCCCGGCAGATCGGCGAGCGCCTGGGCATCCGCCTCGACAATCTCGACCTCGCCCAGCAGATCGACCTGGTCCAGTGCACCTTCGCCCGGGCCGACGTCTGGCTGAACCGCCACCAGGATTTCGAGACGGACCGGCCGCTGCACAGCTTCATTGAAGTGCTGCGTATCGGCGGACGCGGCTACCACCGCCTCTACGAACAACTGCCGAGCGTCCTGAGCAGACCCCTTCGCCCGTTTCTTCGGTTAGCCGCCTGGCTACTGAGCTACTGCCCTCGTACTCCAGCCTCTAAATCCCTGGTAACCCCGTCATGATCACCCGAACCTATTCCCGGACGCTGCTCACCGCCCTGCTGTGGGCATTCAGCGCTGCCGCCTTCGCTGAGCCGAGCCTCGACGCCGACAGCACGCCGCCGAGCTGGAACTCCAGTCGCAGCTTCAGCGACCTGGGCCGTACCCGCGACCAGTTGCTGCTTGGCATACGCAACGCGGAGCAGGTCGAGTTCCGCCTGCGTCATGACCGGATAGCCACCGCCGCCACCCTGCACCTGGACTACACGCCATCGCCGGCGCTGATCCCGGTGCTGTCACACCTGCGCGTGTATCTGAACGATGAGCTGATGGGCACGCTGCCGATCACCCAGGAGCAGGTCGGCCAGCGTGTTCGTCAAGAGCTGGCCCTGGACCCGCACCTGCTGGGCGATTTCAACCGGGTGCGGATCGAATTCGTCGGCCACTACAGCGATGTCTGCGAAGACCCCGCGCACAGCGGCCTGTGGCTGAACCTGGGTCGTCAGAGCCGGGTCAGCCTGCACGAGCAGGCGCTGGACGTCACCGGCGACCTGGCCTGGTTCCCGCTGCCCTTCTTCGACGAGCGCGACACCCAGCAGCTCAATCTGCCGGTCGTCTTCACCGGCACGCCGACCCTTGGCGAGCAGCGGGCCGCAGGCATTCTCTCGTCCTATTTCGGCAGCCTGGCCGCCTGGCGAAGCGCGACCTTTCCGGTGTTGTTCGATGCCCTGCCGTCGACGCAGGAGCGTCCGCAACCAGCGCTGGTGTTTGCCACCAACGACCGTCGTCCGTCTTTCCTCGCCGAGCATCCAGCAGCGGAAGGGCCGACCGTCGAGCTGATCGACCATCCGCAGGACCGCTACAGCAAGCTGCTGCTGATTACCGGCCGTAACGACGACGATCTGGTGGTCGCGGCGACGGCGCTGGCACTGGATCGCGGCCAGCTGCGCGGAAATCGGGTTCGCCTGGAGCAGGTCGAACCGCCGGCACGCAAGCCTTACGACGCCCCCAACTGGATCCGCACGGACCGCGCCGTACAGCTCGCCGAGCTGATCGACTACCCGCAGCAACTGCAGGTAAGCGGCCTTCAGCCCTATCCCATCACACTGGATGTCAACCTGCCGCCGGACCTGTTCGTCTGGCGCAACCAGGGCATCCCGCTGCAGACGCGCTATCGCTATACACCACCGGTGACCACGGACGAGTCCCGCCTGAACATCAGCGTCAACGATCAGTACATCAGCAGCATCCCCCTGCAGGGCAGCGACAGCCGCAACAGCGTGGAAAACCTGCGCCTGACCGTTCTCGCCTCGGACTCCACAGCCGAAAGCGAAAAGCTGCTGGTGCCTGCGCTGAAGATGGGTATGCGCAACAAGGTGCGCTTCGAATTCAACTTCGCCAGCAAACTGGGCAACGCCCAGCGCGATCGCTGCCAGACCTACCTGCCGACCAACATCCAGGCCGCCATCGACGAGCAATCGACGATCGATCTGTCGGGCTATCACCACTACATGGCCATGCCGGACCTGAAGGCCTTCTCGCGCAGCGGCTTCCCCTTCAGCCGGATGGCTGATCTGTCCGAGACCTTGGTGCTGACCTCGGCCCAGCCCGACGAGGCGCAGGTCGGCACCCTGCTCGATACCCTTGCTCTGATCGGCTCTCATACCGGCTACCCGGCATTCCGCGTGCGCATCACCGACAACTGGAAGTCTGCGGCGCAGGCCGACGCCGACCTGTTGCTGCTGGGCCCTCTGCCCAATGAGCTGGTCAACGATGCCTCCCTGCCGTTCCTGCTCGAATCGCCACGCAGCTGGTTGCAGCACGGCGCTGCCGGCACGGACGAACGGTCCGCCGGCGGCAAGCTGGGCATGAGCGCCAACGGTCCTCTGGCGGCGGTCGTCGGTCAGCAGTCACCCTTCAACTCCCAGCGCAGTCTCGTCGCCCTGCTTGCCTCGACGCCTACGGACTACGGCCTGTTGCGCGATGCGCTGACCGATTCGGGCAAGCAGGAAGCCTTCGCTGGCGCCGTTACCCTGATTCGCACCAGCGGCGTCAGCAGCCATGTCGTGGGCGAACCCTATTACGTGGGCAAGCTGCCCTGGTGGCTGCTGTTGTGGTTCCACCTTTCCGCACACCCCGTGCTGCTGGCGCTTCTGGCCGCAGCCAGTGTCGTGCTGTTCGCCATCGTGCTGTGGCGGGCCTTGCGCTGGGCTGCCGGGCGCCGCCTGAGCGATGCCGAGTAATCCGCCATGCGCAAGCCCCCGCTTCTTCTGCTCGCGGCATTGCTGCCGATCTGGAGCCATGCCGAGATCCCGGCCGATCGTGCCGAGCAGGCCCAGTGGCTGCTGGCACAGGTACATGCCGCCGAAGCCGTCAACCGTGACGAGCTGGTTCGTGACGCCCTGACACGGCTGCAACGTGTCGCGCCCAGCCATGCTCAGGCAACGCTGGCGCAGATGCGGCTTGCCTTGCACCAGCGAGACCTGCAGCAGCTGGCGGCGCTGCAGCAGAACCTGCAGCAGACCGCTGCCGGTAGCGAGGCCGAGCGCACCGGGCGGATGCTCGTAGAGCTGAGCAGTGAAGCGGGCCAGCAGCGCCTGCAGCAGGCCCGTCTGGCAGCCCTGGCTGGCCGGCCGGGTGACGCGCTGCAGGGCTTCAAAGCCCTCTATGGCGACCAGCCACCGACACTGGAGCTGGCCGTCGAATACTGGCGCCTGCGCAGCGCCCAGCCAGGGCAGCGCACGTCGGCGATCGATGCGTTGCGCCGCCTGGACGACGAGTACCCGGGCAACCCCCAGCTACGCCAGTTGCTGGCGAATCTGCTGTTTGCCGATGGGCAGGACAAGGCGGCGCTGGCATTGCTGGCCGAGTTGGGCCGAAACCCGGTGGCGACCGACGCCGCGGCACAGCGGGAGTTCGAGTACCTGGCTACCAGACAGATCGACGATAACGGACCCAAGGCATGGAAGTCGTTTCTGGAGCGCTATCCGAACGGGCGCTTCGCCAGTGACGCCCGGCAACACCT
Source organism: Pseudomonas sp. SCT (assembly GCF_003864275.1). Taxonomy (NCBI): domain Bacteria; kingdom Pseudomonadati; phylum Pseudomonadota; class Gammaproteobacteria; order Pseudomonadales; family Pseudomonadaceae; genus Pseudomonas; species Pseudomonas sp. SCT. The sequence continues at coordinate 378,863 of NZ_BDJA01000004.1, forward strand.
GGAGCGGCAACAGCGCCTGCTCGCCGACCCGCTCTGGCGGGCCGGTCAAGACGGTCTGCGCTTGCTCGATCAGGGGCAGGACGAAGCCGCCGAAGCCAAACTCCGCCTCGCGTTGCGTGGCTACCCGAAGGATCCTGAACTGCTTGGCGGCCTGGGCCTTGCCCTCATGCGCCCCGGTCATCGCCAGGAAGCCCTGGTGTACTTCCAGCGCGCCAAGGACAACGAGGCGGACATCGACAACCTGAGCAAGTGGAGCGACCTGATCGGCTCGACTCGCTACTGGCTCACCCTCGAGCAGGCTGACCAGGCACTGGAAAAGCAGCGGACCCGCGAAGCGGCGGCGCTGTATACCCGTGCGCTCAGGCAACAACCCGACAGCCCCTTCGCCTCGCTCGGCCTGGCCCAGGTCGCCGAAGCCGAAGGTCGCACCGACGAAGCCGAAATCGCCTATCGGCGCCTGCTTGCGCGTGACCCGGCAAACGGCGGAGCGATCCGCGGGCTGGTGCGCCTCTATCGAGCAGAATCCGCGGAGCGCGCGCTGGACTTCATCGAAACCCTCGCAGCGCCCCAGCGCCAGGAATTCAACGAACTACGCAACGGTTTGCTGCTGGCCCGCTATCAGCTGCAAGCCGACCAGGCACTGGAGCGTGGCGACCAGCCCGCGGCGATCGAGGCACTACGCCAGGCCCGCAAGCTCGATCCGAATGACCCGTGGCTGACCTACCGCCTGGCCAACTCACTACGTATGCAGGGCGCCTACTACGAGGCGGACAGCACCTTCGACGCCTTGCTCGAACGCAAGCCCGCTGACCCGACTACACGCTATGCGCACGCGCTCTACCTCGCTGCGGCCGAACGCGATGCCCAGGCCCTGGCCAGCCTGCAGCAGGTCAAGACGAGCGACTGGAGCGATGACATCCGCGTGCTTGCGACACGCGTCGAGCGGCGCGAATTCATGTCGCGCGTAGCCAAGCTGCGTGCGGCCGGGCGCGAAACCGCGGCGACCGAACTGATGCAGCAGCGCCTGCGCAGCCTCGGAGATTCGGTAGACGACCTCCTGTTGTTGGCCGACTGGGCGGTGGAGCGCGGCGAGCCAAGCGAGGCGCAGTCCTATCTGGCACGCGCGCTACGCATCGAACCGGACAACTCCGCAGCACGGCTCGCCCAGATCGAACTGCTGCTCGCCGCGGGCCAGGTGAATGAAGCCAGCCAGGCCCTGCATGACGCACCGCCACAGTTCAGCACCGATCAGCCGAACGCCGTTCGGCGCCTTGCCAATGGCTGGGCGGCCGTCGGCGAAGTGGCAAAGGCCCTGCAGATGCTCGAACACCTTGAGGCTCAGGTCGAGCTGCCGGCCCCACTGCTACGCCGCGATACCGCGCGCCTGTTGGCCGGGACCGATCCGGACCGTGCGATGAGTTACTACCGCAAGGCCATGGCCGATGCTGAACTGGTGCCAGAAGGCGCTAGCAATGCCGAACTGACCCAGGCTACCCGCGAGAACGAAACGGACGACTGGCTGATCCGCAGCCTGCGCAGCGATGTGGCGAACCTGCACCGGCAGCAGGATGTCACCGTTACGCTGCTGCATGACCACGGCTGGCGCAACGACGACGGCACCCCGGGCATCTCCGAACTGCTGACCGACACCACGCTGCTGCACGTGGAATGGCCGGCAGCAAATGGGCGCAGCTTTGCCCGCGCCGAGCGGCTGGCGCTGGATGCCGGCGCGCTCGAACGCGACGCTCCCTTTGGCGCTTGCGCGTTCGACGGCAGCAAATGCGCCGACAAGCGTCAGCAGGCCGAAGCCGCAGTGCTGGCAGGCGGTTGGCGTGACGAGCGCTGGGAAGCCGATCTGGGCCTGAGCCAGGGTTTCGAGATCGACAACTTCTACGGCGGCATCACCGGCCGGGGCGACGCCGGGCCTTTGGGCCTGTCGCTGAGTGCGTCGCGCCGACCGATGAGCAACTCGCTGCTGTCCTATGGCGGCAGCCGGGATCCCATGACAGGCGAGCAGTGGGGCGCGGTGACCGCGAACGGTAGCAGCCTTGGCTTGAGCTGGGACCAGGGCGGCGCACATGGCATCTGGGCCTCGCTGGGCTATCACTGGCTGCTTGGCGAAAATGTCGCGCGCAACAGTCGCACCACGGCAATGACCGGTTACTACTACAAGCTGGTCGACAGCCCCAGCGAGCGCGTGCGTACCGGCCTGACGTTCATCCACTTCGGTTACGACAAGGACCTGAGCGGCTACACGCTCGGTCAGGGCGGTTACTGGAGCCCGCAGAACTACAACTCCATCAGCGTGCCCGTGAGCTATGCCTGGCGTAACGAAGATTGGTCCGTCCTGCTGGAAAGCAGCGTCGGCTGGTCCGTATCGCAAAGCGATGGCGGCCCGGACTATCCGCTTGGATCGCACCGACGCCAGCTGGAAGCGCTCGATCCAGACATCGCCAATAGCGCAAGCGAAGGCTCGACCAATCGCGGCATCAGCTATCGACTGCAGGGATTGTTCGAACGGCGCCTAACCGATCATTTCGTCCTGGGCGGCGGCGTCAGCCTGCTGCAAAGCGAGGACTACGCCCCCAGCCGCGCGCTGCTCTACCTGCGCTACAACCTGATGCCCTGGCGCGGTGACCTGCCGCTGCCGGTCGAACCCTTGACGCCCTACGCGGACTTCCGCTGACGAAGCGGCCGTCTGACCGACCCAGTTGAAGCGGGCGCAGTTATACTTGCCCGCTTTTCTGGCCGGCCGGCCGTCATTCCGCCCGCAGGACATCACATGGACAGCATCAATTCCCGTATCGCCAACGAGCTGGGCGTGCGCCCGCAACAAGTCGCCGCCGCCGTGGCGCTGCTCGACGAAGGCTCCACCGTTCCCTTCATCGCCCGTTACCGCAAGGAAGTCACCGGCAGCCTCGACGATACCCAGCTGCGCAACCTGGAAGAACGTCTGCGCTACCTGCGCGAGCTGGACGAGCGCCGCGCCTCGATCCTCGCCAGCATCGAGGAACAGGGCAAGCTGACCCCCGAACTCAAGCGCGAGATCGACCTCGCCGACACCAAGACCCGCCTCGAAGACCTCTACCTGCCTTATAAGCAGAAGCGCCGCACCAAGGGCCAGATCGCCCTCGAAGCCGGTCTCGGTGAGCTGGCCGATGCGCTGTTCGGCAACCCGGACCTCACACCAGAGCAGGAAGCCGAGCGCTTCATCGACGCCGAGAAGGGCTTCGCCGATGTGAAGGCCGTGCTCGAAGGCGCCAAGTACATCCTCATGGAGCGCTTCGCCGAAGACGCCGACCTGCTGGCCAAGCTGCGCGACTTCCTCAAGCACAACGCCACCCTCAGCGCCCGTGTGGTGCCGGGCAAGGAGAACGAGGGCGCCAAGTTCAGCGACTACTTCGAGCATGACGAAGTGCTGAAGAACACCCCTTCGCACCGCGCGCTGGCGATCTTCCGTGGCCGTAACGAAGGCATCCTCAGCGTCAGCCTCAAGGTCGGCGATGAGACGCCGGGCAGCATGCACCCCGGCGAAGGCATGATCGGCGAACGCTTCGGCATCGCCAACCGGGGCCGCGCCGCCGACAAGTGGCTGGGCGAAGTGGTGCGCTGGACCTGGAAGGTCAAGCTCTACACCCATCTGGAAACCGATCTGCTCGGCGAGCTGCGCGACAAGGCCGAGGATGATGCGATCGGCGTCTTCGCCCGCAACCTGCATGACCTGCTGTTGGCCGCCCCGGCCGGCCCGCGCGCGACGCTGGCGCTCGATCCGGGCCTGCGCACCGGCTGCAAGGTCGCGGTGGTCGACGCCACCGGCAAGCTGCTGGAAACCGCCACGGTCTACCCGCACGCGCCACGCAACGACTGGGACGGCACCCTGGCGATCCTCGCCAAGCTCTGCGCCAAGCATGCCGTCGACCTGATCGCCATCGGCAACGGCACCGCCAGCCGCGAGTCGGACAAGCTGGCCGGCGAGCTGATCCAGAAAGTGCCCGGTCTCAAGCTCACCAAGATCATGGTCAGCGAAGCCGGCGCCTCGGTGTACTCGGCCTCGGAACTGGCCGCCAAGGAATTCCCCGATCTGGACGTATCCCTGCGTGGCGCCGTGTCCATCGCCCGCCGCCTGCAGGACCCGCTGGCCGAGCTGGTGAAGATCGACCCGAAATCCATCGGCGTCGGCCAGTACCAGCACGACGTGTCCCAGCTCAAGCTGGCGCGCTCGCTGGATGCAGTGGTCGAGGATTGCGTGAACGCCGTCGGCGTCGATGTGAATACCGCTTCCGCCGCGCTGCTGGCGCGCATCTCCGGCCTCAACTCGACATTGGCGCAGAACATCGTGCAGTTCCGCGATGCCAACGGCGCGTTCAAGTCGCGCAGCGAGCTGAAGAAGGTGCCGCGCCTGGGCGAGAAGACCTTCGAGCAGGCCGCCGGCTTCCTCCGCGTGATGAATGGCGAGAACCCGCTGGACGCCTCGGCGGTGCACCCGGAAACCTATCCACTGGTCAAGCGCATCGCCCAGGACACCGGGCGCGATATCCGCTCGCTGATCGGCGACTCGGCGTTCCTCAAGCGTCTAGACCCCAAGCAGTTCACCGATGAAGGCTTCGGCCTGGTGACCGTCAGCGACATCCTTCAGGAATTGGAAAAACCCGGCCGCGACCCGCGCCCCGAATTCAAGACCGCCGAGTTCCAGGAAGGCGTCGAGAAGCTCAGCGATCTCGAGCCGGGCATGGTGCTCGAAGGCGTGGTGACCAACGTGACCAACTTCGGTGCCTTCGTCGACATCGGCGTGCATCAGGACGGTCTGGTGCACATCAGCGCGTTGTCGGAGAAGTTCGTCAAGGACCCCTACGAGGTGGTCAAGGCCGGTGACATCGTCAAGGTCAAGGTCATGGAAGTGGACATCCCGCGTCAGCGCGTCGGCCTGTCGATGCGCATGAGCGATACGCCCGGTGCCAAGACCGACGGACCACGCGGTGGCCAGGCGCGCGGCAGCGCCGGCAAGCCGCAGGGCAACACACCGCGCAGCGAGCGCCATGCCAAGGAAGACAAGCCGGCACCGGCCAACGCCGCCATGGCCGCGCTGTTCGCCAACGCCAAGCAGCTGAGGAAGTAAGCATGAGCATTCAAGTCGAGGCGGTGGGCAGCTCCAGCGCCTTCGGCCGCCTGCTCGGCCTGGAGATTCACCAGGTCGGCAACGGCGAGGCGGTGCTCGGCCTGAGCATGCACGATGGCCTGCGCAACCTGCACGGCAAGCTGCACGGTGGCGCGTTGTTCTCGCTGATCGACACCGCCATGGGTCAGGCCAGCCACAGCCTCGGCGACGGCTCACCGAACAGCGTCACGCTCGAATGCAAGGTCAACTACATCCGCCCGGTGAGCGACGGCGAGCTGCGTTGCCGCGCCTGGGTGGTGCATGGCGGCCGGCGCACCCAGGTGCTGGAAGCCGAGGTACATCAGGGCGACAAGCTGATCGCCAAGGCCCAGGCGACCTTCGCCTGTCTCTAGCCACCCAAGGAGTCGGCATGCGTCGACAGCGGTCGAAGCAACGTCGCCTCTTGTGAAGCGGCGTTTCCATCCCCATATTGGGGCGACTGTCGCGTGAAGGAATCCACAAGTTGAGCGCACTTCTCTCCCACCGCCTGGCATTGCTGGCCGAGTCCACCCACCTGCCACTGCTCAGCCAATGCCTGCACGGGATCGAACGCGAGTGCCTGCGCGTCGACGCTCGCGGCCAGCTGGCGATGACGCCGCACCCCGCTGCACTGGGCTCGGCGCTGACTCACCCGCAGATCACCACCGATTATTCGGAGGCGCTGCTGGAGTTCATCACCGGTACCGACCAAGACCCGCAGAACACGCTTGCCGAGCTCGAAGCGATCCACCGCTTCAGCTATGCCAAGCTCGGCGACGAATTCCTCTGGAGCCCTTCGATGCCCTGCCCGCTACCGAGCGAGGCGGACATTCCGATCGCCGAATACGGCAGCTCCAACATCGGTCGGCTCAAGCACGTCTACCGCCAGGGCCTGGCCCTGCGCTACGGCAAGACCATGCAGTGCATCGCCGGCATCCACTACAACTTCTCGCTGCCCGAGGCGCTGTGGCCGGTGTTGCAGGCCGATGACGGCGACGCAAGTTCGGCGCAGGACTACCGTTCGACGCGCTACATCGCGGTGATCCGCAACTTCCGCCGTTACAGCTGGCTGCTGATGTACCTGTTCGGCGCCTCGCCGGCGCTGGATGCCGGCTTCCTGCGTGGCCGCCAGCACCAGCTCGAAACGCTCGGCGCCGACACCCTGTACCTGCCGTACGCCACCAGCCTGCGCATGAGCGACCTGGGCTACCAGAACAACGCCCAGGCCGGCCTCACGCCCTGCTATGACAATCTGGACAGCTATACCGAAAGCCTCTTCCGCGCCGTCTCCACGCCCTACGCTCCCTACGAGACGATGGGCATCAAGGATGCCGCCGGCAACTGGCAGCAGCTCAACACCAACGTGCTGCAGATCGAAAACGAGTACTACTCGAACATTCGCCCGAAACGCGTCACCGCCACTGGCGAACGGCCGTTGCAGGCGCTGCGCGCGCGCGGCATCCAGTACATCGAAGTACGCTGCCTGGACATCAATCCATTCCTGCCGCTGGGCATCGATGCCAGCGAAGCGCATTTCCTCGATGCCTTCCTGCTGTTCTGCGCCCTGAACGACAGTCCCTGCCTGGCCGACGGCGAATGCAGCGTGGCCACCGAGAATTTCCTCAAAGTGGTCAAGGACGGTCGTCGGCCGGGACTCGAACTGCAACGCTGCGGCGAGAACGTGCAGCTGAGCGACTGGGCCGAGCAGTTGCTTGATGAGATCGCCCAGGTCGCCGCTCTCCTCGATCGCAGCCATGGCGACGCGCGCCACGCCACGGCGCTGGCCGAGCAACGGGCCAAGGTCGCCGACAGCAGCCTGACGCCGTCAGCGCGGGTGCTCGACGAGCTGCGCCGCAGCGGCGAAAGCTTCAGCCAGTTCTCCATGCGCCAAACCCAGGCGCATGCCGACTACTTCCGCAGCCGGGCACCGAGCCCCGCCGAGTTGGCGCAGTTCGAAGCCGCCGCACAGCAATCCCTGGAGCGACAGGCGGCTATGGAAGCCGGGGACGAGCTGGATTTCGACAGTTTCGTCGCCGAATACCAACGCAGCCTCAGCCTCTGACTGCCAGCCATCATCGACCAGACTTATAGGGCGTCATAGACGCTCTAGCTTCTAGTGCCGCGTGGGCTGCCCCGCGCGGCGATGCCGCTCGACGAAATTTTCCCCGCCCCGCCTCGCTCTAAATCCCGGTCACGCGTGCATCCGCTGCGTTTCGCCGCGCCTGCCTGATCGACCGAACAAGCCAGAACAACAACAAAAGAGGTGCATCCATGTCTCTGAAATCAATGCTGCGCCGCTTGCGTGGCGTATCCGTTGCCGTGCTGTTTGGCAGCCTGCTGGGTTTGAGCCAGCCTGCAACCGTCGACGCCGCCAGCCCACCGATCGCCGGTGCGATCAGTGGCGGCGGGCCGGCTCTGTCGGCCCTGCGCTACGACCTGACCATCACATCCTTCGATGGCACCCCGATAGCCGTTACCGTCTTCCAGCCCGCACTGAGCAAAGGCCAGGCCGCGCCGCTGCTGATGTACAGCCATGGTTGGGGCGGCAGTCGTTCCACCGATCTCAGCGAAAGCGATTCGCTCACCGCCACGGCACGCAAGGCCTGGGAGAACGGCTACTTCGTCATGACTTTCGACCAGCGCGGTTTCGGCGAAAGCGGCGGGCGGGCCAACGTTCAGGATCCACAGATCGAAGGACGCGACATCAAGACCCTGCTCGACTGGGCCGAGGGCGCGCTGACGCCCCACTTGGCCTATCTGCGGGGTGATCCGCTGGTGGGTGGCATCGGCCTGAGCTACGGCGGCGGCTTCCAGCTGATCGGCGCAAGTGTCGATCCACGCTTCGATGCGCTGGTCCCGATGATCACCTGGAATGACCTGTCCTACAGCCTGACGCCCGGCACCGTGCCGAAAACCCTCTGGCTGACCTTCCTCAGCGCCATCGCGATCAACGACCAGGCGCCCTGGGTCACCCAGGCCTACGCCCAGTCGCTGGGCGGCAGCGTCGACGAAAGCACCCGCCAGCGCCTGGCCGGACATGGTCTCGGGGCATTCTGTGGCGCGAACGCGCCGCGGGTGGATGCCTTCATCATTCAGGGCATCAACGACACCCTGTTCAACGGCAACGAGGCGGTGTGGAACTACAACTGCCTGCGCGAGGCCGGCAATGATGCCTATCTGCTGATGTCCGACGGCGGCCACGTGCTGCCGGGCCTGCAGATCGGCCAGATCGGCTCGGTGGCCGCCCAGGTACGCTGCGGCGAGCAGGACTATCAGGTCGCTGATCTGGCGTATGGCTTCCTCGACGGCAAGCTGCGCAAGCTGCAACAACGCATCGAGATGCCGCGGGTCTGCTTCACCCAAGGCAACGAGCACGGCGTGGTAGGTGATGAGGTCATGCGCGGCGGCCAGCGCTTCGCCGCGCAGAGCGGCAGTCTGCTGGTCGGTCCGCCGTCCATCGATCTGGTGCTGAACCTGCTGCGCAAGCTAGACCCGGTGACGCTGTCGGACGTCCTCAGCCGCATCTCGGCAGACGCGGTGCGCGTGCTGCTCGGTGCGCTGAGCGGCATCGGTTCCGGCAGCCCGGATCAGGTCACCAAGATCCTCACCGAGTTGGTCACCACACTGCCGCCGCATCTGATCGCCGAACTCGGCACGGCACCGCGCTTCGTACCGTTGTACCAGGCCAGCGGCGAACAGACTCTGGCAGGCATTCCCCTGGCAGATCTCAAAGTGGAGGGTCTGGGCAAGCTCGACCCACGACTGTTCGTCGGCATCGGTGTGAAGCGCATGGGCAGCGGCCGCACCGAATTGCTGAACGATCAGGTGTTGCCGCTGCGCGGGGTTGGCAGCCGGCAGACCGAGCTGATCGCTGTCAGCACGCGGCTCAACCACGGCGATCAGGTGGGGCTGATGCTCTACGGCTTCCATCCGCAGTACACGCTGAGCTTCTCCCGTGTACCGAGCGCGGTGCAGCTGAGCGGGACGGTCGAACTGCCGCTGCGATGACGAAAAAGGCGGGGCCATGGGCCCCGCCTTCGGTTCAGAGCGGCTTCTCGAAGATCTTCGAGTTGCGCTGGAAGTTGTACAGCGAGGCGCGCGCTGCTGGCAGGCGATCGACGCTGATCGGCTCGAAGCCGCGCTCGCGGAACCAGTGGGCGGTACGGGTGGTGAGGACGATGAGTTTCTTCAACCCGAGCTTGCGTGCGCGCTCCTCGATGCGTTCGAGCAGCTCGTCGCCGCGACCACCGTGGCGGTACTCGGGATTGACTGCCAGACAGGCCAGCTCGCCAGCGTCCGAGTCGGCGATCGGATAGAGCGCCGCGCAGGCGATGATCAACCCGTCACGCTCGACGATGCTGAACTGCTCGACTTCCCGCTCCAGCACCTCGCGCGAACGCCGCACCAGAATGCCCTGCTCTTCCAGCGGAGTGATCAGGTCGATCAGCCCGCCGACGTCCTCGATGGTGGCCTCGCGCAGCTGTTCGAACTGCTCCTGGGTCACCAGCGTGCCGCCGCCGTCGCGGGTGAACAGCTCGTTGAGCAGCGCACCGTCATCGGCATAGCTGACCACATGACTGCGCCGCACACCGCCGCGGCAGGCCTGCGCAGCGGCATCGAGCAACTCGGCCTGGTACTGGCTGCCGAGGCGCTCGACATAGGCCGGAATCTGCTGCGGTCGCAGTTCGCGGACCAGCTTGCCGCTTTCGTCAAGCAAGCCCGGCTCGGCACCGTATAGCACCAGCTTGTCGGCCTGCAGATCGATGGCCGCACGGGTGGCGACGTCTTCGCAGGCCAGGTTGAAGATCTCGCCGGTCGGCGAATAACCCAGTGGCGAGAGCAGCACGATGGTGCGCTCGTCCAGCAGCCGGCCGATGCCCTTGCGGTCGATACGGCGCACCTCGCCAGTGTGGTGCAGGTCGACGCCATCGAGCACGCCGATCGGCCGCGCGGTAACGAAGTTGCCACCAGCCACGCGCAGCCGCGCGCCCTGCATCGGCGAGGCCGCCATGTCCATCGACAGGCGCGCTTCCAGGGCAATGCGCAGCTGGCCGACCGCGTCGATCACGCATTCCATGGTCGGCGCATCGGTGACGCGCAGATCGCGATGGAAGCGTGGCTCGATGCCTCGCGCGGCCAGGCGCGCCTCGATCTGCGGCCGCGAGCCGAACACCAGCACCAGGCGCACGCCGAGGCTGTGCAGCAGCACCAGGTCGTGGACGATGTTGGCGAAATTGGCATGCTCCAGGCCATCGCCCGGCAGCATGACGACGAAGGTGCGGTCACGGTGCGAATTGATGTAGGGCGAGGAGTCGCGAAGCCAGGTGACGTAGTCGTGCATGGAAAAGCCTTCGTGGCGGTCTTGTTCGTCTGAAAGTAATCAGTTCGGGGCGGTCTGCGGCTGCAGGCAGTAGTGCTCGATCATCCGGCGCAGCAGCTGCAGGGTCGGCTCGATGCGGTCGAGCTGCAGGTACTCGTCGGGCTGGTGCGCGCAGGCGATGTCACCCGGGCCCAGCACCAGCGTTTCGCAGCCGAGCTGCTGAAGATAAGGCGCTTCGGTGGCAAACGCCACCGCCTCGGCACGGTGGCCGGTCAGGCGCTCGGCGAGGCGCACCAGTTCGCTTTCCGCGGCCTGCTCGAACGGCGGCACGGCCGGGAACAGCGGCGCCAGGTCGATCTTCACCTGGTGCTGCTCGGCCAGTGGCTGCAGGCGCTGACGGATGATCGTTCGCAGCTGCTGCGGATCCATGCCCGGCAGCGGGCGCAGGTCGAACTCCAGCGAACACTGGCCGCAGATACGGTTGGGGTTGTCGCCGCCATGGATGCAGCCGAAATTGAGCGTCGGCTTGGGTACGTCGAACAGCGGATTATCGTATTCGCCCTGCCACTGCCGGCGCAGCGTCATCATCTCGCCCATCACGCCATGCATCGCTTCCAGAGCGCTGTGGCCGTAGGCCGGATTCGACGAATGGCCGCTCTGCCCAAGGATGTCGATACGCTCCATCATGATGCCCTTGTGCAGACGCACCGGGCGCAGGCCGGTGGGCTCGCCAATCACCGCCGCACGGCCGAGCGGCTGGCCGGCTTCGGCCAGGGCACGGGCCCCGGACATCGAGCTCTCTTCATCGCAGGTAGCGAGAATCAGCAACGGACGGCGGAACGGCTGCTCCAACAGCGGCCGCACTGCCTCGATGATCAGGGCAAAGAAACCCTTCATGTCGCAACTGCCCAGGCCGTACCAGCGGCCGTCGGCCTCGCGCAGCTTGAGCGGATCGGAGGTCCACAGCCCGGCATCGAACGGCACGGTGTCGCTGTGCCCGGCCAGCACCAGACCGCCCGGACCGCTGCCGTAGCTGGCCAGCAGGTTGAACTTGCCAGGCGCCACTTCCGGCGTCTCGCAGGCAAAGCCCAGCTCACCGAGCCAGGCCGCGAGCAGCTCGATCACCGGACGATTGCTCTGGTCCCAGCCGGGCTGTGTGCAGCTGACCGAAGGTGCCGCGAGGAGCTGCGCGAACTGCTCCTTGAACGAGGGAATAGGCACCGCTTACCTCCGTGATGCAATCGTAACGAGCCTGCAGTGAAGCATGAAACGCGCCACGGCGGGACCCGCAAACGAAAACGCCCCGTCAGATCGACGGGGCGTTTCGGCAGTCACGAGCGGCGCGAGGCGTCAGGTGAAGATGGCGCGCAGAATGAGGAAGAACACGATGGCCAGGCCCGCCCCCACCGGCAGGGTGACCAGCCAGGACATGAAGATCTTGCCGACCACGCCCAGATTCAGCGCACCGATACCGCGAGCGATGCCCACACCGAGCACCGCACCGACCAGCGTATGGGTGGTGGAAACCGGCAGGCCGATGGCCGAGGCACCAACTACGGTGGTGGCGGTGGCCAGTTCGGCGGCGAAACCACGGCTCGGCGTCAGCTCGGTGATCTGCTTGCCGATGGTGGCGATCACCTTGTAGCCATAAGTCGCCAGACCGATGACGATACCGACGGCGCCCAGTAGCAGCACCCAACCCGGCACAGCGGCCTTGGCGCCGATGACAGCAGCGCCTTCCGATTGCAGCACACCAACCACCGCCGCCAGCGGTCCAACCGCATTGGCCACGTCATTGGAGCCATGCGCGAAGGCCATGGAACAGGCGGTGAAGATCATCAGTACGGCGAAGACCTTCTCCACGCTGGAGAAGTGGAACGCCTTGTCGGCCTCCACATCGACCTTGATCCGCGTCAGCAAGGCGACACCGATCAGCATCACCAGTGCACCGACGCCCACTGCCAGCATGAAGCTCTGCCCGCTGCTCAGATCCAGCCCGATGTGCTTGAGGCCCTTGGACAGCGTCATCAGCGCGACCATGAAACCGGTGAGAAACATGTACAGCGGGACGAAGCGCTTGGCGTTCTGGAACGGCTCATCGGTATCGATGATCAGGCGCTGCACGCTGATGAACAGACCGAAGGCGATGGTGCCCGAGAGCATGGGCGAGACGACCCAGCTGGCGACGATCGGGCCGACGCCGCTCCAGTGCACCGCATCCACGGAAATGCCGACGGCGGCGAAGCCGATCACCGCACCGACAATGGAGTGCGTGGTCGATACCGGCCAGCCCTTGATCGAGGCGATCAGCAGCCAGGTACCGGCTGCCAGCAGTGCCGACATCATGCCCAGCACCATCAGTTCCGGCGGAATGGCCGAAGCGTCGACGATGCCGCTCTTGATCGTTTCGGTGACCTGGCCACCGGCCAGATACGCACCGCAGAACTCGAAGACCATCGCCACGACGATCGCCTGCTTGATGGTCAGCGCGCGGGAGCCTACCGAGGTGCCCATGGCATTGGCCACGTCGTTGGCGCCCACGCCCCAGGCCATGAAAAAACCGAACATGCAGGCGAGCACCAGGAGTACGAAGCCGTAATCCGCGATAAAGGACATAAGAATTACCTGTTGAACCCAGAAAGGACGCTGGCGCCTTAGCGCGCCAGCAATTGTTCCAGACGGTTGCCGACGCGCTCGGCGCGGTCGGCTACATCACCGATCCATTCGATGATCTTGTAGAGAAAGATCACGTCGACTGCTGGCAAATCCTTTTCCAGATTGAACAGCGCACGGCGAACCGTGATCTGCATGCGGTCGGTTTCACGCTCGATTTCCTCGAGCTCCTCGACCATTTTTTCGACGAGAGTGGCTTCGCGGCCGCTGAAGCCGGTTTCCAGCAGCGAGTCCAGCTCCTTGAGCGCCTTGAGCGCCTGAGCGCTGGCGTCGACGGTGCGTTGCACATAGGCCAGCATCTGCGGTTGCAGCGGCTGCGGGATGGTCATGCAGCGACCCAGCATCAGGCCGGCGATGTCCTTGGCACGGTTGGCGATCTTGTCCTGTACACTCAGCAGATCAAGCAGATCGGAACGCGGCACCGGCAGAAACAGGCTTTTCGGCAGGTGCTGGCGGACGCTCTTCTTCAGCTTGTCGGCCTCGTTTTCCAGCTGCGCCATCTGCTGCTGGATCTGCTCGACCTTCTCCCAGTCTTCGGCCATGACCGCCTGGAACAGCGGTACCAGGTTCGCCGCACACTCATGCGACTTGGCCATATGCTGCTGCATCGGGCCGATTGGCGAACGTCCGAACAAGCTGACGAAAGGATTGACTGGCATAGGGTAAAGCCCCGGCTTGAAAGAGGCGGCAAGTATACGGACAGGCCATCACGCCTGCTACCGTGTGTCATCAGGCGGCAACACCAACACATCATAGGCACCCAGTCGGCATCATGCAGAAAGAAACCGAAATCAAGCTACGCGCCAGCCGCGAAACCCTGCTCGCCCTGCGCGAACACCCGTTGCTGAAGAAGCGCAACAAGAGCGGCTGGTCGCGCCATGAGCTGTTCAACCAGTACTACGACACTGCAGACCGCGCGCTCGCCCAGGCCCGCGTCGCGTTGCGCCTGCGTCGCGATGGCGAGCAGTTCATCCAGACCCTGAAGAGCCGCGGTCAAAGTGTCGCAGGCCTTTCCGAGCGCAACGAATGGGACTGGTATCTGGACAAGGCCAAGCTCGATACCAAGAAGCTCGGCGACGACTGCTGGCCGGCCAGCCTCGCCGAACTGGACAAGAAGACCCTGAAACCGATCTTCACCACCGATTTCGTTCGCGAGAAGGCCGAGATCGCCTGGGGCCGTGGCAAGACCAAGGTGATCATCGAGGCCGCGCTGGACCTGGGCCAGGTCAAGGCCGGCAAACAGTCCGAGGAAATCTGCGAGCTGGAACTGGAGCTGCGCCAGGGCGATCCCGAAGCGCTGCTGGAGCTGGCTGCCGAGCTCGCTGCCGACCTGCCGTTGATGCCCTGCGATATCAGCAAGGCTGAACGCGGCTATCGCCTGCACGACGCCGATGGCTACAACCTCCAGCTGCCGGCGCCGGAACTCGATGTCGTTATGCCGCTGGACGACGCGGTGGTCGCGCTGGGCTGGCAGCTGCTGGGCAACAGCCAGCGCCTGGCCGAACAGTACCGTTTCAATGGCCGCTGGAAACTGCTCGGCGAGTGGCTGCAGCAGCTGATCGAACTGCGCGCGCTGCTCGGCAGCCTCGGCCAGGCCGCCCCGCGCGCCAGCAGCCGTGAACTGCGCGAGCTCCTCGACGCGCTGATCCAGGACTGGCGCCCACGAGTCGAAGCCGGCCAGGACGACGAGGGCGTGCGCAAGGCGGCGCCGGAACAGTTCGCCGAAGAACTGCGCCAGACCCGTTGGGGCCTGCTGTCGCTGAAAACCTCGCTGTGGCTGCTGCAACGCAGCTGGACCGAAGGCCGCAACGCCCGCGGCGATCGTCAGGGTGCGGCCGAACTGGGCAAGTGGCTGCTGCATCTGCTGGCCGAAGAAGCCAAGGCGCTGCAACTGCCGCGTTACCAGCAGCAGCCCGAGGACCTCGCCGAACAGAGCCCGCGCATGGAGCGTCTGCTGGTCTGGCTGCACCTCGCCCGCGGCGTGCTGGAGCTGCCTGAGGTCGATCGTCTGTACGGCGAGCTGGCCAAACTGCACGAACTGGCCCGGCAATCACTGGTCGAGGACGCGCTGGAGCGGCGCGTCGAGCAGGCGCACCTGGTCTGGACGCTCAAGGCCTGGAAGCTGCTGGAGAAATAAACGGCAGGACCGAGCAGGCTGCACAAAGTTGAATCCCGGCGGCAGACAACGCCGGGCATTTAGCGGCAAGCTTGGATTTTCCCGCCGCCGCATCGAAGGAATCCCATGTCCGTGTTGAACGCCCCCGCCCAGGACCGTCCACTCGATCTCAACGATCTGTTGCGCGAGCTGGTCGCCCAGGGGCGGGTTGCACAGGACAGCGCCGAGCAATGCCTGACGGTCCGCCGCAGCGCAGTGGCCAACCAGCAGCATCCGCTGGAATTCCTCGCCGCGCAGCAGCTCGACGATCTGCAGCGGCCCGGCAAGAAGCTCGATCTGGAAACACTGACCGTCTGGCTCGCAGAGCGCGCCGGCCAGCCGTACCTGCGCATCGACCCGCTGAAGATCGACGTCGCCGCGGTCACGCCGCTGATGTCCTACGCCTTCGCCCAGCGCCACAGCATACTCGCCGTGGCAGTGGACAGCAGCGCCGTGACCATCGCCAGCAGCCAGCCCTTCATGCATGGCTGGGAAGCCAACCTGACCCACGTGCTCAAGCGCCCGATCAAGCGCGTGGTGGCCAACCCGAGCGACATTCAGCGCTTCACCGTCGAGTTCTATCGCCTGGCCAAGTCGGTCAGCGGCGCCAGCGGCACGGACCAGAAGATCAGCGGCGTCGGCAACTTCGAGCAGTTGCTCAACCTCGGCGCCAGCGACCAGGAGCCGGACGCCAACGACTCGCACATCGTCAACATCGTCGACTGGTTGTTCCAGTACGCCTTCCAGCAGCGCGCCAGCGATATCCACATCGAACCCCGACGCGAGCAGGGCACCGTGCGCTTTCGCATCGATGGCGTGCTGCACAACGTCTACCAGTTTCCACCGCAGGTCACGATGGCGGTGGTCAGCCGGCTGAAGTCCCTCGGCCGGATGAACGTCGCCGAGAAGCGCAAGCCGCAGGACGGCCGGGTCAAGACCAAGACGCCGGATGGCGGCGAAGTCGAGCTGCGCCTGTCGACGCTGCCCACCGCCTTCGGCGAAAAGATGGTGATGCGCATCTTCGACCCCGAGGTGCTGCTCAAGGGCTTCGACCAGCTGGGCTTTTCCGCCGACGACCTGCGCCGCTGGCAGAGCATGACCAGCCAGCCCAACGGCATCATCCTGGTCACCGGGCCGACCGGTTCGGGCAAGACCACCACGCTCTACACCACGCTCAAGCAGCTGGCGACACCGGAGGTGAACGTCTGCACCATCGAGGACCCGATCGAGATGATCGAGGGCGCCTTCAACCAGATGCAGGTGCAGCACAATATCGAGCTGACCTTCGCCAGCGGCGTGCGCGCGTTGATGCGCCAGGACCCGGACATCATCATGATCGGCGAGATCCGTGACCTGGAAACCGCCGAGATGGCCATCCAGGCCGCGCTGACCGGTCACCTAGTGCTCTCCACCCTGCACACCAATGACGCGCCCAGCGCCATTACCCGCCTGCTGGAACTGGGTGTGCCGCACTACCTGCTCAAGGCGACGCTGCTCGGGGTCATGGCCCAGCGCCTGGTGCGTACGCTTTGCCCGCACTGCAAGGCGCCGATGCAGCTCGATGCAGACGACTGGAGCGCGTTGACCAAACCCTGGAATGCCCCGCTGCCGACCACCGCACAGCAGGCGGTGGGTTGCCTGGAGTGCCGCGACACGGGCTTCCGCGGGCGTGCCGGTGTTTACGAAATCATGCTGCTCAACGATGCGATCAAGCCGCTGATCACTGCCGACACCGACATCGTCGCCCTGCGCCGTCAGGCCTTCAAGGACGGTATGCGCAGCCTCCGTCTATCCGGCGCGCAGAAGATCGCAGCCGGCCTGACTACCGTCGAAGAAGTGCTACGGGTGACGCCGCAAAGCGAGCAGAAATAGCCGAAGGCTCAAGGCGTTTGTAGGGTGGATGGCGCTTTTTACGTCCACCACAACACCGTCCGGTGGATCGGTGCAGCGTGATCCACCCTACGCCAGCTCGCGCCGCGCCTGCGTCAGCGCGCGCAGTTGCGCGGATGACGCCGCCTTGCGACGGGCCGAGCGCTGAATCAGCCGCCCGAGCGTACCGCGAGAATGCTCGCCACCTGATTGGGCTTGCAGTTGAGGTAGGCCGAAGACTGCAACCATTGCTGGTCGGGATACCAGGAGAACATGAACTGGCCGCCCTTAAGGCTATCGACCACCATCCGCGCCACTTCCGGCCGTACCGCCGGACAACCCTGGCTGCGACCGATACGGCCCTGGGTGGCGATCCAGGACGGATTCACGTAGTCGGCCGGATGAATGACGATGGCCCGTTCGCGGGCGCGATCATTGATGCCCGGTTCCAGTCCATCCATACGCAGCGAGTAGCCGTGCTTGCCGCTGTAGCTTTCAGCGGTGCGGAACAGACCGATGCTGGACTGATGACTGCCCACCGCGTTGGAAAAGCTGGTGGCGTGGTTATCGCCAGATTTCTGTCCATGCGCGACCAGGTCCTCGAGCAGCAGCTGCTCCTTCTCCAGGTCGAATATCCATAGCCGGCGTTCGCTGGAAGGCAGCGAGAAGTCGATCACCGCCAGGCGCTGGGCGGCACTCGCGCCATTGTTGACCGCACACTGCATGGCAGCGACCGCGTGGGTCAGCACCTGCTTATCGAGTTTCGGTGCCAGCCGGGCGAGGCTGTCGACCATCGGCTGATACGTGGCGTTGGCCGCCCATACAGGCGAGACGAAGACGAAAAGACCTGCAGCCAGGCAGGCGCGTCGAAGCATGGACATCATGAGCAAGCAACCTCATCGGGCACGGCGTGACGACTTCCTGTCCGGCCGGCGCCTTATACTCGCCGCAGCAGCAGCGCACACGAAGCCGGGCGGGACGAACGAGCACCCCATATCCGGCGCGATATGTTTTTATGATTCGCGCGGCCAGCGGCGCTGCCGCGGCCACAGCCTCACAAGGGCGCAGTCTAGCAGCCACCGGAACGGTCTGGAGCGAAACATTGGTTAAAAAATGTGCACCCCGTCTGACCATCTGGCTCTGCCTCATCGCGGGCGCAGCCGTCGCCGAGCCAGTCGCCACCCAGCCGACACCACTGGCTGACGCGCTGCAAAGCCTGCCGCAGAGCTGCCCTTCACTGCCGAGCAGGCTCGAACCGGCCGCGCTGCAGCGGCTCTCGGCGTTCTACCAAGCGGTGCACCACCAGCCGGTGTGGAATGCCTACGCCATGCTCGACGGCCTGCTGCAGCAACTCGCAGCACTGGCGGACGATGGCCTTGACCCGGCCCAGTATCAGCCGGAACGCATTCGCGCGCAGTTGCAGCGACCCTCCCCCGCGCTGCTGCAGCGCGAGTGCAGCGATATCCTTGCCAGCCATGCCTACCTTGAAGCGCTTTATCACCTGTCCCATGGCCGCCTGCGGCAGGCGGTCGTCGAGCCGATCTGGCGCAGTCCCGACCTGCCGGAGCCTGATGATACCGGGCCGCTGGTGCAGATCGCCGTACAAGGCCTCAGCGGCCTACCGAGTGCCTTCGATCGTGCCCGCCCGGAGCATGCGCTCTACCGCGATCTGCGTGCCGCTTATGCAGCGGCACGTCAGAACTCGCTGCCCGCCTGGCGACCCGTGCCGGCCGGCCCGACGCTACGACCGGGGATGAGCGATGCGCGGGTGCCGCTGCTGCGCGAACTGCTGCTCGCCGGCGCCGGCAGTACGCCAGCCATGGAACTGCGTTACGACGACGAGCTGGTCGAGGCGGTGAAGGGCTTCCAGTTGCAGCACGGACTCGAGGATGACGGCATCGTCGGAGCCGCCACGCTGGCCGCGCTGAACGTCAGCCCGGCCAGCCGTCTGGACCAGCTGCGCATCAACCTCGAGCGGCTGCGCTGGATCACTCGTGACCTCGAGCCGCAGTCGCTGCTGGTGGATATCGCCGGCGCGCGATTGATCTATTTCCGCGACAGCTGCCCCTTCTGGCAGACCCGTACCCAGGTCGGCCGCGAGGCACGCCAGACTCCGCCACTCAAATCACGAGTCACGCGCCTGACGCTGAACCCCACCTGGACGGTGCCACCGACCATCCTGCGTCAGGACAAGCTGCCCCTGATCCGTCAGGACGTCGGCTACCTGGCGCGCCACCAGATGCGCGTTCTCGACGCACAGGGCAACAGCCTGGACCCGCATAGCGTCGACTGGAACAACCCGCACGGCATCCTCCTGCGCCAGGATGCCGGCCCGGACAATCCGCTTGGCCAGGTCGCAATCCGTTTCGCCAACCCGTTCTCCGTGTACCTGCACGACACACCGAGCCAACCGTTGTTCGGTCGTGCCTCGCGGGCGTTCAGCTCCGGCTGCGTAAGGGTTGAAGCCGCCATGCAGCTGGCTGACCTGCTGCTCGAGCCCGGCGAACGGGAAACCGTTGCCACACTGCTGCAGACCGGCAAGACGCACGAATATCGACTGGCGCGCCCGACGCCGATCCTGATGGCCTACTGGACAGCCGACACCGACGAAAATGGCCGCCCTGTATACCGCCCGGACATCTACAAGCGCGATGCCGCGCTGCTGCAGGCATTGAACGCCGCCCGGCGGCTTTGATCGGAAAACAGCCTACTGGTCGACCAAAGACCGCGCCGTTCGTCGGGGATTTTCTCGCCTGCCGTCTGAACCTCGTGCCCTCGGCGTAGTCTTTTGCTGACCCCTCGACAGCGGCTCTCGCTGCCGAGGGTTCTCTTTCGTGACCCGTCTGAATTACTCAGCGCCATGGACAGCCGAGCAGGACATTTTGAACGCCGATTACAGCGCCCCCGCAGCGACCTGGAACGAAGCTGAACGGCTGGCCGCACTGGCTCGCTATCCCGCGCTGGACGACGCCTCCGACGCGGATTTTGCCGAGCTCGCCGCCATGGCTGCGCAGCTGTGTGCCTGTCCGGCTGCGGCTATTCATTTCATCGATGCGCAGTTTCAGCATTGCAAGGCCGCCATCGGCCTGGCGCAGCAACCGCTGGCGCGCGAACGTGCGCTGTGCGCCGAGGCCATTCTGCAAGCCGGACCGCTGGTGGTGCATTGCGCCAACGACACGTCCACCCAACTGGAATTGCCACGTTTTGGCGATGGAGAGATTGCCGGCTTCTATGCCGCGGCCATCTTGCGTGACGACGACGGCCTGGCGCTGGGCACCCTTTGCGTCTGCGATCATCAGCCTCGCGAGCTGACGGCGCGCCAGGCCGCACAGCTGCAGGCCGTGGCACGGCAGGTGATGGCATTGCTGGAGTTGCGCCGGCTCCGCGCCGAGGAGGAGCGCAGCCGGCAGATCATCGACAGCGCCCAGGATTACGCCATCCTCGCTACCGACCCGAACGGCTACATCACCAGCTGGAACAGCGGTGCACAGTTGCTGCTCGGCTGGTCCGCCGAAGAAGCCATCGGCCAGCACGCCAGCATGATCTTCACCGACGAGGACCGCGCACGTAGCGTCGACGAACAGGAAATGCGCACAGCGCTCGAGCAAGGCAGAGCCATCGATGAGCGCTGGCACCAGCGCAGCGACGGCTCACGCTTCTGGGGCAGCGGCATCCTCACCCCGCTACTGGCCAATGGCCGCCCGCGGGGGTTCGTGAAGATTCTGCGCGACCTCACCGAGAGCCGCTTGCAACAGGCTCGCGCGCGCCAAACCGAAGAGCGCTACCGCACCCTGGTCGATCTGAGCCCACAGATGGTCTGGCAGTGCGACGCGCAGGGACAGTTGAGTTTCTGTAACAGCTACTGGTGCGAGTTCACCGGACTCGACGAGGAGCAATCGCTCGGTGAAGGCTGGCTGGCGGCGATTGCCGCCAGCGAGCGCGAGGCGACCGTCGAACAATGGCGGCAGGCCATGGGTCGCGAATTGCCGTGTCGGCTCGAGCTGCCGCTACAAGATGTCGATGGCAGCCTGCGCTGGTTTCAGGCCAACGCCGCACCCGTCTACGACGCGGACGGCAGCCTGCTGCACTGGATCTGTGTGGCGCAGGACGTCGACAGTCGCCGGCGATCGGAAATGCAGCGTCTGGAAAGCGAAGCCTTTACCCGCCTGCTGCTCGACTCGGCCAACGAAGGCTTCTACTCCATCGACCGCAGCGGGGCGGTGACCCTGTGCAACGATGCATTTCTCAACCTGCTCGGCTTCACCAGCCGGGACGAGGTACTTGGCCGCCAACTGCACCAACTGATCCACCACAGCCATGCCGACGGCAGCCCCTACCCGGTCCAGGACTGCCCGATCCAGCATACGGCGATCACCGGCGAACCTCGCCATGTCGAACACGAGCTGTTCTTTCGCGTCGATGGCAGCAGCCTGCCGGTGGAGTATCGCGTCGCGCCGATCTACCGCGACGGCGAACTGCAGGGCGCGATCTGCACGTTCAGCGACATCAGCGAGCGTACCCAGCATCAGGCGCTGCAGGCCTTTCTGCTGGAGTTGAGCGACTGCCTGCAAGCCGAAAATGAACGTGTCGATCTCTGCTGCGTGCTCGACGAACGCTTGGCGCGCCTGACCCGTTGCGACTGCATCGCCTGGGGGCATGTCGAGAATGACGAGCTGATCGTGCAGCAGGAGTGGCTTGCGGCGGATGCCCCAAGCCGTCTGGGTCATCACATGCTGCAGGCGGACGCTGTGCAGCTGCTCGCCCGGCTGCCGCATGAGCACATCATCGTGCCCGACGCCGCACAGGCCCTGCACCAGAGCCTGACCAGCGCCACGCTGCTGATCAGCGAGCTGCCGACCATCGAGGCTACCAAGCCGCACGCAGTGCTCATCTTCGCCCGCAGCCAGGCACAGCCCTGGAGCCCGGACGACATCGCCCTGGCCCGCGAAGTGCTGGAACGTCTGCGCGGTGCCGCCGAGCGCATACGGGCGAACAAGGCACTGCGCGACGCGGAGCAGCGCATCAGCCTGGCCAACGAGATCGCCTCGATTGGCGTCTGGGAATACCGCGACAGTCATCATTCATTGCACTGGGATACCCAGCTCAAGGCCATGGCCGGGATACCGCCGGACCAGCCAGGACTGGACGTGCACGAAATCCTCGCCCGGGTGCACCCGGACGATCGCGGCAAGTTGCTCAAGGCGCTGGGCGACACCCTGGCCGGAAAAGGCGACGGCGAGTTCCAGCTCGACTACCGGATCTTCGATACCCGCATCAACGAGTTCGTCTGGCTGGCCAATCGTGGTCGCCGGCTGTTCGACGCCAGCGGTGCGGTGCGCATTCTCGGCACCGCGCGCAACATCACCGCCGAGCGCAATGCCGCCGAGCGCATGCTGCGCATGAACGAGATGCTCGAAGAGCAGATCAGGGACCGCCAGCAGGCCGAGCAACGGCAAACGGCACTGATCGAACTGGGTGACCTGCTGCGCGAGCAGCATGACAGCCAGACCATTGCCCATGCCGCGGTCAGCGTGATCGGGCGCACCACCGGTGTCTCGCGCGTGCTGTTCGCCAGCGTCGACGCCTCCAGCCAGCGCGCCACCATCGAACGCTACTGGAGCGACGGCAGCTCGGACAGCAGCACCGAGGTGGTCAATTTCGCCGATTACGGAGATTTTTTTTACGATCTTCAGGAAAACGAACTGGTGGTGATTGAGGACGTGCTGCACGACGCCCGCACCGCCAGTCACGCCGAGAACTTCGCCGAAAGCCAGATTCGCAGCCTCGTCTGCGTGCCGCTGTTCGAGCAGGGACGCCTTTCCGCCGTGTTCATGCTGCTGGAGGAACAGCCGCGCGGCTGGTTCGACGACGACATCTCGTTCATCCGCGAAGTCGCCGACCGCGCCTGGACCGCCGACGAGCGCATGCGCGCCGAGCGCGCCCTGCGCGAAAGCGAGGAGCAGTTCCGTACCCTGGCCGACAACATGAGCCAGTTCGCCTGGATGGCCGATCCCGGCGGGCGCATCTACTGGTACAACAAGCGCTGGTACGACTACACCGGCACCACCAGCGAGGCCATGCGCGCCCTGGGCTGGCGTGCCGTGAACCACCCTGATCACCATGAGCGGGTCAGCGCGTCGATGAAGCGCGCCTTCGCCATCGGCTCGATCTGGGAAGAAACCTTTCCGTTGCGCGGCAAGGATGGCAAATACCGCTGGTTCCTCTCACGCGCGTTGCCGATTCGCGATGACTTCGGCCAGGTTACCCACTGGTTCGGCACCAATACCGACGTTACTGCCCAAGTCGCCGCCGAAGAGGCGCTGCGCGAACTCAACGACAGCCTCGAGCGCCGCGTAGCCGAGCGGACCCGCGAGCTGGCCGCGATCAATAGCCGTCTGCATATCGAAATGGCCGAACGCGAGCGAGCCGAGGATGCGCTGCGCCACGCGCAGAAGATGGAAGCCATCGGTCAGCTCACCGGTGGCTTGGCGCATGATTTCAACAACATGCTGACTGGCGTACTCGGCGCCCTCGACCTGATCCAGCGGCGCGTCGCCAACGGTGTGACCGGTGATCTGGACCGCTACATCGACGCCGCCACCACATCGGCCAACCGCGCTGCCGCCCTTACGCATCGCCTGCTGGCATTTGCGCGGCGGCAGTCGCTGGACCCCAAGCCTGTCGATGTGAATCTGCTGGTGGTGTCGATGGAAGACATGCTGCGTCGCACCATGGGCGAGCATATCCAGCTGGAAGTCGAACTGCAGTCCGATGCCTGGATCGCCTATACCGACGGCCATCAGCTGGAGAATGCGCTGCTCAATCTGGTGATCAATGCCAGGGACGCGATGCCTGACGGTGGGCGGCTCGGCGTCAACACCTGCAATGTGCGCATCCAGCATCACCAACCGGACGCACCGGAGCCAGGCGATTACGTGGTGCTCAGCGTCACCGACAATGGCTCCGGCATGTCCGCGCAGACTATCGCCAAGGCGTTCGATCCGTTCTTCACCACCAAGCCGATCGGCCAGGGCACCGGCCTCGGTCTATCCATGGTCTACGGCTTCGCCAAGCAGACCGGCGGCCATGTGCGCATCGACAGCAGGCTGGGCGAAGGCACCCAGGTCATCCTCTACCTGCCGCGCAACCAGGCAGAAGATGCCCCGCCACCCGGGCCGCAACAGCAAACGGAGGTGCCCAGCGCCATGCACGGCGAGACCGTGCTGGTGGTGGAGGATGAAGCGGCAGTGCGCATGCTCGTCGTGGAAGTTCTGAACGAGCTTGGCTATCAGGTGCTGGAAGCCTGTGATGCCGGCAGCGCGCTGCCTCATCTGCACAGCGAGCAGCACCTCGATCTGCTGATTACCGATTTCGGCCTGCCGGGCCTCAATGGACGGCAGCTGGTGGAAAGTGCCCGCCAGCACCGTCCTGAGCTAAAGGTGCTGTTCATCACCGGCTACGTGCCCGACGAGGAGATGCGCAACGACTTCCTCGGCCCGGGCATGGACATCCTGCCCAAGCCGTTCAGCATCGACATTCTGGCTGCGCGCATTCGCAAACTCATCGACGGCGCAAGCTGAGCGGCAACCGGAACTCTCGTCCGCGCATCGCACTCTCAGAAGTACGACAGCACGGAGGTTCCGCTCATGCGCAAGACACTTTTGGTGGCGTGCACCCTGGCCCTGGCCCCCATCGGCAGCGTCATGGCCGATGGCCTGGTACGTGACATCCTGTCCTCAGGGGCGACCACCGCATCGACTTACCTGACGTTCAAGGACAACAAGCTGGTGATCCCGGCGCGCGAAGAAGCGGGCAGCTTCGTCGCCAGCAACGGTGAAATCCGCGGTCCGTATCTGGAAGCCATGCTCAAGCAATTGCGCAGCGAACAGCCGCAACTGCAGGCAACCGACATGGAGCTGGCGAGCGCCATTCTGGCAGCCGAGCAGTCCCACTGACCGGCACGCACTGAACCATCCACCCACCTACGCGAGGACAGTTCATGAAGAAGAGCGCTTCCGCCGTCTGGCAAGGCGGCCTGAAAGACGGCAAAGGCACGATCACCACCGAAAGCGGTGCGCTGAAGGACAATCCCTACGGGTTCAACACCCGTTTCGAAGGCGCGCCCGGCACCAATCCGGAAGAGCTGATCGGTGCCGCTCATGCCGGCTGCTTCTCCATGGCGTTGTCGATGATGCTCGGCCAGGCCGGGCTCACTGCCGAACGCATCGACACCCGCGCCGAGGTCACGCTCGACAAAGATGGCGAAGGGTTCAGCATCACGGCGGTCGACCTTACCCTCAAGGCACGAATCCCGGGGGCGGACGAGGCGCAGTTCCAGCAGATCGCCAACCAGGCGAAGGAAGGCTGCCCGGTGTCCAAGGTGCTCAACGCCCGCATCAGCCTGAACGCCACGTTGGAAAGCTGATCGACGGAACCCGCACATCAACCGATTCCGCTAGCGCATAAAAAAACGCCACCCCGTTGCCGGGGTGGCGTTTTTGCATCCAGCAGAAATCAGCCGCGGATGTTGTAGATGTCTTTCTCGTTCAGCTCGGCATAGTCATACAGCCGCTTGAGATAGGCACTCTGCTGCTCCCACACCTTGGACGCGACCGGGTCGGCCTTGGCGGAAGCATCGACCACTTCGGCGGCAACTTCCTTCAGGCGCGCCAGCACCTCATCCGGCAGACGACGCACTTCCACGCCCTGCTCGCGCAGTTGCTCCAGCGCTTCCATGTTCTTAGCGTTGTAGTCGTCGAGCATGTCGCCGTTGACGTCGCGGGCGGCGGCACGAACGATGGCTTTCAGATCATCCGGCAGCGTGTCCCAGGCCTTGAGATTCACGTCCAGTTCGAACGTGACGTTCGGTTCCTGCCAGCCCGGCGTGTAGTAGTACTTGGACGCCTTGTGCAGACCCAGCGCCAGGTCGTTGTACGGTCCGATCCACTCGGTGGCGTCGATCGCGCCGGTCTGCAGGGCAGTGAAGATTTCACCGGCCGGCATGTTCACCACGGTCCCGCCCATCTTGGTCAGCACTTCGCCGCCCAGGCCGGGGGTACGCATCTTCAGGCCCTTGAAATCATCAACCGAGTTGATTTCCTTGTTGAACCAGCCCGCGGTCTGCACGCCAGTGGCGCCACAGGCCATCGGCAGCACGCCGTAGGGCTTGTAGACCTCTTCCCAGAGCTGCATGCCGCCGCCACGATGCAGCCAGGCATTCATTTCCTGGGCGTTCGGGCCGAACGGCAGGGCGCAGAAGAACTGCGCGGCCGGCACCTTGCCCTTCCAGTAGTACGGCGCGCCATGGCCCATTTCGGCCGTGCCACGCGATACCGCGTCGAATACTTCCAGCGCCGGAACCAGTTCGCCTGCGGCATAGACCTTGATCTTCAGCCGGCCACCGCTCATCTCGTTGACCAGATTGGCGAAGCGCTCGGCGCCTACGCCGACGCCGGGGAAGTTCTTCGGCCAGGAGGTGACCATCTTCCAGTTGAATGTCTGCTGCTCGGCCTGCTTGCTTTCGCCCGCTACCGGCTTGTCGCTCTTGTCATTGCAGCCAGCCAGAGCGGTGGCCGCCAGGCCTACGCCAGCGGCGGTGAGAATGTCACGACGTTTCATGCGGTTACTCCTTGTTATTTGTTCTTATTGCGCAACGGCAAGGCCACGCTTTTTTTGCCGGACCGCCGCGTTCTTTTCATTCCGTGTACGCCCAATGCCACGCTGGCTGACGGGCGCATGCGGCGAAACCTGCGCCGGATGCGCAGACGGCACTCCGGGCTCGACTAACATTAGAGCCTCCGGCGTCTCAAGCCTAGCGTATAAGCTAAAAGTCGTAGGCCGATTGCTGCCAAGCGCCAGTGCTGCAAGAATCGCCGCTCCCGCCAACCTTGCGTCTACTAAGAAGGACTACAAATGTCCCACAGCCCCTCGCCTCTGCTGCGCGTGGCTGGCCTCATCGATGCGTGCAACATGCGCCTCGGCCAGTTATGTGCCTGGATCACCCTGTTTCTTGTCATCGGCACCGCCATCGTGGTGGTGCTGCGCTACGGTTTCGGCATTGGCGCAATCGCCCTGCAGGAAGCGGTGATGTACGGCCACGCGCTGGTGTTCATGGGCGCTGCCGCCTGGACCCTGCAGCGCAACGGTCACGTGCGCGTCGATATCTTCTATCAGAAGTTCAGTGGCCGCCGGCAGGCGACCGTAGACGGCGTGGGCCACCTGCTGTTCCTGCTGCCGGTATGCCTGTTCCTTGGCTGGAACAGCTGGGATTACGTCAGCAATTCCTGGTCGACGCTGGAGGGCTCGAATGAGTCCGGCGGGCTGAAGTTCGTCTACCTGCAGAAAAGCATCATCCTGCTGCTGGTTGCCAGCCTCGCCCTGCAGGCCGTTTCCGACCTGATCAAGGCGGGCTATCGCATCGCCGGTCGCCTGCCGGAAGCGGAGGTGAAGCATGGGTGAGATCATGGCCATCCTGCTGTTCATCAGCATCTGCTTCGCCCTGATGTCGGGCTACCCGGTCGCCTTCACCCTCGGTGGCATGGCATTGCTGTTCGCCGGTATCGGCGTGGTCACCGGCTCCTTTGACGTCGGCTACCTGCACGCGTTGCCGAATCGCATCTTCGGCATCATGAACAACCAGACGATGCTGGCAGTACCCTTGTTCGTCTTCATGGGTGTGATGCTGGAGAAATCCCGCGTCGCCGAAGATCTGCTGGAGTCGATGTCGCGGCTGTTCGGCACCATGCGTGGCGGCCTGGCGATCTCGGTCTGCGTGGTCGGCGCGCTGCTCGCTGCCAGTACCGGCATCGTCGGCGCCACCGTAGTCACCATGGGTTTGCTGGCACTGCCGACCATGCTGCGTCGCGGCTACGACCCGGCCATTGCCACCGGCACCCTCGCCGCCACCGGCACCCTAGGGCAGATCATCCCGCCATCGATCATCCTGGTTCTGCTCGGCGACGTGATGTCCAGCGCCTTCCAGCAGGCGCAGCTGAAGATGGGTATCTTTTCGCCCAAGACCGTCTCGGTCGGGGATCTGTTCGTCGGCGCGCTGATTCCGGGCCTGGTGCTGGTCGGCATGTACATCCTCTACCTGATCGCCGTCGCCATCTTCCAGCCGAAGAAGCTACCCGCCCTGCCGCAGGAAGAGCTGGGGCCGATCGAATGGGGCAAGCTGATCGGTGCGTTGCTGCCACCGCTGGCGCTGATCACCGCAGTGCTTGGCTCGATTCTCGCTGGCTACGCCACGCCCACCGAGGCCGCCGCGATCGGCGCGCTGGGCGCGACGCTGCTGTCGATCGCCAAGGGCCAGCTGAATTTCAGCCAGCTCAAGCAGGTCGCCTTCGGCACCACCGAGATCACCTCGATGGTGTTCCTGATTCTCATCGGTGCCTCGCTGTTCTCCCTGGTATTCCGCGGTTTCGGTGGTGAAGCGCTGATCGAGGATGCGCTGCACTCGCTGCCTGGCGGTGTGCTTGGCGCCTTCCTGGTGGTGATGCTGGTCATCTTCCTGCTGGGCTTTATCCTCGACTTCATCGAGATCATCTTCGTCGTGGTGCCCATCGTCGGCCCGATCCTGCTCGCCATGGGCCTGGACCCGGTGTGGCTCGGCGTGATGTTTGCGATCAACCTGCAGACGTCATTCCTTACCCCGCCGTTCGGCTTCTCGCTGTTCTACCTGCGCGGCGTCACGCCACGCAGCGTACCTACCAGCGTGATGTACAAAGGTGTGCTGCCGTTCATTGCGATCCAGATCGGTATGCTGGTGGTGGCCTACATGTGGCCGGGAATCGTCACCTGGCTGCCTGAACAGGTCTACGGCAAGTAATACCCGCCCAGCAACGCCCGTCGACGACGGGCGTTGTGCTTTCAGCCGTACCGTACCGCTACAATCGGCTCCCAGCCGAACGCCTGTCCCGCCGATGTCAACTGCCCCCAGCCTGCACCAGCGCTTCCATGCGCTGGACCAGTTCCTCACCGAGCATCAGTCGCTATGGCGGCCGCGCCCGTTCGTGTGCCGAACACTGCCCTGGGAAGCCGACCACCCCGAACTCGCCGCCTGGCTCCGTGGCCGCTCGCTGGCCGATGCCGAGGCTGCGCATAACCAGCCGGCCACTCTGGCCGCACCCGCGCCCTTCCCGCAACTGGCCGCCATTGCCCAACAGCTGAGCCAGACCGACGAGTTACCGGCCGACCACTGGCACCCTGCCGATCACCGGCAAAGCGTCGACGTGCCGGGACGCAAGTCGCTGCAGATCCAGGCATTTGGCGCGCGCCTGCGGTTTCGCGAAAAGCCGCTTCACTGGTTGGACTGGTGCGCGGGCAAAGGGCACCTCGGGCGTCATCTGGCCCGCGACGGAGCCGCGCTGACTTGCCTGGAATGGGACGAGGCCCTGGTCGAAGCGGGCACGCAACTCAGCCAGCGCCTCGGCATCGCGGCAAATCATCGCTGCCAGGACGTACTGGCCGCCAGCGCTGCCGAACAGCTGCACGCCTTCCACACGCCAGTCGCGCTGCATGCCTGTGGCGACCTGCATGTCCGGCTGCTGCAGCTGGCCATCGACACACAATGCCGCCAGCTCGCGGTGGCGCCCTGCTGCTACAACCGCACCGCCGACCAGCACTACACCCCGCTGTCGCAGGCGGCCAGGGCGTCATCGCTGCTGCTGAGCCGCGACGATCTCGGTCTGCCGCTGAGCGAAACCGTCACCGCTGGCGCCCGCGAGCGGCGCAACCGCGATCAATCCATGGCCTGGCGGCTGGCGTTCGACATGCTGCAACGACGCCTGCGCCAGCAGGGCGACTATCTGCCGACGCCGTCGCTACCCAGCGCCTGGCTGAAAAAAGATTTCGCCGAGTACTGCCGCGACCTCGCTGCGCTCAAGCAACTACCAGCACCTGGCGAACAGGACTGGGCAGCGCTGGAACGTGCCGGCTGGCAACGCCTGGCCGAAGTCCGCAACCTGGAACTGGTACGCGGCCTGTTCCGCCGGCCGCTGGAGCTCTGGCTGCTGCTCGATCGCGCATTGCTACTGGATGAGAAGGGCTACCGGGTTCGCCTGGGCACGTTCTGCACAAGCGAACTGACCCCGCGGAACCTGCTGCTGCTCGCCGAGCGCGATTGAGCCACGAAGAATGTGAAGCGGCCTGAATAACGGGCTGCAAGTCACCGTAATCAAACGGTTTACTCGCCGCGCGCAATGGATATAATGGCGACCCTCAATTGCCGGTATAGCTCAGCTGGTAGAGCAACTGACTTGTAATCAGTAGGTCCCGGGTTCGACTCCTGGTGCCGGCACCATATAAATCAAGCGTTTAGCTTGAATTGGCGGTCAACGTTATCCCAGCGACCTCTGTATAGGTCAATGCAAGGGTCAACGTTAGCGCGCTGCCAAAGAAAAACCCCGCACAGCATCACGCAGGCGGGGTTTTTTTGTGCCCAAACGCGGGCGGTTACTGTCACCGGCCAACCCCAAAGTGGGGCTAGGATTCTCGGCCGCACAGCGTGACGGGGTTTTTCTGAAACGAGGCACTACCCGTCTAATCCCCGTCCTGGCTTATCCCGAAGGCCCGCCCAGGCTGCGGTCACGCGAAACAGTGACGGTTATTTCTCACTTGGAAACCGCCAAACCAATCCGGCCCAACTTTTTTGCCCTCTAGGGTTTGCCACGCCGGCCCGTGGTTCAGATCAAGCCGACCTCACACATACACACCAGCTCGGTGCGCGTGTTGTTGGGCAGGATGGCTTTCAGGTTGTACTTTTTGCCGTGGTAGGCCAGGCGGTGCGCCGTGGTCAGGTCGTCGCGGTAGCCGATGATGACTCGCGTCGTCGTGGCCGATTGCTCAGCCGCTGCGGCGATGAACTCGCGCCCGTTGATACCCTCGATGCTTGCCCATTCGATACCGATGGTTGCCCAGCCCTGAATCATTTCCCCGGTAACCGGATCTTGGGTCGAGGTAT
Organism: Pseudomonas sp. SCT; assembly: GCF_003864275.1. Classification (NCBI taxonomy): domain Bacteria; kingdom Pseudomonadati; phylum Pseudomonadota; class Gammaproteobacteria; order Pseudomonadales; family Pseudomonadaceae; genus Pseudomonas; species Pseudomonas sp. SCT. Next base: position 409,974 of record NZ_BDJA01000004.1, read on the forward strand.
AGGCCTGAACCTCTACGGGATGACGGCGGCGTCCGGTATTCATCACAGCACCGCCATCGACTTATACGGCGCCAGCAGGAGCTGGTAAGCCGTGTTTTCGTGAATCGGGCGGTCGGACTGGCGCTCCCGGTTGACGTACAGGTCGCCCGTCAGCAGCAGAATTGCGGCTTGGATTGCCTCGGGCATTGGGTCTGGCAGGTCTTCGCCCAGGTACTGCTCGACGTGCCGGGTTGCGGCGTCCAGATAGAGCTGGATCAGCGGGTCTTCCATTGCGTGCATGACGCGCAGGTGCTGTTTGGCTTCGGCCACGGTAATCATACGAAGAACACCTCGGTATCAATCTCAAAGGGGGCGGCTGCGGCTTGGGCGGCGCCCATTGCCATTGCCAGGGCTTGCAGGCCGTCGATTCGGCCCGTGCGGCGTGATTTGTCGAGCTTGCGGCTGCCGGCCGGGTCTTTTACCGCTACGGCATTGGCGGCACACATCGTCAGCACCGGGTGGTTGCCGTGGGCGACACGTCCGTTCAGCAGCTCGGCTTCCAGGGCGTCGAGCGCGGGGGCCATATCCTTAAAGCCTTGGCCGTGCGGCACTAGCGGCAGATCGAGACCCAGGCGGTCGAGTTCTTTCTTGAAAATGTCGATACGCCAGCGGTCGAACGCCACGGCCTGAATATCCACGTCGGACAGGATCTCAGCCATATCGGCGGCCACGGCTTCATAGTCCACCGTCGCGCCAGGTGTCGTGCGCAGATAGCCTTCGGCGGCCCACTGGTCATACGGGGCGCGGTCTTTCTTGGCGCGGTCGAAAATGCCCTGCTCGGGCGTCCAGAAGTACGGGCGAACCTGCCAGACGCCAGCCGTTTTGCCGATCAGCACGAGCGCCGTCAGGTCTGTACGGGCGGACAGGTCCAGGCCGGCATAAACGGGACCGTCGAAGGGTTCCGGCTCGGCATCGCAGGCCATCCACACGTCAGGCGATATGAACGGGCTGTCCAGGCTCACGCGCTGATTCAGCAGCAGGTTCCGGGCGGTGTTGGACATAGACGGCATCCGCGCCGCTTGCTGCATCTGCTCGCGCAGGTCGTCTTCGGAGCGGAACAGGCCCAGCGCCGGGTTGGCCGCTTTCCACGCTTCAACGTCCAGCAGGTCGCAGCCCTTCGGAGCGGCGTACAGGTGGCAGACGATGCGCGGGTCTTTCGACTGCTTGGCGTCGTCGATCCACTGGCTCAGCAGATCGGCATCGTTCGCCGCTTGGGTACTGATAGCGATCAGCAGCGGGTCGGCGTGTGCGCCCTGGCTGGTCGTGATGGCATCCACGAAGTCGGACTGCGGCCCGCGGATCTGCCCTATCTCGTCGAGAATGGCGAGCACCGGGGAAAGGCCGTGTGCCGTTCTGCCGTCAGCGGCCAGTGCGCGAAACTCGGTATTCAGCGGCAGACCTAGCAGGCGCTTCCCGCTCGGCACGATGCGGACGATCTTCGACAAGGCCGGCGACTGTTGAACCATCTTTGCGGCCAGGTTGAACACCAGGGCGGCTTGGTCACGGCTCATAGCGCCCGACACTAGCTGGCTGTTCTGCTTGGCTTCCGGCCCGACCAGATGCGCCAGGATCAGGCCAGCGATCAGCCCGGATTTTCCGTTCTTTCTCGCTATCGAGCAGATGGCGCGCCGTGTGCCGGCCGGATTGTCGTATACAGCTCGGATGAACTCTTTCTGAAACTCAGCCAGGCGCATCGGCTTGCCCACGTCGGCACCTTCCGGCACCACGAGGTACTTCTCGCAAAAGCTGATGATCTTCTCGGCCCTGGTCATTGCATCGTCGCCAGGGTTGGGATCAGGTCGTCGTCGAGCTGAGCGCGGGCGTCTCGCTCCAGTTCGGCGCCTTTCGGGATGTTCTGAGCCTTGCCCACGGTGGCGATGGTATCGACCTTGAGTTGCCGGCCAGTCGCCAGGGCGCGGCGGCTCATCTTGTCGAGCAGATCACAGGCGGGGTTCGGCTTGCCGTCCACCAGCAGCCCGTCACGGTCGATGGCATCTTGCAGCGCCTCGATGTCGGCATAGGCACGGGCCAGGCTTCCGGCCAGGATCAAGTCAGCATCGGTCCAAGTATCACGCGGGCGGGCGGTGACGATGGCGTCCCAAAACGGTCTGGCTGCCTTCCCTACGCGCACAAACGCAGGCGGCGCTATAGGTCCAAGCGCAACGGCCTGAGCGGCTGCTACAGCGGCTCTAGCACTGTCTGAGCGGGGGCGGCGTGGGGTCGTTTTCATGGCACTTAGCAATAAAAAAGCAGGGAGGGGGCGGTCTTCTCGCCAGCGGTTGCTGGTGATTTTTCCGCTCGATTCCACGGGTGCGCCGGGTCGAGTGGCATCCCGTTCACGTCGCAGCCCAGGAACACGCTTTTGTTCATGCTCGCGGCTGTCTTGAGTGAGTGGCAGTCGTGGCACAGGCTCTGCAAATTCTCCCGACTGTTGTCGTCGGTGTAGTCCTCGCGGCTGTCCTCGATGTGGTCCACGTCAGTGGCTGGCACGACAAGACCACGGGCGGCACACATACGGCACAGCGGCTCACTGGCCAGCACCTCGGCGCGGAGCTGCTTCCAGGCGCTGCTGTTCAGGCTCAGCGTGCGTTTCTTCTTCATGCTGCTGCCCCTTTGGCCTGTGCATCCTGATCGGCAGCATCGGGTTGTGCATTCGGTCTTCCAGTGGCAGGCGTTGCATTTTCAGTTTGCGCATCGTCGATACCCTCGATGGCTGGCAGGTTTTCAATGCGGCGCACTTCAGAACGGAGCATCCATCCGTCTTCAATGCCGCGCTGGTAGAAGTTGGCTCGAGCAAGGCTGTCGCCACGCAGCAGACCTTCCACGTTGTGCTCGACGAAGAACGCCGGATTGGTAATGCACGCCCGGTTGATCGCCTGTTCCCACATCACGAGATGACGGCGCAGGGTGTTGGTCACGAAGAAGCGGGCCAGCTCGACCACGTTCGAATAGTTCGCGGCCTCCATATCCCCGATCATCACGGGCGGTACGCGGAACAGACGGGCTGTCTCGACGATGGACAGGCGCCGGGCTTCAATCCACTCGGCATCCTCTAGCGTCATGCTCACAGTCTTGAACGTCGCGCCTTGTGGCAGGACGGCGGTCTTGCCGTGGTTGGCGATACCGGCTTGACCAGCGGACCAGCTTTCGCGGATCTGCCCGGCCTGCTCTTTCGTGGTGCCGGGTGGTGTCTCGATGACGCCCGATAGCTTGGTGCCCTGCTCGAACATCTTGGCGCCGTGGGTACGCTCGGCCAGGGCCAGGCCGATAGTGTCGCGGGCTACTTGGATCGGGCTGCGGCCCAGGATTCCATCGTCGGAGTGGTATCGCAGGTGCAGGACTTCATCGGCCAGCAGGCGGCGCTGGTTGCCTTTGCCGTCAACGTGGTCATAGACCAGATTGCCCAGGCTCGAGCGCAGCACGGTCACGCTATCGGGGTGCAGCGGCAGCAGGGCTTTCACCGAACCGTTCGGGTTCCACACGATTTCCGCATAGGCATTACCACGCAGCAGGACGTGACGTTGCATCTGCTCGCGGAACTCCAGGGCGGTCTGGTAGTTGTTCGGCGCATCGTGCAGTAGACGATAGAGGGGATGGGTTTTCGCCTTCTCGCGTCCGTCTTCGGTGTTGCGGTACACGTCGAGCGGCAGGCTGCCCACCGTCTCACTGATGGCCGCCACGCAGGCATAGACGGCGCTGATGCCCTCGGCGGTCGTGGTGTTCACGTCTACACCGGCCACGCCAGGAAAGCCCGTCAGGCGGTCGTAGTAGGTGTCGAATGCCGGGGTCGTCGGCTCGGGGCTGGATCGTTTGAACAGGCGCGGAAATTTCACTGGCAGGCCTCCAGATACAGACGGGCAAGGCGAACCGAGCGCGGCAATTTGCTACGAACTTGGACGCTGGTTGCGTTATAGGCGGGGTTTGCGGTGATGGTGACCTCGAACAGGTCCACATCGCGCAATTCGCGGACAGGTTTGGCGCCTTCGGTCCAGGTGTCGCGCACGGGCAAGAACCCGAACGAGCAGCCGGCCACGTCGCCACGCTTCACCAGCTCGGCCAGATCGCGGCCTAGGGTGGTGTCGGGAAGGTCCAGCTCGAACGCCAGGCCCTCGGAATCTTCGGACAGTCGCAGAGTGCCGGCACCCAGGCGACCGAGCAGCGACTTGCCGTCATGCTCGTAAATCGCCCGGATGTTTCCAGCAGAAGCGGCGGCAAGCGTCCGGGTGAAGGCACCGGGGCGGATGACTTCCACAAACTCGCCCAGGTCCGTCTCAGAGTTGAACCGAGCGGCATAGCCGGTCAGCTTGCGTCCGTCAGGCTTCAGCCCATTGCTTGCGCGCCGTTCCATTGATTAGACCTCGGTCGCTACGACGAAGCCTTGCGGGTGGCGCACGGCGGTATCGACGGTGGCCATCGCGCGAACCTGAATGCCGCCACGGCTGTAGGCTGGCTCAGCGTATGGGTTCACCAGAATGTCCACTTCGGACCAGACGCCCAGCATGACCTGGCTGAAGTCACCGAGGATCAGCTTGCCGGCCGGGACGTTCTTGCTAGCAGCCAGGGACAGGCCAGCCATAGCGCCGTTGTCGTACAGGAAGCCCGAACCGGAACCAGCGACCTTCTCAGCACCAGCCAAGGCGGTGCGGATAGCCGCAGTGGTCAGCCAGCGACCGTTGCTGATATCCACATCGTCGAGCATTTCCAGCATCGCCAGAACGCCAGCCCAGGTAGTCGGAACATCACCAGCGGCTTGGATGCCAACCGTGTTCAGGATGCCCAGCGGCTGCCCAGCCAGACCGGAACCGTTGATGATCGCGGCGTCGATTTGCTTGGCGATCAAGAAGCTCAGATCCTCGCGCACCAGTTGCTCGATAGACGGGGCGCTCTGCTGAATGAGCTGGCGGCTCATCTCAGTTTTGCCGCCGACGTGCTTCGGGGTCAGGGTGACTTGATCGAAGCTCATCTCGGCTTCAGGCACGGCCTGGCCTTCGGTAACCCAGCCGGTTTCAAGGCCGCTGCCGAACTTCGGAATAGCGACATTGCCACGCAGGCCGGTCATTACGCGCACGCCCATCTGGCGAGCCAGCAGAGCCTCACGCAGCGGGCCAATGTAGTCCTGAGCGCGATGGTCGGTGCCTACCAGTTCAGGCGCGGTCGCGGTGGTGTTGGCGCGCTTCTCGAGACTGGCGAAGGGTACGAAGGCGCCCTCGGCTTTGCGACCGCTGCGGCGTTCAGCTTCGCGAGCATATTCAGCCTCGGCGCCGTCCAGGCTGCGGCCTTCCATCTGAGCGCGGATCACGCGGGTGACGCTTACGGAGTCAGCCAGGCGCTCGAAGTCGGCAGAGGGTGCGCCCGATACCGGAGTGCCAGCGGCGCGGCGTTCTACTTCGCCAAGGTACTCGGCGCGCTCAACCTGAGCGGACAGGGCGCGCTCTTCGGTCTTGAGGGTGTCGAATTGCTTGGTTTCGTCGGCAGACAGATCGCGGCCTTCGGCGTCTGCGGCATCTACCAGGGTTTTCATGGCGGCGACCTTGGCGGAGCGCTGCTCGCGTAGGGCGGAAATCTTCATCGGTGTCTTACCTGTAAAGTTAGATGACATGCACGAATACTGTACATACATACAGTGTGCGACGCAACTAATCGTTGACAGGTAGGTGACGCACGTTGTAGCGGGCATAAAAAACCCCGCTCGGTGGCGGGGTTCGGTGTCGCTGGTTGGTCAGTGCGCCGGGGCGCCTCTGTCGGTCGGTGTCCAGAACTCCAGCTCTTGCAGCAGAGCACGACCGGAATATTCCTTGTCTCTTGCGTCGATGATGGCCTCCTTCGTCCTCTCGGTTAGCGCCTCAGCTTCTGCTCGATTCTCGATGCCTACACCGTAGCGGATCAGGTTCACGCTGGCGTTGGGGTATTCCTTTTTCAGTCGCTCCATCACCTCGACGGCAACGCCACAAACGGTCAGTCCGGGGAATTGCTGAGCCAGCCCGCCATCGGGAAAGCGTACCTTGACGCTGTACAGCACCTGTCCGACCTCAATGCCAGCTTGGGCGAGTAGTTCGGCGCTGGTCATGGCTGGGCCTACGCGAGACGCGATTGATTGTTGAGTCATGGTTGTTACTCCTTGAGCTGCGGCTGCGGCGCCCCCCCTGGTCCCATACAGCCGCGTTGGTGAGTTAGTACCAGCGGGGGTCAGATCGGATCAGGCGCGCCACTTCCGATGGCTCCGCATCAAGCTGCTCGTCTAAGTCGTATCGGTCGATGAAGCCGCCTTCAACTAGATGGTTGGTTGCCACTTCCAGCAGAGACGCGACGGATGCCAGCCAGCCAACTTGCTGCGGGGTTAGTGGGTCGTTCGCAGCCTGCTTTTTCTCAAAATCGCCGGATGGGCTACCGACAGAACTGACAAAACTAGGTTGTGTCGGTTTTGTCAGTACGGCATCGGCCCCTTTTTGGATTTTCTGCATCCACCGTCCCATCATGCAGTCCTCCGCCAAACGTACCGCCTCGACGGCCGCCCGCCCTTCTCCCCAGCGACCTCATAGCCAATGACGATGTGATGCTCGCTGAGGATCGCAATAGCCTCATTTACCGCGTCCAGGGACTCCAAACCGGCCCATCCTTTACGCAAGACGTCGCGCGGCGTAAACGGCTCGGGCAGCTTGTCCTTTCGCTCTTGGATTAGCTTCGCAGCCATGAGCGGAGCGTTGATCGCGGCACCATACAAACGACATGCATGGGACTTGAGATAGTCGGCCCAATCCAGCGCCCGAGCGGTCGCTTGAAGTCCTACAGCTTCGATTCCACCGTCGATTAGGCCGAACAGCAAAGCAAGTCCAGCGATGGTTTGCGGCATCTTCATGAAGTGCGATTGCAACGCCGGATGAATCTCGTCGCGCTTGATTTCAAGCATGTGCTCCGTATACCAAGCGTTGAACAGCTCCTGCGCTTCCGGCACAAAATGAAGTGCATGACGAGGATCGTCTGGCATTTGGTCCAGGCGATGAATCACGCCCTCGACACGCTCCCTGGCGGCCTGGTTTGGCCAGCGATCCACGAAAGACCATTCTTTGTCGTCATCCGGCCATACCGCCAATTGCAGGCGCTGAACAAGACCATCATCCAGCGCACCAGTGACCGCCCCGCGCACCAGTGGCGCGATACGCGAGGGCTGAATGCCACCGATCAGCGAGAGGCAACAGGATTCGATAAACACGGTTCCGCGCCCAATCCGGTCGTAAACAAAAGATCCGTTGCCGTCGAAGCACTCTAGGTAGAAGGCGCGACCAACTGCGCCATCCTCTGTTTGCATCGTAGCGAGCCATCCGCCCAGCTCGTCACGCACCAGCAGGAGACCGTTGGGGTTTTCGTTCAGCAGCTCCCCTAGCTTCTCGACCGTTGCGTCGTTGACGATGTACCGGCGCGGCACCGGGGGCGGCAAGTCATCCGCGAACCTTGTCAGCTCTGCCAGTGCACCGGCCTTGTCGCCATTGGTCACCAGTTTCTTTGCTTTTTCCTTGGACGACCTGCGCTCAAGTTCTAGCATCTCGCCAGCCGCCTTGTGCTCGGTCATCGCCGCCTTATGCTGCTCCCGCTCTTTCGCCTCCAGCGCCGCAAGTGGGCGTAGTGCCTGCTTCATCGCTGGCGACTTCATCGCGGACGGCCTGCCGATAATGCAGCCCCATTGATTCGGCACGACTTCCCAGTCGTCGTGCTGCTTCGGGTGGATGCTGAACTTGCGGCCTACCACGGCGCTGATTCCAACAACCAGCGCCACAGCCACAAAATCAGGCGGGCATTGAGTGCGGTCGGCAACGTCTCTGACGAAGTACCTAAGCTCCTTCGGCAGCAGCTCGTCATCCCAAGCCATCGCGGCAGAAAGCCCGGTCGGCAATGGCATAGGAACTGTGCCGGGACTTAGATAATCAGCCAGTGCGTGATCCGGCATTTCAGCGGCAAAGGCTGGCAGGCTGGCAACCATCCCGCCCCATTGGTCCGCATATAGATCCTGAGCGGCGGTCATTGGCAGGCCTCCAGTCGCGCTAGCCGGCGACGTGCGATATCCAAACGATCAAGGTCGGTTTGCGGCAGCTTCGCCCCTTGTGCGAGTAGAGAAAGACCGATGCTGACGATACGGCGCTCGTGCTCAATGGCAGCCTTGCTCGGCCCTCGCCGCTGCTGATATTTCCCGGGAAACAAATCACGCAGCTCCAAACCAATAGCAGCCGCAACGTCACGGGCTGAACAGCCGCACCAGCAATGCAAAAGCACTTTCCCGTCATCTGCTTCGCGGATGCTTAAGCTAGGGTCACGGTCATCATGCGCAGGGCAGCAGGCCTTCCACTTGCTAGCGCCGTTTGCCTTCACTTTGTCCAGTCGGGACAACACTTGGTCAATCGGATGGCAAGCCGATCCCGTCCCCGCCAGATTGCAGGGTTGTGAATAGATCATGGCTTAGGCCTCCTGTTGGGTCAGGAAGCGCTCAACAGACTCGATTGGCCAGCGGACAGAGCGTCCGAACCGAATCGGCTCAGGAAATCCAGGCGTTTTTGTCCAGCGCCACCAAGTGGTGCGGCTGATTTCGAGATGCTCGCAAAAGTGCGCGGCTGGCTTGAAGGTGCCCATCAGGGGCTTAGATGTGTGCATCGGTTTCTCCAACTGGAGTTGAAAAAAAACCGAGAGGTGAGTGGACTACCCATCAGACGCTATGCATTGACGCATAACAGCTGGGGTAATAAAGTCTACTCGGTATACTAACCGTATACCTGAAGCCCTCTCAAAAGCTTCTCCCCTCGGGGTTGTTAACTAGCTAGCTGGTTTGCAACGTGGACGTTCCACCGTCCTACCCGGATCAGCCCGGTATTCCACTACCGGGCTTTTCTTTGTCTGCAAATCCTACTGCTCGCGCGCGGCACCGTGGTGTGACTGGTGTTTCACGCGGTCGCTGTATGCCTAGCCAGTGATCACGATGTTACTTGTGCCGCTACGCTGTTTCAAAGTGCATATTTTCATTGTGTCTAAAACTTGCGCCCTGTTAGTGCCGTAGGAGCGAACCGAAAATAGCCCCAGATGTACCCAGACACACCCAGACACACCCACGGGCCATTACTGGAAGGTGTCAGGAAGTTGTATCAAGATGTTTCAGTTGCGCAGCGAGTGCCGCCTCGAACGCCTCCATCGCTTCGATCTTCGCCGGCAGATAGGCCTCTGGGTTATTCCGGTAATGCCGCCCCACGACGCCAGTTTGGCCGTGACTCTGCAATAGGTCCGATTGCTCGTCAGGTATACCGTGCCGCTGCATCAGTTGCGTGCAGGTACGCCGCAAGTCTCTCGGGGTGAATCGCTCGATTCGCTTGCCATCAATGACGGCGTGCTTCGAGCGGCACCAATCAGCAATTGCATGGGTAAAGCTGGTCACTACAAACGGTGCCTTACCGGTAGAAGTCCAAGGCCAGTTTTCTTCGCCATTTATCTCGAACACGTCTTCCAGAATCTCGACGGCGCGATCGGTTAGCGGCACCAAGTGAACGCGCTTCACGCTTCCCCGGCCTTTTACGTCGATCAGGCGCATGACCTTCTTATCCACATCGAAACTCGACCAAGGCTCCCTGGCGACTTGGGCGATGCGCTGCCCGCCAGTTGCGATAACAAACTTGAACAGCAACGCCATGACCGGGCCGACGCCTTCGGTTATCTCGATGGTGTGCCAGAACTTGCTCAGCTCAGCATCGCTTAGCGCCCGCTCAACAGACCTCGTTGCGTGCTCAACCTTCACCGCGTCCACCGGGTTGAGCGCTAAACCAAAGCGCTTGCCGCTGGCTCTGCCGATGGTGTGCTCGGCGGTAAGTCCGTACTGAAAAGCGGCTCGCAGAAAGGCGCGGACCTTCTCTGCCTGGCTCGTCGCGCCACGCTTCCAGATCGGGGTCAGGATCTTCTCGACAGTGGCGGGCGTCACGGCATCGCACTTGAGCTTCTGGATTGAGGCAGGAATGTCCGCCTCGATTACACGACGCCATTCAGCCAACTGGCGCTCACCGACCTTCCCGCTACGCGCTAGCAAGTAATCAGCAAGCAAATCCGCAACGCTTCCTCGCGCAGCCTCGTCGGCCTGCTTCTGCTTCAGTGCCTCAAATTGGCGTATGCGCTCCTGGCGCTCGGCTTCCTTGAACGCGTCATCTGCCTCTATAGCTGCTCGCAGATCTGGTTCATGACGTAGCCGTTCAGACATAGCTCGCGCTTTGTCTCGAATCTCGATCAAAGTCATACCAGTCGCCCGATGGGTTGAGCGATAGTCACCGATCTTGAGTAGCTTCTGCTTGCCGTCCAGGTAGTAGCGAAAGAATGCAGCAGGCGCGCCATCGCCAGGCCGCTTGAACATGATCGCGCCACTACCTCGCCCGGGCAGGCTCTCCGTCAGAGGCTTGCAGCCGGGCTTCATGCCTTTCAGCATCTGGTCATTAACAAAGGAGGGAGCGCGCTTGTTCATGGTCAACGTTTGGTCAACGTAATTGGTTGTGCTGAACGTTACATGACGAAACGACGCGAAACAAGAAAAAGCCACAAGCCCCGTATAACAAGGGCTTCAGCTAAACAGTCTGAAACGGCATGATGCTCAAAAAACGATCATAGCAACCGTCTTGTAATCAGTAGCTCCCGGGTTCGACTCCTGGTGCCGGCACCACGATTTAAAGGCTCGCAGAAATGCGGGCCTTTTTCGTTTCTGCGCTGTGCTTCGGCATCGTCCTCCTGCAAGTTTTCACCCGCCGCGTTGCCTGAGTGAACTGAGCGTGTAGAATCCCGCGCCCCGAAATTCAGGAGACAGAACGTTGGTGATTCATTACTCCGCCTCCAATGGCAATGTCGCATGTGGGCGCACGGGTTCGAGCCTGAACAGTTCGGCGGACGCCACTCAGGTTTCATGCAAGCTCTGCCTGCGCAGCGTGGAAAAGGCGGTAAGCGAGCCGGTGCGCAAGACGCCTAGCCTCGCTGAACTGCGGGCTGCGGCTAAGGCGGCGAAGACTGCGGCAGCTGCACCCGAGGTGGCGGCGAAAACCGCACCGGTGGCTCCTGCAGCGGTAGCGAAGATTGCAACGCGTACACCCGCAGCGGCAGTCAAAGCCGCTCCGACTGCGCCCGAAACGGCGGCGAAGCCGGCTTCCGTCCTCTCCGCGCGCGCCGAATGGCTGAAACGTCTGGAGCAGCTGCCGGGGCGCAATCGCCTGCCGCGTGGCGTATCGCGGCAGGCGTTCATCTAGCGCGTCAGCCGAGCAGGATGGCGCATTGGCCAGGGGTGGTGTTCAAGCCATCCCAGGCCGACCCGATGCCTCGCGATAACCCGCGGGCGGCAGGACGATTCAGTCGAAGGGTCGTTCCGCCAGTTTTCAGCTGTGTCCCCTCCCCCCGCTCTCTGCGATAGACGCCCATTGAATCAGCTGCTGGTCGGCATCACGTCGCTGGTCAACGCATAAGCCGCCTCACCGAACCGCTCCTCTGCACAGCACTCTAAAAACGCAACCCATACAGAGGAGCCGCACATGAACAACTATCACATCAGTGCCACCGAGTCGGGTTGGGAGCTGCGCAAGGAGGGGGCGACGCGCGCCTCGAAAAGCGCCGCGACCAAGGACGAAATGCTGCAAGTGACCGCTGCGTTTCTTGAGGGCAAGACGGCGTCGGTGAAGATCCACAAGAAGGACGGCAGCATTCAGGAAGAGCGCACCTACCCGCGCAGCGCCGATCCGCGACGCAGCGAGGGCTGACCAAGCCTTAACCGCCCAGCTGGGATCCTGTCTCAGCGGTTCGGTTGCGGCGTCAGGCGCAGGTACGGCTTGACCGCGCGATAGCCCTTGGGAAAGCGCTGCTTGATTTCCTCCTCGTCCTTGAGCGAGGGCACGATCACCACCTCATCGCCGTCCTGCCAGTTGGCCGGGGTGGCAACCTTGTGATTGTCGGTCAGCTGCAGCGAATCGATCACCCGCAGGATCTCGTGGAAGTTGCGCCCGGTGCTCGCCGGGTAGGTGATGGTCAGGCGCACCTTCTTGTTCGGGTCGATGACGAACAGCGAACGCACCGTCAGGGTGTCGTTGGCGTTCGGGTGGATCAGGTCATACAGCTCGGAGACCTTGCGGTCGGCGTCAGCCAGGATCGGGAAGTTGACGCGGGTGTTCTGCGTCTCGTTGATGTCGTCGATCCACTTGATGTGCGAATCCACCGGGTCCACGGACAAGGCGATGGCCTTGACGTTGCGCTTGGCGAACTCGTCCTTCAGCTTGGCGGTGAAGCCCAGTTCAGTGGTGCACACCGGGGTGAAGTCGGCCGGGTGCGAGAACAGCACACCCCAGCTGTCACCCAGCCACTCGTGGAAGCGGATGCGGCCTTCGCTGGAATCCTGTTCGAAATCGGGGGCGATATCGCCGAGGCGGATGCTCATCTTCGTTCTCCTGTCTTGCGTGGGTTGCTGCGTTGGTTGATAGCGATTCAGGCGCGCCGTTGCGCCTGTCGCTCGATCCGGCTCTGCAAGCGGTACAGGCTGGCGAAGCCCTGCTCCCAGCGCCGATGCCCGGAGGCCACATTGATATGTCCGGCACCAGCCAGGATCGTGGTCTCGCTGCCCCAGTCGTGGCCCATTTCAATAGCGCGTGCGGCACTCGCGGCGGTGTCGTCGTCCGAACCGACCAGCAGGCTGGCGAATGGCAGAGGCTGGCGGGGGATCGGCGCGAAGTTGTGCAACGCTTCCGGGCAGCCGCTGCGTTCGACATCCGCGGGTGCCACCAGCAAGGCACCGCGCACCCGTTGCAGCAGCGGCGCAGGCGCCTGCGCCGCCCAGTGCGCAACGGTGACGCAGCCCAGGCTGTGCGCCACCAGAATGACCGGCTCGGCACTGGCAGCGAGGCTGCGCTGCAGTTCGGCGACCCAGTCTTCGCGGCGCGGTAGGAACCAGTCCTGCTGCTCCACCCGTGCGCTGCCCGGCAGGGTTCGATACCAATGGCTCTGCCAGTGTTCATCGGGCGAGCCGTGCCAGCCCGGCACGATCAGATAACGGATGCTGCGCATATCGGCGCCTCCTGTGATTCATGGTGGCCAGTCTAGGCAGACGCAGAGCTAACTGAAAAAGAATAAGAAATTCTTTAGTTATTCTATATCAGCATATCGAGCACGCCTCTCAGCTGCACCCGATTTATTCCTTAGCGATCTATAAATGTTCTTAAACAATATTTTTAAGAATATTTAAGCTTTCCCTATTATCCGCTTCACGCCTTGCTGGCTACGGCCGTTTCGGCCGTCACGAAAGGCTTTCACGGAGAACAGAAATGACCGCGACCATTCGCAACCTCGAGGGGCAGGACGAAGCCAGCATCCTGCGCGAGATCCACAGTGCCTTGCACGGCCTCAAGTTCGGCTCGGTGGAAATCACCGTGCACAACGGCCAAGTGGTGCAGATCGAGCGCAAGGAAAAGTTTCGCCTGCAGCCGACCGCCAAGAACGCCTGACCTTCCTACCCCATCCATCAGCCCGACTGGACCACCGGAGGGCGTGACCATGAAACGAGCCGAGACCATGAACACGCACCGGTACTGCAGCTGTCGTCCGCGAATGCGGACCTAATCGAATCGCTGAAAACCACCTGACACAGGCAATCCACGTAGCAACCAGCTCAGGCTGGCTTCTGCCTCGCTCTGCCTGTCTCCGAGCGTGACTCACGCGACCGCACCTGAAGCGCCAACACATACCAAATTTAGTTTTTTCAGGAGCTGCACCATGTCCATTCGTCGCTTCGCCCTCGCCGCCCTGGCGAGCGCGCTGATCGGCAGCCACGCGTTGGCCGCCGACACCCTGCTCAACGTGTCCTACGACCCGACGCGCGAGCTTTATGTGGAATTCAACGACGCCTTCAACAAGCACTGGCAAGCCCAAGGCCATGAGCCGATCAAGGTTCAACAGTCCCACGGCGGCTCGGGCAAGCAGGCCCGTGCCGTCATCGATGGGCTGCGTGCCGACGTGGTGACGCTAGCGCTGGCCGGCGACATCGACGAGTTGCAGCGTATCGGCAAGCTGATTCCTGAGGATTGGCAGACCCGTTTGCCGGACGCCAGCACGCCCTATACCTCGACCATCGTGTTCCTGGTGCGCAAGGGCAACCCGAAGGGCATCAAGGATTGGGATGATCTGGTCAAGCCAGGCGTCGAGGTGATCACGCCGAACCCGAAGACCTCCGGCGGTGCGCGCTGGAACTTCCTGGCCGCCTGGGCTTATGCGCAGCAGAAATTCGGCACGGAAGAGCAGGCGCAAGAGTTTGTCGGGACGCTGTACAAGAACGTGCCCGTACTGGACACCGGCGCCCGCGGCTCGACCGTCACCTTCGTCAACAACGGCATCGGCGACGTGCTGCTGGCCTGGGAGAACGAAGCTTTCCTGGCGCTGAAGGAACAGGGCGGCGAAAACTTCGAGATCATCGCGCCTTCGCTGTCGATCCTCGCCGAGCCGCCGGTAGCCGTGGTCGACAAGAACGTCGAGCGCAAGGGCACCCGTGAAGTCGCCGAGGCCTACCTGAACTATCTGTACAGCGAGGAAGGCCAGCGCATTGCCGCGAAGAACTTCTACCGGCCGCGCAACGCAAGCGTGGCGGCCGAGTTCAGGGACCAGTTCCCGGCGCTGAAGCTGGTCACCATCGACGGGGACTTCGGCGGCTGGAAGACCGCGCAGCCGAAGTTCTTCAATGATGGCGGGGGTTTCGACCAGATCTACCAGACGCAGTAAGCCGTGGCTTCGTAGGGTGAATCGCGCTTCATCGATCCACCGTCGCCCCCGGAGAGGGCCGCCGGCGGAAGTAAAAAGCGACTTCCACCCTACACGCTTCGCTTCAGCTGACACCTTGCTCGGCAGTTCGTAGGGTGGATCGCGCTTCACCGATCCACCATCGCTCCCACCAAGAGGGCGATGGTGGAAGTGAAACGCGACTTGCACCCTGCAGGCTGCGCTCGTCACGCCAGTCGCTCGAATAAAGGCAACGTCCATGTCCCGAACCTCCTCCGTCATACCCGGCTTCGGGCTGACGCTGGGCTACACCTTGGTGTACCTCAGCCTGTTGGTGCTGATTCCCCTGGGTGCGCTGTTTCTCAAGACCACCGAACTCTCGTGGGCGCAGTTCATCGCCATCGTCAGTGTGCCGCGTGTACTGGCGGCACTCAAACTCAGCTTCGGCACCGCCTTCGTCGCCGCTGTGCTCAACGGCATCATCGGCACGCTGCTGGCCTGGGTGCTGGTGCGCTATCGCTTTCCTGGCCGCAAGATCATCGAGGCGATGATCGACCTGCCCTTCGCCCTACCCACCGCGGTGGCCGGCATTGCGCTGACCGCGCTGTACGCACCGAACGGGCCGATCGGTCAGTTCGCTACCGACCTGGGCTTCAAGATTGCCTACACCCCGCTGGGCATCACCCTGGCGCTGACCTTCGTCACCCTGCCCTTCGTGGTGCGCACCATCCAGCCGGTGCTGGCCGACATCCCGCGGGAAGTCGAGGAAGCCGCAGCCTGCCTCGGCGCGCGTCCGCTACAGGTGGTTCGTCACGTGCTGCTACCCGCGTTGCTTCCCGCCTGGCTCACCGGCTTCGCCCTGGCATTTGCCCGCGGCGTCGGCGAGTACGGTTCGGTGATCTTCATCGCCGGCAACATGCCGATGAGGACCGAGATCCTGCCGCTGCTGATCATGGTCAAGCTGGATCAGTACTACTACGCCGGTGCAACGGCCATCGGCGTGCTGATGCTGGTGGTGTCGTTCGTCCTGCTGCTGCTCATCAACCTGCTGCAGCGCCGCATCGCGCTCTCCTGACGAGGCCACCGACATGACTACCGCTTCCCTATCGGTGACCGCAAACAGCACCGCCAATGCCACACGACGCGGCAACGCCCTTGGCCGTCGGCTATTGATCGTCGCTGCCTGGCTGGTCTTCGCGCTGTTCTTGCTGCTGCCGCTGCTGATCGTCGTCAGCGAGGCATTGAAGCAGGGCTTCGGCACCTTTTTCAGCGCCATCTTCGAGCCCGACGCGCTCGCCGCGCTGAAGCTGACCTTGCTCGCCGTGGGCATCTCGGTGCCGCTGAACCTGGTGTTCGGCGTCGCCGCCGCCTGGTGCGTGAGCAAGTACGAGTTCCGCGGCAAGAGCCTGCTGGTGACCCTGATCGACCTGCCGTTCTCGGTCTCGCCGGTGATCGCCGGGCTGATCTACGTGCTCTTGTTCGGCGCCCAGGGCTATTTCGGCGAATGGCTGAGTGATCACGACATCCAGATCGTCTTCGCCGTGCCGGGCATCGTGCTGGCGACGCTGTTCGTCACCGTGCCCTTCGTCGCCCGCGAGCTGATCCCGCTGATGCAGGAACAGGGCAGCACCGAGGAAGAAGCCGCGCGGCTGCTCGGCGCCAGCGGCTGGCAGATGTTCTGGCATATCACCCTGCCGAACATCAAATGGGGGCTGATCTACGGCGTGGTGCTCTGCACCGCGCGGGCCATGGGCGAGTTCGGCGCGGTGTCGGTGGTCTCCGGGCATATCCGTGGGCTGACCAACACGCTGCCGCTGCACGTCGAGATTCTCTACAACGAATACAACCATGTCGCCGCGTTCAGCGTGGCCAGCCTGCTGCTGGGCCTGGCGCTGGTGATCCTGCTGCTCAAGCAGTGGAGCGAGTCGCGTATCGCCCGCCTGCATGCAAACGCCGAGGAATGACCATGTCGATCGAAATCAGCCACATCAACAAGCGCTTCGGCCAGTTCCAGGCACTGAACGCCATCAACCTGCACATCCAGAGCGGCGAACTGGTTGCCCTGCTCGGCCCATCCGGCTGCGGCAAGACCAGCCTGCTGCGCATCATCGCCGGGCTGGAAACGCCGGACAGCGGCAGCATCGTGTTCCATGGCGAGGATGTCTCCAGCCGTGACGTGCGCGATCGCAATGTCGGTTTCGTCTTCCAGCACTACGCGCTGTTCCGCCACATGACCGTGTTCGAAAACGTTGCCTTTGGCCTGCGCATGAAGCCGAAAAAGCAGCGCCCGAGCGATGCGGTAATCGCTGAGAAGGTCCATGAACTGCTCGGCCTGGTGCAGCTCGACTGGCTTGCCGACCGTTACCCCGAGCAACTCTCCGGCGGCCAGCGGCAGCGCATCGCCCTGGCCCGCGCGCTGGCGGTCGAGCCCAAGGTGCTGCTGCTCGACGAACCCTTCGGTGCGCTGGACGCCAAGGTGCGCAAGGAACTGCGCCGCTGGCTGGCCCGCCTGCACGAGGACGTGCATCTGACGTCCGTATTCGTCACCCATGATCAGGAAGAAGCGATGGAAGTCGCCGACCGTATCGTAGTGATGAACAAGGGCGTGATCGAGCAGATCGGTACGCCGGCAGAGGTCTACGCCAACCCGGCCAGCGAGTTCGTCTATCACTTCCTCGGCGATGCCAATCGCCTGCAGCTGGACGCTGAACGCAGCGTGCTGTTCCGCCCGCACGAGATTTCTCTGAGTCGCGAAGCGGTGGCCGAGCACCTGGCTGGCGAAGTGCGCGATATCCGCCCGCTTGGTGCGCTGACCCGGGTCACGCTCAAGGTGGCCGGTCAGGCCGAGCCAATCGAGGCGGAAGTCGGCAACGACCACGCCAGCTTGGTCGGTGTGCAGCGTGGTGCGACGCTGTACTTTCAACCCAAGGGGCAGGCGGTACGCCCCGCTGCCGCACAGCAGACCGGCTGATGCGACGCTACACAAGCTGAAACAGGCCGAGCGACGGAAGTTACTTGGCCTTGATGGGCAACTGCCGCACCCTGTCGGCAGTCGTCCTTCCCAGCGAGGCATCCCGATGCGCATCACCCTGTTCAGCAGCAAGGCCTACGACCGCGACAGCTTCCTGGCCGCCAATCAGGCGCATGGCTTCGATCTGCATTTCCTCGAGGCGCGCCTCGACCCGGATACCGCTGCACTGGCGGCGGGCGCCGAGGTGGTCTGTCCGTTCGTCAATGACGTGCTTTCGGCCCCCGTGCTGGAGAAGCTCGCGGCCGGCGGCACGCGGCTGATCGCGCTGCGTTCGGCCGGCTACAACCATGTCGACCTGCCCTGCGCGCAGCGCCTCGGCCTGCCGGTGGTGCGGGTGCCCGCCTATTCGCCGCATGCGGTGGCGGAGCACACCGTAGCGTTGATCCTGGCGCTCAATCGGCGCCTGCCACGCGCCTACAACCGTACCCGCGAAGGCAATTTCTCGCTGCAGGGGCTGACCGGTTTCGATCTGGTCGGCAAGCGTGTCGGTGTGGTCGGCAGCGGCCAGATCGGCGCCGTGTTTGCGCGAATCATGCTCGGTTTCGGCTGCGAGGTGCAGCTCTATGACCCCTACCCCAATGGCGAACTGGAACGCCTCGGCATGCGCTACGTGGCGCTCGACGCGCTGCTGGCCAGCAGCGATATCGTCAGCCTGCATTGCCCGCTCAGCGAGCAGACCCGCCACCTGATCAACCAGCAGAGCCTGGCGACCATGAAGCCACGCGCCATGCTGATCAACACCGGTCGCGGCGCGCTGATCGACACGCCGGCGCTGATCGGCGCGCTGAAGAGCGGCCAGCTCGGCTATCTGGGTCTGGATGTCTACGAGGAAGAAGCCGGGCTGTTCTTCGAGGATCACTCCGGCCTGCCGCTGCAGGACGATGTGCTGGCGCGGCTGCTGTCGTTCCCTAACGTGATCGTCACCGCGCATCAGGCGTTTCTTACCGAGGAGGCGCTGGCCGCCATCGCCGGGACCACCCTGGGCAACGTCGCGGCCTGGCAGGCCGGGCAGACCAGCAATCAGGTCAGCGACTAAGGTTTTAGCTGCCCGTCGAGTTGGCGCAGCCGCGCTTCGAGCAGTTCCGGAAAGCGCTTGAACCAGGTCTGGTTCAGCGGCGAGGGATGCGGCAGCGGATGCAGGCTGAAGGTTCGGCTCCGCCCCTGCGCGTCCTGTAGCTCGATATCCAGGCTGGCGCTGAAGCGCTCCTCACGCTGCCAGAAGGCCTCCAGCCGTTGACGCTCTGCGCGCGGCTGGTCGATGCCGAACCAGAAAAACGCCTCGCGGCCGAGCGTGACGATCTGCCGGCCGTGCCAGCTGTCGACCAGCAGCTGACGCATCAGCGGATGGAAACGGCGCTTCACCGCCATCGACCAGGCCTTGTTGCCGACCGGCTTGTACGGCACGGTGTTGATCCAGAAATAGTCCCGCCCCAGCGCCCGTCCGGCCTCGAAATCCGGCATCTGCTCACCGTGCAGGTGGCGATACAGCACACGCCGGACGATCTGCCCTCCAGCGCCGATGAAGGGCTCGCCATGGCGGACCTCCTCGCGGCCCGGATCACGGCCGAAAAAGCAGAGCGGCGCATCGGCGTCGCCAAGCCCGATGATCGGCTCCAGCGGATCACGCTCGAATGCCCGGTAGACCGGTCGATCAATGCCATCGGTGTGCGCGGCAACCTCGCGCAGCGCCTGACGTATCTCGGTGGGAAGCGTCATTGCCTGTGGCTCAGAAGTCGCTTTCGTCGACCAGCTCGACTGCCGCGGCTTCCAGCGCATAGGCGGCATCGGCCAGATCGTTGCTGACCGGCTCGATTTGCAGGCGACCGTCGACCCACAGCGGCGCGTAGATGTCCTCCAGGGCGATGCCCTTCGGGTAGCGCACCAGCACGATCTGATTCGGTGGCGGCGGCGGTACGTGGATGCAGGCCCCGGGATAGGGCACCAGGAAGAATTCGGTACTGCGCCCGCGCTCGTCGCTCTCCAGCGGCACCGGATAGCCACCGAGGCGGATCTCGCGGCCGTTCAGTTCGGCAACGGTCTTCGCCGAATACATCACCGCCGGCAGCCCGGCGTCCTGCTTGAGTCCGCCCTGGTCGCTGAAACCCAGATCCTCGGGCGTCGCGTGGTCGATCTCGGGCATCTCCTCCAGCGCCTGGCGATCCTCGGGCGGCATCAGTTCCAACCAGTCGAGCTCCGCCGGTGCGGCATGAACGGTGGACGCGAATGCGAGACAGCAGAACAGTGAAAGGAGGGATTTGCGCATAGGGCAACTACATGAGAGAGAACGGGGCCGCAGGGCGCGGCCCCGCGGTGCATCAATGCTTGCGACTGGTGACCATACCGTAGATGACCAGCAGGATGATCGCACCGACCACGGCGCCGATAAAGCCTGCGCCCTCACCCGCCTGGTAGAGGCCGAGCGCCTGGCCACCGTAGGTCGCCAGCAGCGAGCCGCCGATACCCAGCAGGATGGTCATGATCCAGCCCATGCTGTCGTCGCCGGGCTTCAGGAAGCGCGCAATAAGACCGACGATCAGGCCGATGATGATGGTGCCGATGATGCCCATGGATAATCTCCTCAGGTCCGAAGGTGGGTAACCAATGGACCCGAGGGCTCTGCGGCGGTTCGCCGAAGCCTGACGGCCGGGCGTCAGGAATGCGGGATCAGCGTCTCGACAGCGGTGATCTGCCGGTCCAGCGTGGCGCGATCGGGGCAGCGCAGCGTGGCGTGGCCGACCTTGCGCCCGGCCTTGAAGGCCTTGCCATAGTGGTGCAGATGACAGTCCTGAATGGCGATGACCTTTTCCACCGGCGGCACTTCGCCGATAAAGTTGAGCATGGCGCTCTCGCCCAGCTTGTCGGTCGAACCCAGAGGCAGGCCGGCGACGGCGCGCAGGTGATTCTCGAACTGGCTGCACTCGGCGCCTTCGATGGTCCAGTGCCCGGAGTTGTGCACGCGCGGGGCGATCTCGTTGGCCTTCAGGCCGCCATCGACTTCGAAGAACTCGAAGGCCAGCACGCCGACATAGTCCAGCTGCTTGAGCACGCGACCGACGTAGTCCTCGGCCAGCGCCTGCAGCGGATGGTTGCTGCTGGCCACCGACAGCCGCAGGATGCCGCCCTCGTGGCTGTTGTGTACCAGCGGATAGAAGCAGGTCTCGCCATCACGCCCGCGTACGGCGATCAGCGAGACTTCGCCGGTGAACGGCACGAAGCCCTCGAGGATGCACGGCACGCTACCCAGCTCGGCGAAGGCATTGCTCACATCGGCCGGCTTGCGCAGCAGCTTCTGGCCCTTGCCGTCGTAACCCAGGGTGCGGGTCTTGAGCACGGCTGGCAGGCCGATGCTGGCCACCGCGGCGTCGAGGTCGGCCTGCGACTGGATGTCGGCGAACTCCGGCGTAGGGATGCCGAGATCCTTGAACATGGATTTCTCGAACCAGCGATCACGGGCGATGCGCAGCGATTCGGCGCTCGGGTAGACCGGCACGAATTGCGAGAGAAAGGCCACGGTTTCAGCCGGTACGCTCTCGAACTCGAAGGTCACCAGATCCACTTCGTCAGCCAGCCGGCGCAGATGATCCTTATCGTCGTAGTCGGCGCGAATGTGCTCGCCGAGGGCCTGCGCGCAGGCATCCGGAGCCGGGTCGAGGAAGGCGAAGTTCATGCCCAGCGGGGTGCCCGCCAGCGCCAGCATGCGGCCCAGCTGGCCGCCACCTATCACACCAATTTTCATAGCAACGGCCCTTCAGTAGGCGGCAGATCAAGCGCACGCGTTGCGGCGCAGGAAAGCAAGTTTATACCCGCCGACAGACCTCGCCGCGTCTGGCGAAGACAGCCGGCGCAGGCGGCTCAGTCGCGCGGGTCCGGGCAATCCAGAACGCTCTGGGTCTGCTCGTCGCGGAATTTCTTCAGAGCCTGGTGATACTCGGGGAACTCGTGCCCGAGGATGCTCGCCGAGAGCAGCGCGGCGTTGATCGCGCCGGCCTTGCCGATGGCCAGGGTGGCGACCGGCACGCCGGCCGGCATCTGCACGATGGACAGCAGCGAATCGACCCCGGAGAGCATCGACGACTGCACCGGCACGCCAAGCACCGGCAGGTGCGTCTTGGCCGCACACATACCCGGCAAATGGGCAGCGCCGCCAGCGCCAGCGATGATCACGCGCAAACCACGGGCTTCGGCCTGTTCGGCGTACTGGAAGAGCAGGTCCGGGGTGCGGTGGGCGGAAACCACCGTCACTTCGTGGGGGATGCCCAGCTTTTCCAGCATGTCGGCGGTGTGGCTCAGGGTGGACCAGTCGGACTTGGAGCCCATGATCACGCCTACCAGTGCGCTCATCGTCGTGCCTCTCATCGGGCGCCCGCGGGCGCGTCAAGAACAACAAACCACGCAAAAGAGCGTGGCCTGGGTGGTCGCCAAGCAGCCTCGGGCGCTCGCGCGAAAGCCGCGCAGTATAGCGCAAGGCGTGACCGGCCAGTACCCCGCACGACCGGCGCTATTGGAGCTGCGCCGGCACCACGCGCGGCAATTCGATCCAGAAGCGGCTGCCCACGCCTGGCTCGCTGTGCAGCCCCAGTTGACCGTTCATCAGCCGGGCGAACTCCAGGCACAGCGACAGCCCGATACCGGTGCCCTGGATCATGCTGTTTTCGCGCCCGAGCCGCTGGAAGGGCTCGAACACCTGCGCCTGCTGCGCCGGGTCGATGCCCAGGCCGGTGTCCTCGACCAGGATGCGCACGTGCTCCGGGCTGCTTTCGGCGCGCAGGCTGATATGACCGTTGGGTACGTTGTACTTCATCGCGTTGGAAAGCAGGTTGAGCAGGACCTGACGCAGGCGGCGCGGCTCGGCGAGCACCAGCAGGCTGTCGTCCGGCAGGTTCAGATCAAGCTGCAAACCCCGCTGCTGGACTTCCAGGGCAACCAGCTCGGCGCATTCGCGCATCAGGCTGCACACACCCACCGGCTGCAGCTCCAGCTGCGGACGCTCTTTCTGCAGACTGGACCATTCGAGGATCTCGCCCAGCAGCTGGTTGAGGTGCCGACTGGCGAGCAGGATCTCGTCGAGGTACTCGGCCGCTTCGGACTGGCCACTGTCATCGCAATCCATGCGCATCAGCTGGGCGAAGCCGAGGATCGCATTGAGCGGCGTGCGCAGCTCGTGGCTGATGCCCGAGAGCAACCGCCCCTTCGCCTCGCTGGCGGCCTGCGCCTGCAGGGTTGCCGCGCGCAGTTCGCCCTCGACGCGCTTGAGCGCATCGATATCCACATGGGTGCCAGCCAGCACCCGCGCCACACCGGTTTGCGGGTCCTGCTCCAGGACCCGGCCACGGCTGAGCAGCCAGTGGTACTCGCCCAGCGCATCGGCGAAGCGGTATTCGGCTTCGTAGCGCTGCTGCAGCCCCTGCTGGACGCGCTCGATCTGCGCCAGCGCCTGCGGCAGGTCATCCGGGTGGATGCGCTGACGGAATTCGCTGTCGCTGAGGCGGCCGGTCGGCAGGCCGAAACGGCCCAGCATGCTGCCGCGCACGCGCAGCGTGTGATTGGGCATGTCGTATTCCCAGAGGCTCTCGGTCGCGCTCTCCAGC
Source organism: Pseudomonas sp. SCT (assembly GCF_003864275.1). Classification (NCBI taxonomy): domain Bacteria; kingdom Pseudomonadati; phylum Pseudomonadota; class Gammaproteobacteria; order Pseudomonadales; family Pseudomonadaceae; genus Pseudomonas; species Pseudomonas sp. SCT. The sequence continues at coordinate 433,380 of NZ_BDJA01000004.1, forward strand.
ACCAGCTCCAGACGCCGCTGCGCCTCCCAGCGTTCCGATTCGCTGTGGGCCAAACGACTGCCGATGTCCTGGGTATGCCGGGACATCTCGTCGAGTTCGAGGATCGGCGCATGCACCGGTTCCGGTCGCCAGCGACCGAGGCCGATATCGCCAAGCATCCGGGAGATCCCCGCGATGGGCGCCAGCAGCGCCTGGCTGAGCTGGCGTGCGCGCAGCCACATGACGGCAAAGAAGCCGATGTAGAACAGCACCAGCCCGGCGATCAGCAGGTAGCCGATCTGCTGGTAGCGGCTGGCCAGGGCGTTGGTCTGGCGAAACACCGCCGCCTCATCGACCACCGCGAGCAGATGCCAACCGGTTTGCGCGACGGTCGTCCAGGCCACCAGCTGCGGCCGGCCGCCCAGCATCACCCGTTGCACACCGCTCGGGGCGCCGGATATCGCCGTGGCCAACTCCGCCGTTTCAGGACGGCGATCGAGCTGGAAGTCCTCCGGCTTGAACATCTCGCTGCGGATCGCCTCCAGGTAGGAGTGATCGGTGAGTTCAGCGAGGCCAAAGTCCACTTCACCGGGCTCCGGCAGCGCCATGATCGACAGGTCGTCGCTGACCAGCATGGCATAGCCGCCCCAGGGCACCTGCAGTTGGCCGATCTGCTCGAGAATCAGGCTGACGGTGATGTCGATGCCGACCACCCCTTCGAGGAAGTCATCGCGATAGACCGGCGCAATCGCCGACATCATCCAGCCATGACCGGCCGGATCCAGGTAGACGTCGGTCCACACCACATCGCGCGACGGGTTGTGCCCGGCATCGGCCAGGTAATAGAAGTTGTACTTGGGGATATCCATATCTGCCGGGTACTGCTCGAGAGTAAAGAACCACGGATAGATGTGGTTGAAGCTGTCCCAGCTGTTGAAATACAGGCTGGCAACCAGTGGGTTGCGCGTCTCGATTTCCTTCATCAGCGGTTCCAGCTGACGCAGCCTGGCGATCTTCTGCAGGTCATGCTGCTCGGCTGGCGTCGCGCCGGAATAGAACACCGCCGCGCCACCGTTATCGTCGGGGCTGTAGCGCACGCCGTCGGGGCTGAGGGCGAGCTCCGGCAACGGCGCAGGCGCACCGTCGTGCAATGCCTTCGCGGTAAGGTTGCGGTACAGCTGGGTAAGCGAGCCGACCTGGGCAAGCTGCTCGCTGATCAGGCGCGATTCGAGGCTGGCCGACGCCTGCAGGTCATTGAGCGCGGTCTGGCGCAGATGGTCGATCTGCGCGTCGCGGATCGCGCCGTTGGTCAGCAGATAGATCGCGATCAACGCGGTTTCCACCAGGACCAGCGGAATCAGCGCGCTGCGAACGAAGGCTCGCCAGATCCATTGACGCAAGCCGATTGGTTTTGGGATGGGCACGATTGGGCTCCAGCAACCGCGCAAGGCACGCCATCAGCAGTAGGCGCGGCAGGGGCGCGATCATAGCACCGCAGCCGCGGCGGCAAACCATCACCTTTGCCGCATGCACCGCCGCGGTTTCAGGAGGCGCTGGCCAGAGCGGTCGCGGCCGGTGCAGCGCGGCGACACTGCTTGGCCATCGCCGCCAGGCGCACCGCCACGTTGGCCGTCCCGTAGCCGGCGTAGCCGTTGCAGCGCTGCAGAATCTCGAAGAAGAAGCGCCCCTCGAACGGCTCGGTATAGACGTGGAACAGCTCGCCGCCCTCGGCGTCGCGGTCGTACAGCACGTTGTAGCGCGCCAGTTCGGCGAGCAGCGAGTCGTCGAAGTCGAAACGCGCGGCCAGGTCGTCGTAATAGTTGCGCGGGATCTGTAACAGCGGCACGCCGGCCGCCTGCGCGCGGGCCACCTCGGCGAAGATATCGTCACAGGCGAACGCCACATGGTGCACGCCGGCGCCGCGGTAGCTGGATAGCGCCTGGGCGATCACCGTGTCGCGATCCTGCGAGGTGTTCAGCGGCAGGCGGACCCGGCCGCAAGGGCTGCGCATGGCGCGGCATTTCATCAGGCCATAGGGATCGGGTAGCAGCAGCTCGTCGTCGGCCTCGAAATCGAACAGGCTACGGTAGAACAGCACCCAGCTGGCCAGACTCTCGGCCGGCAGCGCAGTGGCCATGTGATCGATCCGCTGCAGGCCGGCGCCCGCGGGTGTCACGGCGTGCAGGCGGAAATCGATGTCGTAGTTGCTCTGTCCTGGCGCCCCGGATTCGAGCAGGTAGATCAGGCCGCCGTCCGGCGCGCGCACCGCCGGAATCTGCCGCTCGTTCGGCCCGATAAGCCCGCGATAGGGCTGCCCGCCGAAGGCGCAGGCACGCGCCAGCGCCGATGCTTCGTCATCGATCTTCAGCGCCATGGCGCACACCGAGGGGCCGTGTGCCTCGAAGTAGTTGTGCGCGAAGGAATAGGGTTCGGCGTTGAGCACGATGTTGATTTCGCCCTGACGAAACAGCTGCACATCTTTCGAGCGGTGCTGGCCGACGTGGGCAAAGCCGAGCTGCTGCAGCCAACTGCCGAGGCGCACCGCGTGCGGTTCGTCCACCGCGAACTCGAGGAAATCGATGCCTTCGTAGCGCGGTGCCGCTGGCGCCGTGAACAGCGCCGGTACGACGGCTGCGGACGGCGCCGAAGCGCTGAGTCGCTGGCCGGTCTTTTCTTCCAGGTGCCGCAGCGCACGTAAGCCATCGGCCGCGATGCCACGCGGCGGTGCGGCACGGAAGCCGTCGTTGAACACCTCCAGCGACAACGGACCGCTGTAGCCGGCCTGCAGCACCGGCGCGAGAAAGCCCGCCAGATCGAACTCGCCCTGGCCGGGGAAGCAGCGGAAATGTCGGCTCCACTCCAGCACGTCCATGGCCAGCACCGGCGCGTCGGCCAGCTGCACGAAGAAGATCCGCTCACCGGGAATCTCGACGATGCCGCTCGGGTCGTCGCCCAGGGCCAGGGTATGGAAGCTGTCGAGAATCACGCCCAGCGCCGGATGGTCGACCTGCTGCACCAGCGTCCAGACATCGCGCCAGGTCTTCATGTGCCGGCCCCAGGCCAGCGCCTCGTAGCCGACCCGTAGACCACGTGCGCCAGCCCGTTCGGCGATGAGGCCGAGGTCGCCGAGCAGCGTCTCGCGGTCGCCCAGCGCATCGGCCTGCACGTTGCTGCACAACAGCATCAGCTCGGCGCCGAGTTCCTGCATCAGATCGAACTTGCGTTCGGCGCGGTCGAGATTGCGCTGCAACCGCTCGCGCGGGCAGCCCTCGAAATCGCGGAATGGCTGGAACAGCGTCACGGCCAGCCCCAGCGCCTCGCAGCGCCGGCGAACGTCCAGCGGGCTGCCGGAGTGGTACAGCAGATCGTTCTCGAACAGTTCGATACCGTCGAACCCCGCGGCCGCTGCGGCCTCGAGTTTTTCCGGCAGAGTACCGCTGAGAGACACGGTGGCGATGGAGCGCTTCATGCGGTTACTCCTGTTACCGGGGGCCGCGGCCGTGCAGGCCGCCGACGGATATGCGAAGCCAGAGTCATGATCAAGGCACCAGACCATCACGCTTGGCCGGATGCCTCAGACCGCTCTGAGCTGGCATCGGCGCTGCCGAATCCTCCAGCAGTGCGCGCAGCGGGGTGGCGATCGAGGCGGTGTAATCCTTGACGCAGCGGTGGTGACCGCCGAGGACGTCGTAGCTTTCGAAGCTCGCGCCCATGTTGCGCCAGGCCCGGCTGGTGTAATCGGCAGAGAAATAGACCACCGGCGCATCGATGCGCTGCGGCAGGTAGCGCGCCATCACCAGCGAGTACTGCAGGAAGCGCACGCGCACTTCGCGGTCCCGCGCCGTGGGGGGCGGCGCCACCTCGCCGGCCAGCCGCTGCTGCACCATGCGCGTACCGCGGTGCGTGAGCTTCCAGGCCAGGTTGGCCAGGCGCTTCGGGTAGGGCCATTTGCTGGTTTCGCCGAAGCGGCTCAGCGCCTCGTAGGCACGGGCGAGATAGCTATCCGGCAACACGCGGTCGAGGGTGCGCAGGATCGCTCGCGACCAGGGCCGCACATTGGCGGTGGGCGGGTCGATCAGCGCGACGATTTCCACGCGGTGTCCGGCTTCCACGAGCAGGCGAGCCGCTTCGAAGGCCACCAGCGCGCCGTTGCAGTAGCCGCCAATGCGATACGGCCCTTCGGGCTGACGCTCGAGGATCAGCGGCAGGCGCTCGCGGGCCATCTGTTGCACCGATTCGGGAATCGGCTCGTCGCCCATGCCGTGCGGGGCAATGGCGGTCAGCGGCTGCTGAGAGCCGAGCAGCCTGGCCAGGCGGCGGATGTAGTAACCGCCATGGGCGAAATCGCCGTGGAACCAGAACAACGCCGTCCGCCCCGGCTGCGCGTTGAAGTCGATGACCGGGATAACGTGCGCCGCGAGATTTTCCAGGCGCTCGGCCAGCTCTCGTGCGGTCTCGGCCTCCACCAGTACCGACTCGGGAATCACGCGGCCGAGCATCTGCTCCAGTTCGGTCAGCATCTCGGTAGCCAGCAGCGAATCGCCGCCGCAATCGAGAAAGTTGTCCTGCGGGCCTACCGCTTCGGTTTTCAGCAGGCGGCGCCAGAGCGCCAGCACTTCCTGCTCCAGCGGCGAGGCGGCCTCGCTGGCGCCGGCCTGACGGGCTCGCTCGCTGCGCTGTTCGACATATGCATCCGCCAAGTGATGGCGCAGCACCTTGCCGGTCAGCCCGCGCGGCAAGGCATCGACGACCTGTACGCGCCGCGGCACTTTGAAATAAACGAGCTCACCACGCAGGAAGTTCTGCAGTTCACTGGGCGAGACACCCATCTGCGGATGCAGCACGACCGCCGCGGCCACGTCCTGGCCGAGACGCGGATGCGGCACGGCGAACGCGGCGGCATCCGCCACCGCCGGATGGCGCAGCAAAGCCGCGTCGACTTCCGGCAGGCTGACCTTCTCGCCACCGCGGTTGATGACTTCGCGCAGGCGCCCGTGCAGGTAGAGGAAGCCGTGCTCGTCGAGGCTGCCGATGTCGCCGGTGTGGAACCAGCCCTCTCGCAGCATGTCATTCAGCGCGGGATCGCCGAGATAGCCGGGCATGACCGTTGCGCCGCGCACGCGGATTTCGCCGCGCTGGCCGGTCGGCACCGGCAGGCCATCCTCGTCGACGATGCTCAGCGTTTCCGGCCAGGGTCGGCCTACGCTGCCATTCTTGCGCTCCGCGGGGGTATTGACGGCGATCTGCGCTGCCTCGCTGGAACCGTAATGCTCCAGCAGCGGGAAGCCCATGGCCTGTTCGAAGGCATCAATGATGTCCTGTCCCAGCGGCGCGCCGCCGGAAGAGGCGAAGCGCGGTCGGTGCGCGCCGAGGCCTTCGGGGTAGGTAGTGGCAGCTTCCAGGACCGCTCGATGCAACGCCGGACCGGCGGAATACCAGGTGGGGCGCAGGGCGTCGAACCACTCGTGCAGGTCCACCACCGCCGGGCTGAGCGGGAAGGCGACACTGCCGCCTGCGAGCAAGGGTGTCAGGATGGTGACCTTCAGCCCGTGGGAATAATACGGCGCCGACACGCACAGGCAGCGGTCGCCGCCATCCAGGCCGAACCAGCGCTGCCACTTGCGCGCAGCGGTCAGCATGTTGCGATGGCTGAAGGGAATCAGCTTGGGCAGGGCGGTGGTGCCGGAGCTGCGCAGAATGAATGCCGGAGCGTCAGGCAGCGGCAGTTCGTCGGCGGCCGGTTGCGCGGCGCCCGGCATGTCGAGCAGCAGCGCCGGCGTGCCATCTTCGGCCGGCTCCGCCTTGATCAATGCCAGCCCGTGGCGTTCGGCAGCCCGTTGGCCCTGTTCGCTGTCGCTGCCGATCAGCAGCGCATCGAGCGGCAGCTGCTGGAGAAATTGGTCCAGTTCGGCCGGGCCGAGGCGCGGATCGATCGGCACCGCAACAGCAGCGCAAGCTATGGCAACGATGGCAACGGCCGCTTGCGGCGCTTCGGGCAGCATGATGCCGATCCGTGCATCGCGACCGAAGCCAGCCTGGCGCAACTGCAGGCGGGTTTCATCGATCAGCTGATGCAGTCGACGGTAGTCCAGCGGCGCGAAGCGGGTCGAAACCACAGCCGGCTGCTCGGGCTTCATGCTGGCAGCACGGGCGAGCGCAGCGTACAGGGTGGTTGCTCCGGCGTTCGCTGCGGCATCGCCCAGCACTGGGGAGGCCGCGCCCGAACGGGGCACGGCCAAATCTAGGTCGTGGGTCACGCTGTCTGTCCTTGGCTAAGATCCGGCCGGGCCATGGCACGGATTGCACACCTAGGACAGCGAGACGGCGAAAAGTTGCCCAATGTTGCGCAACAAAATGTGTGCAGTTCGACTCACGATAACCGCCCGTTCCAAGACCGTAGGCGAACTTAAGCTTCGTTGTTGCGCGCTAGCCGCCTAGATAGAGCCTTTTCACGAGAGCGCGGCAGCCCGGGCCTCCAGTCGCCGCCAGAGCAGTCGCACCGCGCCCTTGCGCATCAGCGAGCAGCGATACAGACGGATTTCCAAAGGCACGCGCCATTGCTCGCTGCCGCAGACCGCCAGCTCGCCGCGCTGCAGTTCGGGTTCGACACTGAGCCGCGGCACCCAGGCGATACCGAGCCCCTGCAATGCCATGCTCTTCAGGCTGTCGGCCATCGCCGTCTCGTAGACCGTGGTCGAACGCAGTGCGCGCTGACGCAGCAGCAGATTGACCGAGCGGCCGAGGAAAGCACCGGCACTGTAGGCCAGCAACGGCACGGTCTGCCCGCTGTCGACGTCGTACAGCGGCACACCGTCCGGCCCCACCGCGCAAACCGGCAGCATCTCGGTGCGGCCCAGGTGCAGCGAGGGAAACAGCTCCGGATCGAGCTGCAGCGCGGCATCCGGGTCGTAGTAGGCGAGGATCAGGTCGCAGCCGCCTTCGCGCAGCACATGCACGGCTTCGCCGACGTTGGTGGCGATCAGCCGGGTGGCGATGTTCAAGCCATCGTGGCGCAGGCCGGCGATCCACGCCGGGAAAAAGCCCAGCGCCAGCGAGTGCGCCGCGGAAATCTGCAGCACCTCGCCCTGCTGGCCTTCGACGTGGTGCAGATGGCGCACCACTTCGCCGAGCTGCTCGACCATGTTGCGTGCGCTGACGAGGAACAGCTGGCCGGCCTCGGTCAGCTCGATCGGCGTGCGCGAACGATTGATCAACTGCAGGCCGAGTGCCTCTTCCAGCGAACGGATGCGCCGGCTGAACGCAGGCTGCGTGACGAAGCGGCGTTGCGCGGCCTGGGAGAAGCTGCGGGTCGCCGCCAGCGCCACGAAATCCTCCAGCCACTTGGTTTCCAGATTCACCTGAACATCCCTCGATACGATTGCGCCCAGTACAAAGTCACAGCCACGTTATGCCGTTTCGGCATAGGGCAGCCGGTAACGGCATTGGCCGCCAAACCCCTGAAAGCCTTATTTTAGGCGCACTGCAGCACTGCCTGCGCCTACCGAAGCCACATTACCATCATGTCCGAAGTTGCATCATCGCGAGTCGAAAAAGACCTGCTTGGCACCCTCCCCGTTCCTTCCGACGCCTACTACGGCATCCAGACCCTGCGCGCATTGCACAACTTTCGCCTCTCCGGCGTGCCGCTGGCACATTACCCGAAGCTGATCGTCGCCCTGGCGATGGTCAAGCAGGCGGCGGCGGACGCCAACCGCGAGCTGGGCTACCTGCCCGAGGCCAAGCACGTGGCGATCAGCCAGGGCTGTGCGCGCCTGATCCGCGGCGAATTCCACGAGCAGTTCGTGGTGGACATGATCCAGGGCGGTGCCGGCACCTCGACCAACATGAACGCCAACGAGGTGATCGCCAACCTCGGTCTTGAGGCCATGGGCCACGCCAAGGGTGAGTACCAGTACCTGCACCCGAACAACGACGTGAACATGGCGCAGTCGACCAACGACGCCTATCCCACCGCCATTCGCCTCGGCCTGCTGCTCGGCCACGATACGCTGCTGGCCAGCCTGGAGAGCCTTTGCGAGGCAATGACCGGCAAGGGCCACGCCTTTGCCCACGTGCTGAAAATGGGTCGTACCCAGCTGCAGGACGCCGTGCCGATGACCCTCGGCCAGGAATTCCACGCCTTCGCCACCACCCTCGGCGAGGACCTGCAGCATCTGCGCGGTTTCGCCCCGCAACTGCTGCTCGAGGTAAACCTCGGCGGCACCGCGATCGGCACCGGCATCAATGCCGATCCACGCTATCAGTCGATCGCCGTGCAGCGCCTGGCCGAGATCAGCGGCCAGCCGCTGCGCCAGGCCGCTGACCTGATCGAAGCCACCTCGGACATGGGCTCGTTCGTGCTGTTCTCCGGCATGCTCAAGCGCCTGGCGGTGAAGCTGTCGAAGATCTGCAACGACCTGCGCCTGCTCTCCAGCGGCCCGCGCACCGGCTTCAACGAGATCAACCTGCCACCGCGCCAGCCGGGCAGTTCGATCATGCCGGGCAAGGTCAATCCGGTAATCCCCGAAGCGGTCAACCAGGTCGCCTTCGAAGTGATCGGCAACGACCTGGCGCTGACCATGGCCGCCGAAGGCGGACAGCTGCAGCTCAACGTCATGGAGCCACTGATCGCCTACAAGCTATTCGATTCGATCCGTCTGCTGCAGCGCGCCATGGACATGCTGCGCGAGCATTGCATCGAAGGCATCACCGCCAACGAAGCGCGCTGCCGCGAGCTGATGGAAAGCTCCATCGGCCTGATCACCGCGCTGAATCCCTATATCGGCTACGACAACAGCACCCGCCTGGCCCGCGAGGCGCTGCTCGGCGGTCGCAGCGTGCTGGAGCTGGTGCGCGAAGAGCGGCTGCTCGACGACGCCATGCTGGCCGAGATCCTGCGCCCGGAGAACATGATCGCGCCACGCCTGGCACCACTGGCGGTCTGATCAACACTGCGCCCGGCAGATAGCCGGGCGCTTGCTTTACGGGCCGCCAGCCCGGCCCGTTCGCACAATAAAAACAACAGGAAAACCCATGACTCAGAGTACGACCCTCTCCGCTCCCCTGCGCCTGCTCGTCCGCCTGCCGCTCTGGCAGCAGATCCTCATCGGCCTGGCCCTCGGCGTCGCCGCCGGCATGGCCTTTGGCGCAGACGCGCAACTACTGGCACCGATCGGCACGCTGTTTCTCAATGCGATCAAGATGCTTATCGTGCCACTGGTGTTCGTTTCGCTGGTGGCTGGCATCACCTCGATGCAGGACAGCGCCAAGCTTGGCCGCATCAGCCTGAAGACCATCGCCATCTATCTGGTGACCACTGCCTTCGCGGTCAGCATCGGCCTGCTGTTCGGCGCGCTGTTCAGCCCCGGCGAGGGGATGAACATGGTTGCCAGTGGCAGCGAGCAGGCCAAGCAGGCGCCCTCGCTGGTGTCGATCCTGGTCGGCCTGGTACCGGCCAACCCGGTCACCGCCTTTGCCGAAGGCAACATCCTGCAGATCATCGTTTTCGCCATCGCCCTGGGCGTCAGCATCAACCTGATCGGCGAGCGCGGCGCGCCGGCGGTGCGCCTGTTCGATGCGCTGGCCGAAACCTTCTACAAGCTCACCGACCTGGTGATGCGCGTCGCGCCCATCGGCGTCTTCGCCCTCACTGCCGGTGTGGTCGGCAGCCACGGTGCCGAAGTACTGCTGCCGTTGGCGGGCGTGATCGGCGTGATCTACCTGGCCAGCATCGCCCATGTCCTGCTGGTCTACGGCGGCCTGCTCGGCCTGCTGGCGCGGCTCAACCCGCTGCGTTTCTTCCAGGGCATCGCCCCGGCACTGGCGGTGGCATTCAGTACGTCGAGCAGCTCCGGCACGCTGCCGGTGTCCATCGAATGCGCACGCAAGAACCTCGGCGTATCGGAAGGTGTGGCCGGCTTCGTATTGCCAGTGGGCGCGACCATCAACATGGACGGCACCGCGATCTATCAGGGCGTGCTCGCACTGTTCATCGCTCAGGCCTTCGGCATCGACCTCAGTGCCGGGCAGTACGCGATGATCATCCTCACCGCGACGCTGGCCTCCATCGGCACCGCCGGCATCCCCGGCGCCGGGCTGATCATGCTCGGCCTGGTGCTCACCGCTGCCGGCCTGCCGCTGGAAGGCGTGGCGCTGATCGCCGGAATCGACCGCATCCTCGACATGGCGCGCACCACGGTGAACGTCGCCGGCGACCTGATGACCACCACCCTGGTCGGTCGTAGCGAGCAGGAGCTCGACCGAGCGGTGTACGACGCCAGCAACAAGGAGTGAGCGCCGTCTGGAGACCTGCCGCTAGCTCGGCAGGTCCCAGGCGTGACGCAGGCGTTGCAGCGCGGCGATGATTTCCACTTCCGGAACCGCCGCAAAACCCAGCACCAGACCGCCCGGTGCGCCTCTCGGCGCCTGACCGTCCAGCCAGTAGTCGCCCAGCCCGTTCATTTCCACCCCCGCCGCTCGCGCCGCGGCAACCAGCTCGGCTTCGCGGGTCTGGCCGTGCACCGGCACGCACAGATGCAGCCCGGCATCCACCGCCGGCAACGCGCCGCAACCAGGGATCGCCTCTGGCCAATGCTGAAGCAAGGTGTCGCGGCGCACCCGGGCGGCCTGGCGCATACGGCGCACGTGACGCTGAAAATGGCCGGCGGCGATGAACTCCGCCATCACCATCTGGCTGCTAATGTCCGAGTGACGAATATCCAATGCGCGGCGACGGGCGAAGGCCTCGGCCAGGCCGGGAGGCAACACCAGGTAGCCGAGGCGCAGCGCGGGGAAGGTGATCTTGCAGAAGGTGCCGACGTAGAGCACCCGCCCCTGCCGGTCCAGCGCCGCCAAAGGCGTCAACGGCGTGCCGCTGTAACGGTACTCGCCGTCGTAGTCATCCTCGACGATCCAACCCTCGTTGCGTTCGGCCCACGCGAGCAATTCCAGGCGCCGCGCCAGCGACAGGGTCACACCGGTCGGGTACTGATGCGAGGGCGTGACATAGGCCAGCCGACAGCCTTCGATCTGCGCGAGGGCGGCGGTATCCAGTCCCTCGCCATCCACCGCGACCCCACACAGCTCGGCGCCAGCCACGGCGAAGGCATGGCCGGCGGCGCGGTAGCCGGGGTTTTCCAGCGCTACGCGATCACCAGGCTGCACCAGCAGCTGGGCGCAGAGGCTGATGCCCTGCTGCGCGCCGCAGGTAATCACCACTTGGGACGGATCGCAGTTCAGCCCGCGGCTGCTGCGCAGGTAGGCCGCTACCAGTTCGCGCAAGGCAGGCTCACCCGCCGGGTCGCCATAACCCAGGCGCGCTGGCGATGGCTTGCGCCAGAAGCGCGCCGTGAGCCGCGCCCAGGTTTCGAAGGGGAACAGATCGAAGGCCGGCACGCCGATGCGAAAGGCCCTCGGCGCACCGCTCACGGGTAGCGCAAGGTGATTGCGCTGCAGGCGCAACAGCGCCTCGGTCGGCACTACCCCGGAAGCAGGCGGCTGCATCAGCGGCCGCGCGCTGCCGAGTTCCACCACGTAGGTGCCATCGCCTACCCGGCCTTCGATGTAGCCCTCGGCGTAGAGCTGATCGAACGCCCGGGTAACGGTGTTGCGTGACACCGCCAGCAATGCCGCCAGATCGCGACCGGCCGGCAGCCGACTTCCTCCAGCCAGACGTCCGTCGAGGATGCGCTCGCGCAGGGCCTGATAGAGCTGGCGTGTCAGCCCCTGACTGCGCTCCAGACAAATGCCGGAAAGATCGACGGGCAATGGGGGTGTGGTCGGCATAGGTCGCATTGGCTCTATCAAAGTCACAAGTAATGGATCTTACAGCGGGCCAATATCCTGCCTAGCATGACGCCACCACGCCAGAGACTGTCGCCATGTACCTGTCCGCCGCCTTTCGCCAGGATGATCGTGATGAACTGCATCGTCAGATGCGCGCCACGCCGTTCGCCCTGCTCACCAGCGCAGGAGCGGACGGTGTCCTCGCCAGCCACCTGCCGCTGCTGCTGCTGGAACCGGACGAAGGCGAGTTCGGCACGCTCTACGGGCACTTCGCCAAGGCCAATCCGCATTGGCGCGAGCTGCCGGACGGCTGCGAAGCGCTAGCCGTGTTCAGCGGCCCTGACGCCTACGTCAGCCCCAGCTGGTATCCGGCCAAAGCAGAGCACGGCAAGGTCGTACCGACTTGGAACTACATCGCCGTGCATGCCCGCGGCCCAGTGCGGCTGATCGACGACCGCGACAGCCTGCTGCAGATCGTCAGCCGCCTCAGCGATCAGCATGAAGCCAGCCGCCCACAGCCCTGGGCCGTAAGCGATGCACCAGACGACTACCTGGACGCCATGCTGCGCGCCATCGTCGGCTTCGCCCTGCCGATTCGCCGGCTGAAGGGCAAGTGGAAGCTCGGGCAGAACCGCTCGCCGGCGGACCAGGCCGGGGTTCGCCAGGGTCTGGCCGCCTCGCTCGATCCACGCGACCAGGCCCTGGCCGCGCGCATGCCCATCACCGACTGAAGAGGAATGCACCGTGAGTGACATCCGCCCTATCACCGCTGCCGACCACGCTGTCTGGAGAGAACTCTGGCAGAACTACCAACGCTTCTACGCCGCTGCGATTGCGGAGCAGACCAGCGACCTCACCTGGCAACGCTTTCTCGATCCAGCCGAGCCTATGCATGCTGCACTGGCCTGGCATGAAGACCACGCCATCGGCCTGGTGCACTGGATCTTCCATCGCAGCTGCTGGACCCGCGGTGACTACTGCTACCTGCAGGATCTCTACGTGGCCGAGGGCACCCGCGGCAAAGGCATCGGTCGGGCGCTGATCGAGCACGTCTACGCCGAGGCCGCAGCCGCTGGTGCCTCGCGCGTCCACTGGCTGACCCAGGAGACCAACTATACGGGGCGTATGCTCTACGACCGCATCGCCGAACGCTCGGGCTTCATCCAGTACCGCAAGATCCTCTGAGCCTTCACTCGATGCCGAACAGCCCGTTCTCCACATGCGGCGTCGACAGGCGCTCGCGGATGTCCAGGTCGATGCGCGGGTCGTCCGGGCTGTAGAGCATCACCTGGCGATAGGCGCTGACCCGGTTGATCTCGCGACCCAGGTATTCCCACACCACCGAGGTGCACGCCGGCGTGCGGCGGTCGCCCGAGGAGACGCCGGTCTTCAGGCCGTTGAGCCGGGTGATGCGGCTCTTGAAGCTGGGAATGAGGATGGTCTGGCTCATCTCGTTGAGCGTCAGCGATTCGTAGTCGATCAGGAACAGTCGGTCCTGCAGGCCGAACGCGGCACCCAGATAGCGGCAGCGCACCCAGTCCTCGGCGTCGCCGAGGGTCGGACTGGCGCGTTCCTGGCGCTCCTGGCGCTCGAACAGGTACAGGCCGTTCTCCTCGCGCAGGTGTACCAGCGACAGCAGGATGCTGCCCGGTACCGACATGCAGTTGGCGTATTCGAAGTAGTAACCGCAGTAGCGCGACAGGCTGGTGGCGTGCTCGCGCAGTGGCTGCAGCAGCGCCAGCAGCGGGTCGGTTCGCGGCTGCGCCTGGGCTTCCGGATGACGGGCGCCGACCAGCCGGGCGAACTGTTCCGGCGGCATCTCCAGCTCGTAGCCTTCGACGCCGAAGAAATCGCCGATGCGCTTGAGATTGAACGGTGTCGGGCGGCTCTGCCCGCCCAGGTACTTGTTGAATTGCGCTCGATTGATGGCCAGCTTGCGACACACCTCGGCAATCGAGCGGTAGTGACTGCAGAGCAACTTGAGGTTTTCGGCGAGATGGGAAGTCACAGGGATGCCCTGAAGTTTGGCGCGAGTGCCGCCATTCTAGCATCAGGTCGCGCCACATCGCGGCCACCTGCGAAATTGTCCTACCGCCGCTACTGTTGAAACATCCCCCGCTTGCACGGCGCAGCGGCGCGCGCCGGCACCCTAACAACGACAACAAGGTGAACATTGCCATGCTCGACCTTCTGAATGACCTCATTTGGAGCAAGCTGCTGATCGTCATGCTGATCGGCCTCGGTCTGCTCTTCACGATTCGCTCCGGCTTCGTCCAGTTCCGCTATTTCGGCAACATGTTCACGATCTTCGGCCACGCCTTCGAGCGTCAGCCGGGACAACTCTCTTCCTTCCAGGCGCTGATGCTCTCGGTCGCTGGCCGGGTCGGTGCCGGTAATATCGCCGGCGTCTCGGTGGCGATCATGCTCGGTGGCCCGGGCGCGATCTTCTGGATGTGGGTGGTGGCGCTGGTGGGTATGGCGACCAGCTACTTCGAGTGTTCGCTGGCGCAGCTGTACAAGCGTCGCGAGCCGGACGGCACCTACCGCGGCGGCCCGGCGTTCTACATCCAGCATGGCCTCGGTCAGCGCTGGTTGGGCATCGTGGTCTCGATCCTGCTGCTGATGACCTTCGGCTTCGGCTTCAACGCCGTGCAGTCGTTCACCGTCGCCAGCTCGCTGCATGACACCTTCGGCGTGCCGACCGTGGCCAGCGGCATCGCGCTGACCGTGGTGATCGCCGGCATCATCTTCGGCGGCATCCGCCGTATCGCCAAGTGGGCGGACGTGCTGGTACCCGTCATGGCGTTCTCCTACCTGGCCATGGCGCTGTTCGTCATCGGCAGCAATTTCAGCGCGATTCCGGAAACCTTCGGCCTGATCTTCCGTAGTGCCTTCGGTCTGGAGCAGGCGTTCGCCGGCGGCATCGGCGCGGCGATCCTGATGGGCGTCAAGCGCGGCCTGTTCTCCAACGAGGCGGGCCTGGGCAGCGCGCCCAACGTCGCTGCGGTTGCCGAGGTCAAGCATCCGGTGGCGCAGGGCATCGTGCAGTCGCTCTCGGTGTTCATCGACACCATCATCCTGTGCAGCTGCACCGCGCTGATCATCCTGCTCTCCGGTGTCTACGAGCCGGGTATGGACCAGGCCGGCGTGGTGCTGACCCAGAACGCCATGGCCGCCGTCGTCGGCGAGTGGGGCCGGGTGTTCGTCAGCGTCGCGCTCCTGCTGTTCGTGTTCACCACACTGATCTACAACTACTACCTGGGCGAGAACGCGCTGGGCTTCTTCACCGAGAAGCGCATGCCGGTGGTGATCTATCGCATTCTCGTGGTGATCCTCGTGCTCTGGGGTTCAGTGCAGGACCTGGGCACCGTGTTCGCCTTCGCCGACGTGACCATGGGCCTGCTGGCGATTGCCAACCTGATCGCCGTGGCCCTGCTGTTCAAGGTCGGCCTGCGCCTGATGCGCGACTATGATCGGCAGATCCGCGCCGGTATCGAGCAACCCGTGCTCGACCCGAAAGACTTCGCCGACCTGGATCTCGACCCGGCCGTGTGGAAGGCGAACATGCCCGCCACGCCAGAGACCGAGCGCCGCTAAACGCTCCGACGCGACCGGCCAGCCCTCTGCGCAACTGCGCACGGGGCTGGCCCCATCCGCCTGTTTTCCTGATGGCCTGCGCCGAACGAGCGAGGAGCGCGTGTGAACCAATCAATCGAACGCCTGCTGGTGCTCTACACCGGCGGCACCATCGGCATGCAACAGAGCGCCGCCGGACTGATGCCAGCCTCCGGCTTCGAAGCCCGCATGCGCGAGCAGCAGGTCCGCGAGCCGGGGCCGCTGCCGAACTGGACGTTTCAGGAACTGCAGCCGCTGCTCGATAGCGCCGACATGCAGCCGCGCCACTGGCTGCAGATGGCACGGACCATTCGCGAGGCCGTCACTGAAGGCAGTTGCGACGCGGTCCTGCTGCTGCACGGCACCGACACCCTGGCTTACAGCAGCGCGGCCTTGTCGTTCCTGCTACTCGATCTGGAAGTACCGGTACTGCTGACTGGCGCCATGCTGCCGGCCGGCAGCGAGGGCAGCGATGCCTGGCCCAACCTGTTCGGCGCCATGCGCGCATTGCAGGCGGGTCGCGTTGAGGGCGTGCGTCTGTTCTTCAATGACGTGCTGCTGCACGGCGCGCGGGTCAGCAAACTGCGCAGCGACGCCTTCGATGCCTTTGCCGAAGCGCCGCGCAAACGCTCAGCCGCAGTGGTCGGCGAACGCCCGCCCTTGCTGCTGCCGCAGCAGCTGGCGCAGGTCGTGGTGCTGCCGTTGTATCCCGGCGTCGGCGCTGCGCAGGTCCGCGCGCTGGTCGCCAGTGGTGCCCAGGCGCTGCTGCTCGAGTGCTATGGCAGCGGTACCGGTCCGGCCGGTGACGCCGACTTCGTCGAAGCGCTGCGCACGGCGCACGGACAGGGCGTGGTGCTGGCGGCAATCAGCCAGTGCCCGGGCGGCCACGTCGATTTCGGGGTGTACGCCACCGGCAGTGGCCTGCGCGATGCCGGCCTGATCTCGGGCGGCGGCATGACCCGCGAAGCGGCGCTGGGCAAGCTCTTCGCCCTGCTCGGCGCCGGTCTCGACCAGGCTCAGATCGAGCACTGGTTCTGCCGTGACCTTTGCGGCGAAATGGCCGACTGACAACCACCGCCACTGCAGAATGCGCGCTGCCGCGCAGCGCGGGTGCTGCCGGGTGGCGGGAGTGGCCCGGCACCGCTAACCTTGCTCGCGCCAACAACAAATAAAAAAGCGTCAAGGAGCCGATGCCATGGCCAGATCCCGAACTGCCGGGGCGCTGTTCGCCCTGCTCATCAGCGCTGCGTTCGCCGCCCAGGCCGAGCTGCCCGCCAATTACGCAATCACCCTGCAGACCGATACCTTCCCGCCCTTCAACATGGGTCCCAACAGCAAGAGTTTCGCCCGTGGCGACGACGTGCAGGGGATCGATGCCGATACCGTGCGCGACATCTTTCGCCGTGCCGGCATCGCCTACAACCTGACCCTGCGCGGCCCGTGGAACCGGCTCTACGAGCAGACCCGCCAGCAGTCCGCCCACGGCCTGTTCTCGGTGGCGCGAACGCCGCAGAACGCCGGACTGTTCAAGTGGGTCGGCCCGCTGGCGCACCATGACAGCGTGCTGCTGGCGCCGGCCGGCAAGGGTCTGAAGTTCGACAGCCTGGCGCAGGCCCAGGGCTACCAGATCGGCGGCCACGCCAATGGCAGCGTCAGCCTGCACCTGGAAAGCCAGGGCATCACCACCAGCAACAGCCTCAACGACGCGGAGAACCTGCGCAAACTGCTGACCGGACGCATCGACCTGTGGGCGGTGGCCGATCCGGTATGGCGCTATTACGCCCAGCAGCAGGGCGTCGATGAAAGCCAGCTGCAGGTGGTGCTGAGCTATCGCAGCGAGCCCATGTACCTGGCGCTCAGTCCCGACACCCCGGAGGAGGTCGTCAGCCGCCTGCAGAACGCCCTCGACGAAGTGATTGCCGAGGGCTACGCCGGTTGCAGCAAGACACCGGATCTGTGTTACCTGATCCAGAACCGCAGCAAAACCCTCGCCGGCAGCCGCTGAGGCCTACGGCTGCGCCTCAGCTCTGCTGGTAGCGCGGCCGCGGCGTGGCCATTGGCAACGGACCGTCGCCGATCACGCGCCATTCGCCACGCTCGGCATCGTAGGCACGGATGGCGCTGGTTTCGATGTCGTACAGCCAGCCGTGGATGAACAGCTGACCACTGGCCAGCCGCGCCGCTACTGACGGATGGGTGCGCAGATGATCGAGCTGGGCCACCACGTTCTCCGCGGTGAGGATGCCGAGGGTGTTGTGGTTGGCGCAGCCACAGTTCTGCTCGACGACGATCTTCGCCACCTCGGCATGGCGCAGCCAGGCCTTCACGGTCGGCATGCGCTTCAGCTCGGCGGGGTTGAGCACGGCCTTCATCGCGCCGCAATCGGAATGGCCACAGACAATGATGTGCTGCACGCCGAGGGCCATCACGGCGAACTCGATGGCCGTCGAAACACCGCCGTTCATCTGCCCGTAGGGCGGCACCACATTGCCGACATTGCGCGTGACGAACAGGTCGCCAGGCGAACTCTGGGTGATCAGCTCGGGGATGATCCGTGAATCGGCACAGGTAATGAACATGGCCCTGGGCGTCTGTTCGTGGGCGAGCTTCTTGAACAGCTCGCGCTGCTCGGGGTAGACCTCTTCACGAAACCGCCGGACTCCGGAAACGATCTGCTCCAGGGCCTCCTGAGCGGTTTCGCTCCTCCTGTCGTCATTCATTGCTCGGTTCTCTCCATAGGGTTAACGGGTTGCGGCGCATCAGAACACCGACCAGCCGATGCGCTGCGACAGCGCCTCGAGCGCGGCCATGCCGATCAGCGAATTGCCGGCAGCGTTCAGCTCCGGCGACCACACGCAAACGGTGAAGCGCCCCGGCACCACCGCAACGATGCCGCCACCAACGCCGCTCTTGCCGGGCAGGCCGACGCGGTAGGCAAAGTTGCCGGCCTCGTCGTACAGACCGCTGGTGGCCATGATGGCATTGACCTGCTTGGCCTGACGCGGCGCCAGGATCACCTCACCGCTCTGCGGGCAGCTGCCCTCGCGGGCGAGGAAGGCGAAGGCCCGGGCCAGGTCGATGCAGTTCATGCGCAGCGCACAATGATGAAAGTAGCTGCGCAGCACTGCCTCCACATCGTTGTGGAAATTGCCGAAGGCCTGCATCAGGTAAGCCATGGCGGCGTTGCGTGCACGGTGCTGGTATTCGGACTCGGCAACGCGCGTGTCCGAGACGATCTGCCGGTTGCCGGACAGATGCCGGACGAAATCGCGCATCGACAGCTCAGGGGTGGCGAAGCGCGACTGATTGACGTCGCAGATCACCAGCGCACCGGCGTTGATGAACGGATTGCGCGGCCGGCCGCGCTCGAACTCAAGCTGCACCAGCGAATTGAACGGCTGGCCGGACGGCTCGTGGCCGAGGCGTTCCCACAGTGATTCACCGCGGTGTCCGATGGCCTGCACCAGGCTGAAGACCTTGGAAATGCTCTGGATCGAGAACGGCGTTTGCGCGTCGCCGGCCTCGAACACTTCGCCATCGGCACTGCACACGGCGATACCGAGCTGCTCGGCCGGGACGTCCGCCAGCGCCGGGATGTAACTGGCCACGCGCCCCTGCCCGAGCAGCGGGCGCACCTCGTCGAGAATCTCCTGCAGCAGGGCTTGCATCGGCAGCTCCATCGGTCCTGGGTCGAAGGTGGACGTCCGCCGTTCGAGGGGCATCACAGACGATTCAGAACTTCTCGGGGCGCAAAACGGCAACCTCGGCGAGGTAGCAGACCATGGCGAAATGTTCGTAGTAGCGGGCCTGCAGGTGCTCGGCAATGCGCTCGGCGATCTCGCGGCTGCAGATCACCTCCACGCGGATATTGCCGTCGGTGTCCCAGCCTGCACTGCGCACGCCGCGGCTGCCGCTACCGCGGGCATCCGACAGCGTCCAGCCGGGCGCGCCAAGGGTTTTCAGGTCGGCGACCAGTTTGTGTTCCAGCGCGGCTTCGCAGATCACGGTCAGCAGCGTTCGATTGTGCGCGTTCATCTCAGAACCCCCAGGCGATCAGCCGCTCGGCCAGGGCCAGGTAGAGCGGTATGCCGATCAGGATGTTGAACGGAAAGGTGATGCCCAGCGAAGCAGTCAGCGACAGAGACGGATTGGCCTCCGGCACCGCCAGACGCATAGCCGCCGGCACCGCGATGTAGGACGCACTCGCCGCCAGGGTGGCGAGCATCGCCGTACCGCCGAGCGACAGGCCCATGAAGCGCGCCAGCATGGCACCGATCAGCGCGCCGATCAGCGGCATGATCAGGGCGAAAGCGGCGAGCTTGATGCCGTAACGCTTGAGCGAACCCAGCTGGCCAGAAGCGATCAGGCCCATCTCCAGCAGGAAGAACGCCAGCACCGGTTTGAACATGCTGGTGTACAGGGGTTCGAGCGGCTTGATCGCCTCCTTGCCGGCAATCGCGCCGATCAGCAGGCCACCCAGCAGCAGCATGATGCTCTTGCCAAGGAAGATTTCGCGGCCCAGCTCCTTCCAGTCGGTTTCGCGCGAGACGCCCTTGGCCAGCAGGATGCCGACCAGGATCGCCGGGATTTCGAGGATCGCCACGAACAGCGGCATATAGCTCTCGAAGAAGATCTCCCGCGCAGCCAGATAGGCCACTACCACCGCGAAGGTACCGGCACTCACCGAACCATAGTGCGCGGCTACCGCCGCTGCGTTGACCCGGTCGAAGCGCAGGCCGCGCAGCAGGACGAAGGCCAGGATCGGCAACAGCACACCGAGCGCCAGCACCAGCAGCGACTGGCCGAGCAACGCGGCACTGGCCTGCTCGGCGAGTTCCACCCCGCCGTGCAGACCGATGGCCAGCAAGAGCACGATAGACAGCGTCTCGTAGAGCGCCGGGGGCAATTTCAACTCGCTCTTCACCAGCCCGGCGAACAGGCCGAAGACGAAGAACAGCACTACCGGGTCGATACCCATCTACATTCTCCACAGCTCGGAAATTGAACCGCTCCCTGGTAGACATTGGCTCGAAAAAAAGGAGCCACCCGGGCTCCCAAAGGGGACCTGCTGCCAGCGCCGATCAGCTCGTCGCGCCGTGCGGCTCGCACGGCGCGGCTCGATGGCCCGGATCAGCCCTGACCTGGCGTGATCGCAACGCCAGGCAACCCTTCATTCAGGCCTCGATCTCTATCAAGACTTCTCCCGGGTTCACCCGGTCACCTTTGGCGACGTGAATCGCCTTCACCGTGCCGGCGATCGGTGCCTGGATTTCGGTTTCCATCTTCATCGCCTCGCTGACCAGCACCGTCTGCCCGGCCTTCACCTGATCGCCAACGGCGACCAGCACATCGACCACGTTGCCCGGCATGGTGGTGCTCACATCACCGGGCGCACTGGCCTGCTTGCGCTGACTGCCGCCGCCACCGACGAAGGCGTTGAGTGGCTCGAAGACCACCTCTTCCGGCATACCGTCGATGGACAGGTAGAAGTGTCGCTTGCCCTCGGCCTTGACGCCGACACCGGTGATGTCGACCCGATAGGTTTCACCATGGACATCGATGACGAACTCGGTGGGCACACCACCCTGAGCCGGCGCCGCGGCGGTGCCGGGAATCGGCAACAGCACCTCGGGTTGCAGCGTACCGGCTTCACGCTCCTCGAGGAATTTGCGCCCGATGTCCGGGAACATCGCGTAGGTCAGTACGTCCTCTTCATTCTTGGCCAGCGCGCCAACCTCGTTGCGCAGCTTGTCCAGCTCGGGCGCGATCAGATCAGCCGGACGGCATTCGATCACTTCCTCACTGCCGATGGCCTGGAAGCGCAGGTGCTCGCTGACCGCGGCCGGCGCCTTGCCGTAACGGCCCTGCAGGTAGTACTTCACCTCGGTGGTGATGGTCTTGTAGCGCTCGCCGGCGAGCACGTTGAAGAACGCCTGGGTGCCGACGATCTGCGAAGTCGGCGTAACCAGCGGCGGGTAGCCGAGGTCCTTGCGCACCTTGGGAATCTCCGCCAGCACTTCGTCCATGCGGTGCAGCGCGCCTTGCTCCTTGAGCTGGTTGGCGAGATTGGAAATCATCCCGCCCGGCACCTGGTTGACCTGCACGCGAGTGTCGACGCCGGTGAATTCGCTTTCGAACTGGTGGTACTTCTTGCGCACGGCATAGAAGTACAGGCCGATCTCCTGCAGCAACTCAAGGTCCAGGCCCGTGTCGTAGGGCGTACCGCGTAGCGCGGCGACCATCGACTCGGTGCCAGGATGGCTGGTGCCCCAGGCCATGGAGGAAATGGCGGTGTCGATATGGTCGGCGCCGTTCTCGATGGCCTTGAGCTGACACATGCTGGCGACACCGGCGGTGTCGTGGGAATGAATGAACACCGGCAGATCGATCTCGGCCTTCAGTGCACGGACCAGATCGCCGGTGGCGAACGGGGTCAGCAGGCCGGCCATGTCCTTGATCGCGATGGAGTCGACGCCCATGTCGCGCATGGCCCGCGCCTGCTCGACGAACAGCTCGACGGTGTGTACCGGGCTGGTGGTGTAGGCAATGGTGCCCTGGGCGTGCTTGCCGCTTTTCTTCACCGCACGGATCGCAGTTTCCAGGTTACGCACATCGTTCATCGCATCGAAGATGCGGAACACGTCGATGCCATTCGCCGCCGCCTTGGCGACGAAGGCTTCAACCACATCATCGCTGTAGTGACGGTAGCCCAGCAGGTTCTGCCCGCGCAGCAGCATCTGCAGGCGGGTATTGGGCAGTGCGGCCTTGAGCTGGCGCAGACGCTCCCAGGGATCTTCCTTGAGAAAGCGTACACAGGCGTCGAAGGTGGCGCCGCCCCAGACTTCCAGCGACCAGTAGCCGACGCGGTCGAGCTTGTCGCAGATCGGCAGCATGTCTTCGGTACGCATGCGGGTGGCCAGCAGGGACTGGTGGGCGTCACGCAGGATGGTGTCGGTAACGGTGATTTTCTTCTGGGCAGTCATGATGCGTTCCTCACAGGCCTGCGTGGGCAGCGATGGCGGCGGCGATGGCCAGGGCCAGTTCGCCCGGCTTGCGTTTGATCGAGTAGTTCAGCAGTTCCGGATGGTTGTCGACGAAGCTGGTGTTGAACTGGCCGCTGCGGAAATCCGGGTTGGCGAGAATCTGCTGGTAGTAGGTGGCGGTGGTCTTCACGCCCTGCACGCGCATGTCGTCCAGCGCGCGTGAGCCGCGGGCCAGCGCCTCCTCCCAGGTCAGCGCCCAGACCACCAGCTTCAGGCACATCGAGTCGTAGTACGGCGGAATGGTGTAGCCGGTGTAGATCGCCGTGTCGGTGCGCACGCCGGGGCCGCCGGGGGCGTAGTAGCGGGTGATCTTGCCGAAGCAGGGCAGGAAGTTGTTGCGCGGGTCCTCGGCATTGATGCGGAACTGCAGGGAGAAGCCGCGATGCTGGATGTCTTCCTGCTTGACCGACAGCGGCTGGCCGGAAGCGATGCGGATCTGCTCGCGGACGATGTCGATGCCGGTGATTTCCTCGGTGATGGTGTGCTCCACCTGCACCCGGGTGTTCATCTCCATGAAGTACACCTCGCCATCGGCGAGCAGGAACTCCACGGTGCCGGCGTTCTCGTAGCCCACCGCCTTGGCCGCGCGCACCGCCAGATCGCCGATGTAGGCGCGCTGTTCGGGGGTCAGCTGCGGGCTGGGGGCGATCTCGATGAGCTTCTGGTTGCGCCGCTGGATCGAGCAGTCACGCTCGAACAGGTGCACGGTGTTGCCGAACGAGTCGGCGAGGATCTGCGCCTCGATATGCTTGGGCTCGACGATGCACTTTTCCAGGAACACTTCGGCGCTGCCGAAGGCCTTGGTCGCCTCGGAAATGACTCGCGGGTAGGCCGATTCCAGCTCCGCCTGCGAGTTGCAGCGGCGAATACCACGACCGCCGCCGCCCGAGGTGGCCTTGAGCATCACCGGATAGCCGATGCGCTCGGCTTCGCGCAACGCCTCGGCGAGGTCCCTGACGTTGCCTTCGGTGCCAGGCGTGACCGGCACGCCGGCCTTGATCATGCTGCGCCGCGCTTCGGTCTTGTCGCCCATGCGGCGGATGACTTCTGCCGAAGGACCGACGAACTTGATTCCACGTTCGGCGCAGATATCTGCCAGTTCGGCGTTTTCGGAGAGGAAACCGTAGCCGGGATGCAGTGCATCACAGCCGGTTTCCACCGCCAGGTTCACCAGCTTGCGCGGGTTCAGGTAACCGGCCAGCGGGTCCTCGCCGATGAAATGTGCCTCATCGGCACGTTTGACATGCAGGGCATGGCGGTCGGCTTCGGAAAATACCGCCACCGAGCGGACACCCATTTCGGCACAGGCGCGAACGATGCGCACCGCGATTTCCCCGCGGTTGGCGATCAGCAGCTTCTTGATCACGCTGTCTTCCCTCGGATCGTTGAGCAGGCAACCCGCGTGCGGGTCATGATCACTCGCATTTGCAACGAGCCACTTCACCCTACGCCCCACGGGGTGATTACTGAAAATGAATAATTGTTTGCCTGATAATAAGTAATTACTTATACATAGCGGCACACAAGCCTTTTCCTGGCCGAACGGTCAACGCTCCCGTAGCGACCGCATGCAGCTTCGAAATTCAATAAAAAGCAGAGAACGTGATGCGAAAATCACTGATGCGCATGACATTGCGCCAGCTTCAGGTATTCCGCGCCGTCTGTGAGACGCTCTCCTACAGTCGCGCCGCCGAAGAAATGGCGCTGACCCAGCCCGCCGTCAGCCTGCAGATCAGACAGCTGGAAGAACTGGTTGGGCAACCGCTGTTCGAGTACGTCGGCAAGAAGCTCTACCTCACCGATGCCGCCGACGCGCTGCAGCGCGCCAGCACCGATATCTTCGGCCGGCTGGACAGCCTCGACATGCAGCTGTCGGATCTGCAGGGTTCGCTGCAGGGCCAGCTCAACCTTGCCGTGGAGTCCAGCGCCAAGTACATCACGCCGCATCTGTTCGCCGCCTTCAAGCGCCTGCACCCGGAGGTCAGCCTGCAACTGGTGGTGGTGAACCATGCTCAGGCGGTCAAGCGCCTGTCGGTCAGCCGTGACGACCTGCTGATCATGTCCCAGGTGCCCACCGACATGGATCTGGAGTTCATGCCCTTTCTGAACAACCCGATCATCGCCGTGGCGCCACCCGGACATCCGCTGTGCCACGCAGCCACGCTTTCCCTGCAGGACCTCACCGGCTATCCGCTGCTGGTGCGCGAGCCTGGCTCAGGCACACGGCGGGCCGGCGAAGACTATCTGCGCCAGAAGCGCGCGCATTTCGCCCAGACCATCCAGGTCGCGTCGCTGGACGCGCTGCGTGAGTGCGTGGTGGCAGGCCTTGGCCTGGCACTGCTGCCGCGGCACGCCGTGCACCTCGAACTGGCCAGCGGGCTGTTGCGCGAGCTGCCGGTGGCGGAGCTGCCGCTGTATCGCAGCTGGTGCGTGGTGCATCCGCGCAGCAAACGCCTGAGCCCGGTGGCTCAGGCGTTCTTCGCCTTCCTCCGTGAAGAGCGCGCGCAGATCAGTGTGCTGGCGGAGCGCTTCGCCGGCTCGCCGACGACTGCCGCAACGAGCTGAGCACCAGCGCATCGGCGTAGTCGTTCAGCTCGGCATGCAGCTGGCGTTGCTCGGTATAGCTCTCGATGGCGCGGCGAAACCGCATGCGGCGCTCATCCTGCTGTTTGCGGCGGGACTTGCTGTCGAGCTGGCTGGTGTCGTCGGTGTGCCGGAGCATGAGTGATCTCCCAGAACAGGTAACGGGAGATCAGCATCGACGCCAGGAATGACAACCTGAAGTCAGCGCCATGACGCGCCGATGAAAAAGCGCGGCACCGCTCAGTCGTCGTGCGACTTGACCTTCTGCGGCGACAGACGAAGGCTGCGCAGGCTGCGCTTCACGCTCTTGAGGTGGTTGACCAGGCTCGGCCCGCGCGCCATCGCGACACCCATCGCCAGCACGTCGATCACCACCAGATGGGCGATACGCGAGGTCAGCGGGGTGTAGATCTCGGTGTCTTCCTGCACATCGATGGCCAGGTTGATGGTGGCCAGCTCGGCCAGCGGTGTCTGGCTCGGGCAGAGGGTGATCAGCGTCGCACCGGACTCACGCACCACGTTGGCGGTGATCAGCAGATCCTTCGAGCGCCCCGACTGCGAGATGCAGATCGCCACATCGGTGGGCTTGAGCGTCACCGCCGACATGGCCTGCATGTGCGGATCGGAATAGGCGGCAGCCGACAGCAGCAGGCGGAAGAACTTGTGCTGGGCATCGGTGGCCACCGCGCCGGAGGCGCCGAAGCCGTAGAACTCGACGCGCTCGGCCTTGGCCATCGCCGCAATGGCGCGCTGCAGCGCTTCGGGGTCGAGCCGCTCGCGCACTTCCATCAGCGTGTGCAGGGTGGTGTCGAAGATCTTCAATGCAAAGTCGGCCACCGAGTCGTTCTCGCTGATGGCGAACTGACCGAAACTGGCACCGGCAGCCAGGCTTTGCGCCAGCTTGAGTTTCAGATCCTGGAATCCCAGACAACCGATGGCGCGGCAGAAGCGCACGATGGTCGGCTCGCTGACCCCGACCACATGGGCCAGGTCAGCCATGGAACTGTGCATCACCGACGCCGGATCGAGCAGGACATGGTCGGCCACCTTCAACTCCGACTTCCGTAGCAGGCTTCTCGACTGGGCGATGTGTTGCAGCAGATTCACGTTGCGGACTCGCTATGCTCACTCTGAGGGCCGATTCAGGCGCGACAGGCGCCGCTCGGTCGTCAGCGGGTTGTAGTGGGGCGGTAGTTATACTACAAGCCTCGCCATGCCGCCCATTTTTTGGCCTCTAGGAGTGCTTCTGTGTCGATTTCCTGTGACATGCTCGTGTTCGGCGGAACCGGTGACCTGACTCTGCACAAACTGCTGCCGGCGCTCTACCACCTGCACCGCGACGGTCGCCTGCACGCCGACGTGCGCATCCTCGCCCTGGCGCGCAAGAAGCTCGATCGCGACGGCTACCTGGCCCTGGCCGAACGCCACTGCCGCGCCCAGGTCGCTCGTGCCGACTTCAGCCCGGACACCTGGCAGGCCTTCGCCCAACGCCTCGACTATTTCGCCATGGACGCCTCCCAGCGCGGCGACTACGTGCGCCTGGCCCAGCACCTCGGCCAGGCTGAAGGTCGTGTCCGGGTGTACTACCTGGCGACCGCGCCGGATCTGTTCGAGCCGATCGCCGTCAATCTCCAGAGCGCCGGCCTGGCCGGCGACGATGCGCGCATCGTGCTGGAGAAACCCATCGGCCACTCGCTGGATTCGGCGCTGGAGATCAACGAAGCGATCGGTGCGGTGTTCCCCGAGTCACGCATCTATCGGATCGACCACTACCTGGGCAAGGAGACGGTGCAGAACCTCATGGCGCTGCGCTTCGCCAACGCGCTGTTCGAGCCGATCTGGCGCGCCGGGCACATCGACCACGTGCAGATCACCGTCGCCGAAACCCTCGGCGTGGAGAACCGCGGCGGCTACTACGACAACGCCGGCGCCATGCGCGACATGCTGCAGAACCACCTCTTGCAGCTGCTCTGCCTGGTGGCGATGGAAGCGCCGGTGCGTTTCGACGCCAAACACATCCGTGGCGAGAAGGTGAAGGTGCTCGAAGCGCTCAAGCCGATCACCGGCAACGACGTGCTGGACAAGACCGTGCGCGGCCAATACGGCGCCGGTCGCATCGGCGGCCACGACGTGCAGGCCTACTACTTCGAGCCCAACATCGACAACGACAGTGACACCGAAACCTTCGTCGCGGTGAAGGCCGAGATCGACAACTGGCGCTGGGCCGGCGTGCCCTTCTACCTGCGTACCGGCAAGCGCATGGCGCGCAAGCGCTCGGAAATCATCATCACCTTCAAGCAGGTGCCACATCTGCTGTTCAGCAAGGGCGAAGTGAATCGCCTGGTGATCAGTCTGCAACCGGAAGAAAGCATCAGCCTGCAGCTAATGGCCAAGGCGCCAGGCAAGGGCATGCAGCTCGAGCCCGTGGAGCTGGACCTGAACCTGGCGCATGCCTTCAGCAGCACGCGGCGCTGGGAAGCCTACGAGCGGCTGCTGCTGGATGTGATCGAAGGCGATTCGACCCTGTTCATGCGTCGCGACGAGGTTGAGGCGGCCTGGAATTGGGTCGACCCGATTCTGCGCGGCTGGGGCAGCTACTACCGCAAACCGCGGCCGTATCCCGCTGGCGAAGACGGCCCGGAACAGGCCCATCAGTTCATCGAGCGGCAGGGTCATCGCTGGTGGCAGTGAAGGCGGCCTGAGCAACTCGCTCGCAACTTCGCCACAGCGCCCGTATTACGCGGGATAGAGCGGATATAGGTACTTTCCGAAAGCCGGTGAATATGACAGCGGCAACTAGCCTGAGCAACTAGCATTGCCGCGTCATTATCGACCTTCATATTCACGACATATCTCCTGAATATAATCGGCCGCGCACCGTGCGTAATTAGCAGCGCTCAGGAGCCGATTACTCACCGATATAGAGCACTGCACTCCGTCGCTCTCGATCTACCAATGACTGCTCGTACCGACGGGACATTCGCGGCGCCAGCCTGAAGGCGCAACCCAGCACGAATGCAGCCTCCAGCGGCATCAGCTCGTTTATCGAAGAACTTTTGCAATTCTCCGCCATCGAACTTCCCGGGCAAGCCCGGCAAGTATCAGAGCAACTCCGATGCAGCAAAAAGAAACAGACTGAAACAGTCTCCTCGCCATCGCCGCTATCACGCGGGCTGCAGCGATATATACACGCCTCCGCACTTCGCATATTGGGAAGTTCGGGTTGAGAATATGTCCGCGATATGCCTACCCTAAAAAGGAATTCAATCAACAACCCCAAAGGCATTGTTTTGAGTTTCCCCACCGTAGTGCTCCGTCGCCCCACCGACGGCGACGGTTACAACCTGCATCAGCTGGTGGCGCGCTGCCAGCCCCTCGATACCAATTCGGTCTACTGCAACCTGCTGCAGTGTTCGGATTTCGCCGATACCGGCATCGCCGCGGAGAACGCTCAGGGCGAACTGGTTGGTTTCATCTCGGGTTACCGCCCCCCTTCCCGTCCGGACACCCTGTTCGTCTGGCAGGTCGCCGTCGACAGTTCGATGCGCGGTCAGGGCCTGGCCCTGCGCATGCTGCTGGCGCTGACCGCTCGGGTCGCCCGTGAGCACGACGTGCGCTTCATGGAAACCACCATCTCGCCGGACAACGCGGCATCCCAGGCGCTGTTCAAGCGGGCCTTCGACCGCCTCGACGCTGACTGCACCACGCGCACGCTGTTTTCCCGCGCCGCGCATTTTGGCGGTCAGCACGAGGACGAGGTGCTCTACCGCGCCGGCCCGTTCACCGTTTCCCATCTAGAAGAAGAGCTCAAGGAGCACGCATGAAAACTTTTGAACTGAATGAATCCAAGGTTCGTAGCTACTGCCGTTCCTTCCCCGTGGTCTTCAACCAGGCCCAGGGCGCCGAACTGGTCACCCAGGACGGCAAGCGTTACATCGACTTCCTCGCCGGTGCCGGCACGCTCAACTACGGGCACAACCACCCGGTACTCAAGCAGGCGCTGCTCGAGTACATCGAGAACGACGGCATCACCCACGGCCTGGACATGTACACCGCGGCCAAGGAGCGTTTCCTCGAAACCTTCAACCGCCTGATCCTCGAGCCGCGCGGCATGGGCGACTACCGCATGCAGTTCACCGGCCCGACCGGCACCAACGCGGTGGAAGCGGCGATGAAGCTGGCGCGCAAGGTCACCGGGCGCAACAACATCATCAGCTTCACCAACGGCTTCCACGGCTGCAGCATCGGCGCGCTGGCCGCGACCGGCAACCAGCATCACCGTGGTGGCTCCGGCATCAGCCTCACCGACGTCAGCCGCATGCCGTACGCCAACTACTTCGGCGACAAGACCAACACCATCGGCATGATGGACAAGCTGCTCTCCGACCCGTCCAGCGGCATCGACAAGCCGGCCGCGGTGATCGTCGAGGTGGTGCAGGGTGAAGGCGGTCTGAACACCGCGTCGACCGAGTGGATGCGCAAGCTCGAGAAGCTCTGCCGCAAGCACGAAATGCTGCTGATCGTCGATGACATCCAGGCCGGTTGCGGCCGCACCGGGACCTTCTTCAGCTTCGAGGAAATGGGCATCCAGCCGGACATCGTCACCCTGTCCAAGTCGCTGTCCGGCTACGGCCTGCCTTTCGCCATGGTGCTGCTGCGCCAGGAGCTGGACCAGTGGAAGCCGGGCGAGCACAACGGCACCTTCCGCGGTAACAACCATGCCTTCGTCACCGCGGCCGCGGCCGTCGAGCACTTCTGGCAGAACGACGCGTTCGCCAACAGCGTGAAGGCCAAGGGCAAGCGCATCGCCGACGGCATGCAGCGCATCATCCGTCGCCACGGCCCGGATTCGCTGTACCTCAAGGGCCGCGGAATGATGATCGGCATCAGCTGCCCGGATGGCGACATCGCCGCCGCGGTCTGCCGCCACGCCTTCGAGAACGGCCTGGTGATCGAGACCAGCGGCGCCCACAGCGAAGTGGTCAAGTGCCTCTGCCCGCTGATCATCAGCGAAGAACAGATCGACCGCGCACTCGCCATCCTCGACAAGGCCTTCGCCGCCGTGATGAGCGAGCAGACCGAAAACCAAGCTTCCTGAGGTATTCGCAATGATTGTAAGAACCCTCGCCGAGTGCGAAAAGACCGACCGCAAGGTCCACAGCCAGACCGGCACCTGGGACAGCACGCGCATGCTGCTCAAGGACGACCAGGTGGGCTTCTCGTTCCACATCACCACCATCTACGCCGGCAGCGAGACGCACATCCACTACCAGAACCACTTCGAGTCGGTGTACTGCATCAGCGGCAATGGCGAGATCGAGACCATTGCCGACGGCAAGATCTACAAGATCGAGCCAGGCACGCTGTATGTGCTGGACAAGCACGACGAGCACCTGCTGCGTGGCGGCAGCGAAGACATGAAGCTGGCCTGCGTGTTCAACCCGCCGCTCAACGGCCGCGAAGTGCATGACGAAAGCGGCGTCTATCCGCTGGAGGCCGAAACCGTCTGATAGCGGTCAACCGGGGCGGCCGCCGCGCCGCCCCGCCATTACAAGAAAGGAGGTATGCGTGAACCCTATGCAAGCCGACCTGTATCCCTCGCGCCAGGAAGACCAGCCCAGCTGGCAGGAACGCCTGGATCCGGTCGTCTACCGCAGCGACCTGGAGAATGCGCCGATCGCGGCAGAGCTGATCGAACGCTTCGAGCGCGACGGCTACCTGGTCATCCCCAATCTGTTCAGCGCCGACGAAGTCGCGCTGTTTCGCGCCGAACTCGAGCGCATGCGCCAGGACCCGGCCGTCGCCGGCTCCGGCAAGACCATCAAGGAACCCGACAGCGGCGCGATCCGCTCGGTGTTCGACATCCACAGCGACAACGAACTGTTTGCCCGCGTGGCCGCTGACGAGCGCACCGCCGGCATCGCCCGCTTCATCCTCGGCGGCGACCTGTACGTGCATCAGTCGCGGATGAACTTCAAACCCGGCTTCACCGGCAAGGAGTTCTACTGGCACTCGGACTTCGAGACCTGGCACGTCGAGGACGGCATGCCGCGCATGCGCTGCCTGTCCTGCTCGATCCTGTTGACCGACAACGAGCCGCACAACGGCCCGCTGATGCTCATGCCCGGTTCGCACAAGCACTACGTGCGCTGCGTCGGTGCCACGCCGGAAAATCACTACGAGAAATCCCTGCGCAAACAGGAGATCGGCATCCCCGACCAGAACAGCCTGAGCGAGCTGGCCAGCCGCTTCGGCATCGACTGCGCCACCGGCCCGGCCGGCAGCGTGGTGTTCTTCGATTGCAACACCATGCACGGCTCCAACGGCAACATCACTCCCAGCGCCCGCAGCAATCTGTTCTACGTCTACAACCACGTGGATAATGCCGTGCTGGCGCCATTCTGCGAGCAGAAACCCCGTCCGGCCTTCGTCGCCGAGCGCGAGAAATTCAAGCCGCTGGAAATTCAGCCGCAACAGTATCTCTGAGGCGATCGGGCGCGTCTGATGACGGGCCCGTTTCCCGGTTAGGCCGACGCTCATACCGGCCCAGGGATGAATTCATTTTCAGCTCGTTGATCGACAGGTGCGCCAGCCGCGCCGGGCCCGTCAACGGCCTGCCAGATTCGGACGCAATATAACGATGCATACCGTAGAAAAGATCGGCGGCACGTCGATGAGCCGCTTCGAGGAAGTCCTCGACAATATCCTCATCGGCCGCCGGGAAGGCGCGGCGCTGTATCAGCGCATCTTCGTCGTGTCGGCCTACAGCGGCATGACCAACCTGCTGCTGGAACACAAGAAGACCGGCGAACCCGGTGTCTACCAGCGCTTTGCCGATGCGCAGAACGAAGGCGCCTGGCGCGAAGCGCTGGAACAGGTGCGCCAGCGCATGCTGGAAAAGAACGCCGAGCTGTTCAGCTCCGAGTACGAATTGCACGCCGCCAACCAGTTCATCAACTCGCGCATCGACGATGCCAGCGAGTGCATGCACAGCCTGCAGAAGCTCTGTGCCTACGGCCACTTCCAGCTCTCCGAGCACCTGATGAAGGTGCGCGAGATGCTTGCCTCCCTTGGCGAAGCGCACAGCGCCTTCAACTCGGTGCTGGCGCTCAAGCAGCGCGGCGTCAACGCGCGCCTGGCCGACCTCACCGGCTGGCAGCAGGAAGCGCCGCTGCCGTTCGAGGAGATGATCGCCAGCCATTTCGCCGGCTTCGACCTGAGCCGCGAACTGGTCGTCGCCACCGGCTACACGCATTGCGCCGAAGGCCTGATGAACACCTACGACCGCGGCTACAGCGAGATCACCTTCGCCCAGATCGCCGCCGCCACCGGTGCCCATGAGGCGATCATTCACAAGGAATTCCACCTCTCTTCCGCCGACCCGAACCTGGTCGGTGCCGACAAGGTGGTGACCATCGGCCGCACCAACTACGACGTCGCCGACCAGCTGTCGAACCTCGGCATGGAAGCGATCCACCCGCGCGCGGCCAAGACCCTGCGCCGTGCCGGTGTCGAGCTGCGCATCAAGAATGCCTTCGAGCCCGAGCACGGCGGCACGCTGATCAGCCAGGACTACAAGTCCGAGAAGCCCTGCGTGGAAATCATCGCTGGACGCAAGGACGTCTTCGGCATCGAGGTGTTCGATCAGGACATGCTCGGCGATATCAGCCACGACATGGAGATCAGCAAGCTGCTCAAGCAGCTCAAGCTCTACGTGGTAAACAAGGACTCCGACGCCAACAGCATCACCTACTACGCCTCCGGCTCGCGCAAGCTGATCAACCGCGCCGCCCGGCTGATCGAGGAGCACTACCCGGCCGCCGAGGTCACGGTGCACAACCTGGCCATCGTCTCGGCGATCGGCTCGGACCTCAAGGTCAAGGGCATCCTCGCCAAGACCGTGGCCGCCCTGGCCGAGGCCGGCATCAGCATCCAGGCGATCCACCAGTCGATCCGTCAGGTGGAGATGCAGTGCGTGGTCAATGAAGAGGACTACGATGCCGCCATCGCCGCGCTGCACCGCGCGCTGATCGAGCCGGAAAACCACGGCGACGTGATCGCCGCAGCCTAAGCGCAGCGTCACCCGAAACGCCGGGCTCGTCCCGGCGTTTCGCTGTCCGGCGCATGACGCCGATCAATACCGCAGCGCCCGCGCAGGATGACTATGGAGACAAGAAGCAGGTCACGCTTTACGCCTGATCTGCTCACCGGCTCATCCATAAAACAGGAGTTGCCATGTTTCCCGAGTACCGCGACCTGATCACCCGTCTCAAGGCCGACAACAAGACCTTTGCCCGCCTGTTCGATGAGCACAACGAGCTCGACCAACGCGTCAAGAATATCGAAGCGCACATCGTGCCCGGCACCGACAGCGAGGTGGAAAACCTGAAGAAGGAGAAACTGCAGCTCAAGGACCGTCTCTATCAGATGCTCAAGGAAGCGTCTGCCGCCTGACCCTCGGTGCCCCGCCCAGGCGGGGCACCCTCGCCGCGTTCCAAATATCGCGGACGACGCGCAATCGGCCGGCAAGCGCAGTAAAATGCCGCGCTTCTCCGATGCCCTCCTGCGAGTCACGCGCCATGAGCACCCCCTACCGCACCGAGCTGCTGTCGCCTGCCGGCACGCTGAAATCCATGCGCTACGCCTTCGCCTACGGCGCCGATGCGGTATACGCCGGGCAGCCGCGCTACAGCCTGCGCGTGCGCAACAACGAGTTCGACCACGCCAACCTCAAGCTCGGCATCGACGAAGCGCATGCGCTGGGCAAGCAGTTCTATGTAGTGGTCAACATCGCCCCGCACAACGCCAAGCTGAAGACCTTCATCAAGGATCTGGAGCCCGTGGTGGCGATGGGGCCGGATGCGCTGATCATGTCCGATCCCGGCCTGATCATGCTGGTTCGTCAGCACTTCCCGCAGCAGACCGTCCACCTCTCGGTGCAGGCCAACGCGGTGAACTGGGCCACGGTGAAGTTCTGGGAAAGCCAGGGCGTCTCCCGGGTGATCCTCTCCCGCGAGCTGTCGCTGGAGGAGATTGGCGAGATCCGCGAACAGGTGCCGGGCATGGAGCTGGAAGTGTTCGTCCACGGCGCGCTGTGCATGGCTTACTCCGGCCGTTGTTTGCTGTCGGGCTACATCAACAAGCGCGACCCCAACCAGGGCAGCTGCACCAACGCCTGCCGCTGGGAGTACAAGACCCACGAGGCGAAGGAAAACGAGGTCGGCGACATCGTGCACAAATACGAGCCGATCGTCGTGCAACCGGCCGAGCCTAGCCGTTCCGAGCCGACCCTCGGCGTCGGTGCGCCGACCGATGAGGTGTTCCTGCTCGAAGACAGCAGCCGTCCGGGCGAATTCATGTCCGCCTACGAGGACGAGCACGGCACCTACATCATGAACTCCAAGGACCTGCGCGCCGTGCAGCATGTCGAGCGGCTGGTGCAGATGGGCGTGCACTCGCTGAAGATCGAGGGCCGCACCAAGAGCCACTACTACGTGGCACGTACCGCGCAGGTCTACCGCAAGGCCATCGACGACGCCCTCGCCGGTCGGCCGTTCGACAAATCGCTGATGGACACCCTCGAATCGCTGGCCCACCGCGGCTACACCGAGGGCTTCCTGCGCCGCCATGTGCACGACGAATACCAGAACTACGAACGCGGCTTCTCGCTCTCCGAGCGCCAGCAGTTCGTCGGCGAGCTGACCGGCGAACGCCGCAACGGCCTGGCCGAAGTGACGGTGAAGAACCGCTTCGCGGTTGGCGACAAGCTGGAACTGATGACCCCGCAGGGCAACCTCAACCTGCGCCTGGAGCAGCTGGAGAACAAGCGCGGCGAAGCCATCGAGGTAGCTCCGGGCGACGGTCACACGGTCTACCTGCCGGTGCCGGAAGACGTGGACCTGCGCTACGCGCTGCTGATGCGCGAGCTGCAAGGCAGCACCACCCGCGGCTGAGACCGCTACGAGCGGCGCGTTACCGCGTCGCCGCTAGCGCAGTAATTCGGCGAACTGTGCGGCCGGCACCGGCGGGCTGAGTAGATAGCCCTGAATCTCGTCGCACTGGTTGGCTTTGAGGAAGTCCATCTGCGCCTGGGTTTCCACCCCTTCTGCCACCACCTTGCGCTCCAGGCTGTGAACCATGGCGATGATCGCCCGGGTGATCGCTGCATCCTGGCTGGAATGCTCCAGCTCGCTGATAAAGGAGCGGTCGATCTTCACGTAGTCCACCGGGAAGCGCTTGAGGTAGCTCAACGATGAGAAGCCGGTGCCGAAGTCGTCGATGGCCAGCCGCACGCCCAGCGCGCGCAGCTGTTCGCTGATGCTGATGGCGTTGTCGATGTCATCGAGCAACTGGCTTTCGGTCAGCTCCAGTTCCAGCATCGTTGCCGGCAACCCGGTTTCCTCCAGCACCTGGCGCACCAGACTGACGAAGTTGCCCTGGCGCAGCTGCTTGACCGAAAGGTTCACCGACACGCGGATTTCGGCCAACCCGTCCAGCTGCCACTGACGCGCCTGACGGCAGGCCTCGCGCAGCACGAACTCGCCGAGTGGGATGATCAGCCCGGTTTCCTCGGCCAGCGGAATGAACTGCGCCGGTGCAACCAGTCCCAGCTCCGGGTGGCGCCAGCGCACCAGCGCCTCGGCCGCTTCCAGGCTGTCGTCGGCAAGACTCAGCCGCGGCTGGTAGAAGACCTCCAGTTGCCCGACCTCCAGCGCCTTGCGCAGCTGATTTTCCAGCTGCAGATAGTGCATGCTCGAGGCCTGTGGCCGATCGGTGAAGAACTGCAAGGTGTTGCCGCCCAGGTGCTTGGCCTGCTGCATGGCGATATTCGCCTGGCGCAGCAGCGCCTCGGCGTCGCGGCTGTTATCCGGCAAAAGGCTGACGCCGATGGACGCACTGATCACCAGCTCCTGCTCATCAATGACCATCGGCTTGCGGATTCGCTGCAGCAGCCGGCTACCCAGGTGCGCCAGGCTGCTGAGGCTGCCATAGGCATCCAGTAGTACGACGAACTCGTCACCAGAAAGCCGTGCGATGGTGTCGGCTTCAGCCAGGGTCGTGGAAAGTCGGCGCGAGACTTCGCGCAACAACGCATCCGCCGCCTCATGACCAAGGCTCTCATTGAGCAACTTGAAACGATCCAGGTCGATGTACAGCACTGCCATGTTGCGTCCGTTACGCCGTACGCGCTGGCAGGCCTCGTGCAGACGCTCCTTGAACAGGCCGCGGTTGGCCAGTCCGGTGAGGTCGTCGTAGTGGGTCAGGTAGCGCAGGCGCTCCTCGATCTTGCGCCGTACGCTGAGATCGGAAATGAAGGCGACCACGTGGGTCACGCTGTCGTCGCTATCACGCACCTCGCGCAGCTGCACCCACTGCGGGTAGACCTCGCCGCTCT
The DNA here is from genome assembly GCF_003864275.1 of Pseudomonas sp. SCT. Lineage (NCBI taxonomy): Bacteria > Pseudomonadati > Pseudomonadota > Gammaproteobacteria > Pseudomonadales > Pseudomonadaceae > Pseudomonas > Pseudomonas sp. SCT. The sequence continues at coordinate 469,779 of NZ_BDJA01000004.1, forward strand.
TGCGCTTCTCGATCAGCTCGCCCTGCCAGTGGCCATGGCGCTCCAGCGCGTCGCGCATCGCCTCGTACTGGCGCTGGCTTTCCGGCGTGCCGGCGATTCGCGCGATGCTGCGGCCGAGCAGTTCCTCGCGCTCATAGCCGGAGAGCGCACAGCACGCGTCATTGACGGCCAGCACCCGGTAATTGGCGTCCATGATCACCATGCCTTCGCTGGCCGCCTCGAACACCGTGGCGGCCAGGCGTTGCTGCTCGGCCTGGCGGCGGACATCACTAATGTCGCGGCGGGTGCCGATCATGCGCAGCGCGCGGCCGGAGGCATCACGCTGGATCACTCGACCGCGGTCCTCGATACAGATTTCACTGCCGTCAGCACGCACCGCCCGGTACTCGACGGCGAACTGTTCGCTTTCGCCCTTCAGGTGCGCGATCAGCGTGGCGTGCACGGTCGGCATATCCTGCGGGTGAACGTCCGGCAGCGGCGAGCCGTCCTCGGCGTAGCGCTTCTCCAGCCCCACGCCAAACACCACCTCGAGCCGGGAGTGATGCACGCGGTTGTGCTGCAGATCCCAGTCCCACAAGCCGAGACCGCTCGCATCCAACGCCAGATTCAGCCGGGCCTCGCTCTCGCCGAGCTCTTCGGCGGCCCGAGCCAGCTCTGCGGTTCGCTCGACAACCCGTTGCTCGAGGCCGTCATAAGCACGTTGCAGTTGCTGCTCGGCGCGACGACGCTGCTCGACCTCATTGGCCAGCCTGACGTTCAGCCGCTCGGAATCGCGCCCGACCTTCTCCAGCCGCTCGATCAGCTGCAGCTTGTCCCAGCGCTGCTCCAGGCCGTCGCTGAGCAGACGGCTGATCTGCCAGGCAATCAGGCTGAGCGTCGCCAGCACGATCAGCGCAAAAAGGCCCCAACCCTGCTGTAGCGGATGACCGCTGTTGATCAGCAGCAAACCGGTCGGCAACAGGCTCGGCACGGCGAAACTGAAGAAAGCCGGCAGGCTGACGCCATAAGCGACACTGGCAGCCACCACCACCGAGCCGATCAATCCGTAGAGCAGCGCCTGGGTGACAAAGGCATCGGCTGGAACCAGCGCGACCATGGCGTAACAGAGACTCAGGGCAGACGCCGCACTGCCCAGCATGAAGCGCCAGCGCCAGTGCGGCGCGGCCTGCAGCTCGGGGCTGGCGCGATTGAACGCCATTACCTGCTGCAGTCGCAACAGACCCAAGCCGAGCATCCATACCAGCCAGACACCTAGCTCGACACCGGCCTGCTCGCCCCACAGCACGACGCCGCAGACCAGAGTGGTCAGCAACAGCAGTACGGCGGGGATGCGGGAACCGCGATAGAGCAGACGCGTACGCTCGGCGGTCTGGTCGCAGAGGGCTTGCGCATCTGGCAAAGGCTGGGCCGATGCAGGGCAAGCGGCTCGAATGGAATCGGTCATGACTGTTGTTCTAATAGTGACTGCACCCGAATGAAGCTCCTCGGAACCACGGGCGATAATGGCACGTTGCTAGCGTTGCGTCATACGGCGACACGTCGGAAAAAGTGTTGAACATCACATTCGCCGACCGGTGGACGCAGGCTGATGCATGCCTCTCAGCCGCCCACAGGGTGCGCTCTGCAGACCTGAAAACGGCGCGACAACAGACCACAGGGCGAGCGCAGCGCAGGCATTTCCAATAGAATGCCGCGATGCACGACGATCTCTCTCTCCTCCTGAATTCCCTCAACGATGCTCAGCGCCAGGCCGTGGCCGCGCCGCTGGGACGTCAACTGGTATTGGCTGGCGCTGGCTCGGGCAAGACCCGCGTACTGGTGCACCGGATCGCCTGGCTGAATCAGGTTGAACGCGCCTCGCTGCACTCGATCCTGTCGGTGACCTTCACCAACAAGGCTGCCGCCGAAATGCGCCAGCGTATCGAGCAGCTGCTGCACGTCAACCCGCAGGGCATGTGGGTCGGCACCTTCCACGGCCTGGCCCACCGCCTGTTGCGGGCACACTGGCAGGAAGCCAAGCTGGCGCAGAACTTTCAGATTCTCGACTCCGACGACCAGCAGCGCCTGGTCAAGCGGGTGATCCGCGAACTCGGCCTCGACGAGCAGCGCTGGCCGGCACGCCAGGCGCAATGGTGGATCAACGCGCAGAAGGATGAAGGCCTGCGCCCGCGCAACATCCAGGCCGGCGGCGACCTCTTCCTCGCCACCCAGCTGAAGATCTACGAAGCCTACGAAGAGGCCTGCGTCCGCGCCGGCGTCATCGATTTTTCCGAATTGCTGCTGCGCGCTCTGGACCTGTGGCGCGACCATCCGGGCTTGCTCGAGCACTATCAGCGGCGCTTCCGTCACGTACTGGTCGACGAGTTCCAGGACACCAACGCCGTGCAGTACGCCTGGCTGCGACTGCTGGCCAAGGGTGGCGAAAGCCTGATGGTGGTCGGCGACGACGACCAGTCGATCTACGGCTGGCGTGGCGCGCGCATTGAGAACCTGCATCAGTTCAGCCAGGACTTCCCCGACGCCGAAACCATCCGCCTGGAGCAGAACTACCGCTCCACCGCGTGCATCCTCAAGGCCGCCAACGCGCTGATCGCCAACAACCAGGGCCGTCTCGGCAAGGAACTCTGGACCTCCGGTTGCGAGGGCGAGCCGATCAGCCTGTATGCCGCCTTCAACGAGCACGACGAAGCGCGCTACGTGGTCGAGAGCATCGAGAAGGCCATTCGCGACGGCATGAGCCGCAGCGAGATCGCCATCCTCTACCGCTCCAACGCCCAGTCGCGGGTGCTGGAAGAGGCGCTGCTGCGCGAGAAGATTCCCTACCGCATCTATGGCGGCCAGCGCTTCTTCGAGCGCGCCGAAATCAAGAACGCCATGGCCTACCTGCGCCTGATCCAGACCCGCGACAACGACGCGGCGCTGGAGCGGGTGATCAACGTGCCGGCCCGTGGCATCGGCGAAAAGACCGTCGAATGCCTGCGCCAGCTGGCGCGCGAGCAAGGCTTGTCGATGTGGGCGGCGCTGCATCAGGCGGTCGGCACCAAGGCGGTTTCCGGCCGTGCTGCCAGTGCGCTGAATGGCTTCGTCGAGCTGGTCGACACCCTGGCGCTGAAAGTCGAAGGCATGCAGCTGCACAACATGGCACAGCTGGTCATCGAGCAGTCCGGGCTGCTGGCCTATCACCGCGACGAGAAGGGCGAGAAGGCCCAGGCGCGGGTGGAAAACCTCGAGGAACTGGTCTCCGCTGCACGCGCCTTCGACAGCTACAGCGAAGAGGACGACGACATCCAGTCACCGCTGGCCGCCTTCCTCGACCACGCCTCGCTGGAGGCCGGCGAACAGCAGGCCGGCGACCACGAGGACAGCGTGCAGCTGATGACCCTGCACAGCGCCAAGGGCCTGGAGTTTCCGCTGGTGTTCCTGGTCGGCATGGAAGAAGGCCTGTTCCCGCACAAGATGAGCCTGGAGGAATCCGGCCGTCTGGAAGAGGAACGCCGCCTGGCCTATGTCGGCATTACCCGCGCCATGCAGCAGCTGGTGATCACCTACGCCGAAACCCGCCGGCTCTACGGCAGCGAGACCTATAACAAGATCTCGCGCTTCGTCCGCGAAATCCCGCCGGCGCTGGTGCAGGAAGTCCGCCTGAGCAACACCGTAACGCGCTCCTTCAGCGGCAAGAGCATGAGCGGCTCGTCACTGTTCGACGGTGCCGGCGTGCCGGAAACGCCGTTCAGTCTCGGCCAGCGCGTACGCCATTCGCTGTTCGGTGAAGGCACCATCCTCAACTTCGAAGGCTCCGGCGCCCAGGCGCGGGTGCAGGTGAATTTCGAAGATGAGGGCAGCAAATGGCTGATGCTCAGTTACGCAAAACTTGAAGCCCTATGAGGTTGACGCTAACGTCAACGCCTCATACCAACAAGAAAGACCAAGGAAACCGACCCATGAAACGCCGCCATCTGTTCGGTGCTGCCGCTGCCTTGCTTGCGACCCTCGGCCTTGCCGGCTGCAATGACGACAAGAAAGTCGAAAACGCCGGCCAACAAGCCGCCAGCGAACCCGCCAAGGCCTACACCTGGAAAATGGTCACCGCCTGGCCGAAGAACTACCCGGGCCTGGGCACCGCCGCCGAACGCCTTGCCGACCGCGTCAAGGTGATGAGCGACGGCCGCCTGACCATCAAGGTCTATGCCGCCGGCGAGCTGGTCCCGGCGCTGGAAGTGTTCGATGCCGTCTCCCGCGGCACCGCAGAACTGGGTCACGGTGCCGCCTATTACTGGAAAGGCAAGGTGCCGACCGCACAGTTCTTCACTTCGGTACCGTTCGGCCTGTCCGCCATCGAGATGAACGCCTGGTTGAGCCGCGGCGAAGGCCAGAAGTTCTGGGAAGAGGCCTATGCACCCTTCGGCGTGAAGCCGATGGTGGTCGGCAACACCGGGATGCAGATGGGCGGCTGGTACAACAAGGAAATCAATGCGCTGGGCGACCTGCGCGGGCTGAAGATTCGTATGCCGGGCCTCGGCGGCGAAGTGCTGGCGCGCCTCGGTGCCACCACCGTGAACCTGCCCGGCGGCGAAGTGTTCACTGCACTGCAGACCGGCGCCATCGACGCCACCGACTGGGTCAGCCCGTACAACGACCTGGCGTTCGGTCTGCACAAGGCAGCCAAGTACTACTACTACCCGGGCTGGCAGGAACCGCAGGCGGTGCTGGAGCTGCTGGTCAACCAGAAGGCAATGGACACCCTGCCCGAGGACCTGCAGGCCATCCTCACCGAGGCGACCCGCGCGGCCAGCCGCGACATGATGGATGACTACGTCTACAACAACGCCCTGGCACTGGAGCAGCTCAAGCAGCAGGGCGTCGAGCTCAAGCGCTTCCCCGACGAAGTGCTCGACGCCATGCAGGAGCAATCGGAACTGGTGCTTGGCGAGCTGGCCGCGCAGAGCGAGCTGAACGGTCGCATCTGGGCCTCGATGAAGGCCTTCCAGGAGCAAGTCAAGCCGATGCACGAGATCTCCGAGAAGGAGCTGTACAACTGGCGTTGATCCAGCGGCCGGAAGAACGGAGCCGCGAGGCTCCGTTTTCGCAACCGCACCACCCCATCTGGCCAGTCCAGGCGCGACCAACGGTCGCAAGCAAAAGCCGGTAACATACTGCCCCTGGCCAACCCCTGCCCGCCTCGGCAGGATGGCGCGCGTACTCCACTCTTTTCAGCGGGAACACTCAATGCAACGTGTGCTTAGCATTTTCATGGCGCTGTGTATCAGCCTGACCTTCGCGCTCGACGCCCACGCCAAGCGCTTCGGCGGCGGCAAGAGCTTCGGCTCGGCACCGAGCCACCAGACCCGCCAGGCGCCCCAGCAGACTCAGGCCGCGCCGAATCAGGCAGGCCGTCAGACGCCCGCCGCCGCCAGCGGTGCTTCGCGCTGGCTCGGTCCGTTGGCCGGTCTGGCCGCCGGTGGCCTGCTCGCCTCGATGTTCATGGGCGACGGCTTCGAAGGCATCCAGTTCATGGATATCCTGATCTTCGGCGTGATCGCGTTCCTGCTGTTCCGCTTCCTCGCCGCCCGCCGTCGCCAGCAGCAGCCGGCCATGGCTGGCCATGCACCGATGCAGCGTGAAATGCCGCAGCAGCCGGCGACCTCCATCTTCGGTGGCAGCGCCGCCCCGGTTGCCGCCGCTCCGGTGATCAACGCCCCAGCCTGGCTCAACGAGCAGAGCTTTGTCGCTGCAGCCCGCGAGCACTTCCTCTCGCTGCAGCAGCACTGGGACGCCAACGAGATGGACAAGATCTCCGAGTTCGTCACTCCGCAGCTGCTGGGCTTCCTCAAGCAGGAACGCGCCGAGATCGGTGATGCCTATCAGTCGACCTACATCGACGATCTGCAGATCCAGCTCGACGGCGTCGACGACGATGCCGAGAAGACCACTGCCACCCTGACCTTCAGCGGTGTGTCGAAGACCTCGCGCTTCGACCAGGGCGAGCCGTTCAGCGAAAGCTGGCGCATGGAGCGTGCCCAGGGCGAGAACCAGCCCTGGCTGGTCGCTGGTATCCGCCAGAACGCCTGATCGACGTAACGCAGGAAACGGTCTGCCCCGGCAGACCACAGACAAACCCCGCCACTCGGCGGGGTTTGTCGTTTCTAAGCGGCAAGTGGCGCGGTGCTGCGAGCCGCTCCACATCACTCCTTGAGAAAGGCCAGCAGATCGTTGTTGAAGCGCTCCTTGTGGGTGTCGGTCAGGCCGTGCGGCGCACCGGGATAGACGATCAGTTTCGCGCCCTTGACCAATGCAGCGGACGCCTTGCCCGAGCTGTCCAGCGGCACGATCTGGTCATCGTCGCCGTGGATCACCAGCGTCGGCACGTCGAACTTCTTCAGGTCGCCGCGAAAGTCCGTGGCCGAGAATGCAGCGATGGAGTCGTAGGTGTTCTTGTGCCCGGCCTGCAGGCCCTGGGCACGCCAGTTGTCAATCAGCCCCTGGGAAACCTTGGCGCCTGGACGATTGAAGCCGTAGAACGGGCCGGAGGCGAGGTCCAGATACAGCTGCGCGCGATCCTCCAGCGAGGCCTTGCGGATGCCGTCGAAGACTTCCAGCGGCAGGCCACCCGGGTTATCCGCGGTTTTCAGCATCATTGGCGGCACGGCGCTGACCAGCACGGCCTTCTTTACCCGTTCGGTGCCGTGGCGGCCGATGTAGCGGGCCACCTCGCCACCACCGGTGGAGAAGCCCACCAGGGTGACGTCCTTCAAATCGAGCGCTTCGATCACCGCGGCCAGGTCGTCGGCGTAGTGATCCATGTCGTTGCCTTCCCACGGCTGACTGGAACGGCCATGACCGCGGCGGTCATGGGCGACCACCCGATAGCCCTCGGATGCAAGGAACAGCATCTGCGATTCCCAGCTGTCCGAGTTGAGCGGCCAGCCGTGGCTGAAGGTGACCACCGGACCGTCCTTCGGGCCCCAGTCCTTGTAGTAGAGCTGCACGCCGTCGGCGGTGGTGACGGTGCTGGCGGTGCGGGCACTGGCGACACCGGATGTCGGTTGCGTGGCCTGTTCCGGTTGTGCGGCGAAAACTGGCTGCATCGCGATGGCCAGCAGCGGGAGGGTGAAGGTGCGGATGATGGCATTCATGGCGTGAGTCTCCTGTTCGTAGGTTTGGGGGCGGTCTGGATCAGTCAGCGAGGAGCAGCGTTACGTCGATGTTGCCGCGGGTGGCGTTGGAGTACGGGCAGACCACGTGGGCCTGTTCGACCAGCCCCTGCAACACGTCGCGGGCAATGCCGGGCGCGGCGATGGTCAGCTCGGCCTCGATGCCGAAGCCGGTGGGGATCTGGCCAATGCCGACCTTGCCGGTGATGCGGGTGTCGGCCGGCAGGGCGACCTTCTGCTTGCCGGCGACGAACTTCAAAGCGCCGAGGAAGCAGGCTGAGTAGCCGGCAGCGAACAGCTGCTCGGGGTTGGTGCCGGGGCCGCCGGCGCCACCCAGTTCACGCGGCGTGGACAGCTGCACGTCGAGCGCCTGGTCGGAGGAGCTGGCGCGACCTTCACGGCCGCCGGTGGCGGTTGCAGTGGCGGTGTAGAGAATCTTTTCGATGGTCATGGCTACGGTTCCTGTTCTGTCGGTAGGCCAGGGCGTTGTTGCCCGGTGAGAGCTATTCTGCTCACCACGGAAAACTATTGGTGACGTAAAATCCGGAAAACATGATCAGGAGTACGAAGATGGCTGACAGGCTCGCCGCTCTGATGACGCATTTCCCGATGAGCGCACAGGTGTTCAATACCGGGCCGCTGTGCGGCATCAACACGCTGCAAAGCGATGGTGTGCATGGGCAGCTGCATCTGGTGCGCAGCGGTGCCGTCGAGGTGCATCACGGCAGGGACAAGCTGCAGGTCGAGCGCCCCAGCCTGCTGCTGTTTCCGCGACCACTGACGCATCGCTTTGTTGTCGCCGCCGGGCAGCAGGCAGACATGGTCTGCGCGAACCTGTCGTTCGAGGGCGGCGCCAGCAACCCCATCGCGTCAGGCCTGGCCGATGTCGTCTGCCTGCCGCTCGACGAGGTCTGGGGCGCCGAGCCGGTGCTGACGCTGCTGTTCGAAGAAGCCTTCGAGCAGCGCTGCGGGCGTGTGGCGATGGTCGAGCGCCTGCTCGAAGTGGTGATGATCCAGGTGTTGCGCCAGCTGATGGAAAGCGACGCGGTGAATGGCGGACTGCTCTCCGGGCTGGCGCACCCGCGGCTGCGCAATGCCCTGGTGGCGATGCACGAGGCGCCCGCGCAGGACTGGACGCTCGAGGAGCTGGCCGGTGTCGCCGGGATGTCGCGCAGCGTGTTCGCCACAGCCTTTCGCGAGACGGTCGGCACCACGCCGGGACAGTACCTGCAGGGCTGGCGCGTGCGGCTGGCACAGAAGGCACTGCGCCGTGGCCGCCCACTGAAGATGATCTCGGCCGAGGTCGGCTACGGCAGCGAAGCTGCGTTCTCGCGGGCGTTCAAGGCGCACTCCGGCCTGTCGCCGCGGGACTGGAAGAACCAGTTGTCCATGCCGGCCAACCCCTGAACCGCAGGACTTCGCGCCGAACCAAACTCCGCGCGGAGTGGCTAGAAGCGAAAGACCGAATTAATCCTTCGCTTCTTCCAATGTTGACTAAGCTCTTTGGCAGACGCCGGCAAAGCATCGGCGTTCCAGCCTGATAAGAAAGGAGAACCACCGATGGATATGAACCGTCGACAGTTCTTCAAGGTCTGCGGTGTAGGCCTTGGGGCGTCGAGCATGGCGGCATTGGGCATGGCCCCACCGACGGCATATGCCGAGTCGATCCGGCATTTCAAACTGACCAACACCCGTGAAACCCGCAACACCTGCCCCTACTGCTCCGTCGGTTGCGGGCTGATCCTCTACAGCCAGGGCAGCGGCGGCAAGAACGTCGCGCAGAACATCATCCACATCGAAGGCGACTCCGATCACCCGGTCAACCGCGGCACCCTCTGCCCGAAAGGCGCGGGCCTGCTCGACTTCGTCCACAGCCCCAACCGCCTGACCCATCCGGAAGTCCGCGAAGCCGGCACCAACGAGTGGAAGCGCATCGAGTGGAGCGAAGCCCTCGACCGCATCGCCCGACTGATGAAGGACGACCGCGATGCCAACTTCATCGAGCGCAACGACAAGGGCCAGACGGTCAATCGCTGGCTGACTACCGGTTTCCTCGCCGCCTCGGCTTCATCCAACGAGGCCGGCTATATCACCCACAAGGTGGTTCGATCACTCGGCATACTGGCGTTCGACAACCAGGCACGTGTCTGACACGGCCCGACGGTGGCAAGTCTTGCCCCGACGTTTGGCCGTGGAGCCATGACCAATCACTGGAGTGATATCCAGAACGCCGATCTGGTCCTGATCATGGGCGGTAACGCCGCCGAAGCGCACCCGTGCGGCTTCAAGTGGGTCACCGAAGCCAAGGCGCGCAACAAGGCGCGGTTGGTGGTGGTCGATCCGCGCTTCACCCGTTCAGCCTCGGTGGCCGACATGTATGCACCGATCCGCACCGGTACCGACATCGCCTTTCTCGGCGGGCTGATCAACTACCTGCTGGAAAACGACAAGATCCAGCACGAGTACGTGGTCAACTACACCGACGTCTCGTTCATCGTGAAGGAAGGCTTCGGCTTCGAGGATGGCCTGTTCAACGGCTACGACGCCGAGAAACGCAGCTATCCGGACAAGTCCGCCTGGAGCTACGAGCTGGACGAGGACGGCTTTGCCCGCGTCGACAAGAGCCTCACCCACCCGCGCTGCGTGTTCAATCTGCTCAAGCAGCACTACAGCCGCTATACGCCGGAGGTGGTCAGCAATATCTGCGGCACGCCGCAGGACAAGATGTTGCAGGTCTGGGAAACCATTGCCGAGACCTCGGCCCCGGGCAAGGTCATGACCATCATGTACGCCCTGGGCTGGACGCAGCATTCGGTCGGCTCGCAGATGATCCGCACCGGCGCCATGGTGCAGCTGCTGCTCGGCAACATCGGCATGCCTGGCGGCGGCATGAACGCCCTGCGCGGGCACTCCAACATCCAGGGCCTGACCGACCTGGGCCTGCTCTCCAACCTGCTGCCGGGCTACATGACCCTGCCGCTGGAGGCCGAGCAGGATTACACCGCCTACATCACCAAGCGCACCGCCAAGCCGCTACGGCCGGGGCAGCTGTCCTACTGGCAGCACTACGAGAAATTCCACGTCAGCCTGATGAAGGCCTGGTACGGCAGGAACGCCACGGCGGAGAACAACTGGGGCTACGACTGGCTGCCGAAGCTGGATATCCCTGGCTACGACGTGCTCAAGGTGTTCGACATGATGTACCAGGGGCAGGTGAACGGCTATTTCTGCCAGGGCTTCAACCCCATCGCCTCGTTCCCCAACAAGGCCAAGGTCAGCGCCGCGCTGGCCAAGCTCAAGTACCTGGTGATCATGGACCCGCTGGCCACCGAGACCTCGGAGTTCTGGCGCAATGCCGGCGAGTACAACGACGTCGACACCGCCAGCATCCAGACCACGGTGTTCCGCCTGCCGACCACCTGCTTCGCCGAGGAGGATGGCTCGCTGGTCAACAGCGGACGCTGGCTGCAATGGCACTGGAAGGCCGCCGAGCCGCCAGGCCAGGCGCAGACCGACGTGGTGATCATGGGCGGGCTGTTCCATCGGCTGCGCGAGCTGTACCGCAAGGAAGGCGGCGCCTATGCCGAACCGCTGCTCAACATCGACTGGGGCTATCGTCAGCCGGAAGAACCGAGCGCCGAGGAAATTGCCCAGGAGTACAACGGCAAAGCCCTGAGCGACGTCTTCGATCTGCAAACCGGCGCACAAGTGGCCAAGGCCGGCGAGCTGCTACCCGGCTTCGGCCTGCTGCGCGCCGACGGCACGACCTCCAGCGGTTGCTGGATCTTCTGCGGCTCCTGGACCCAGGCCGGCAACCAGATGGCCCGGCGCGACAACGCCGACCCCTACGGCATGGGCCAGACGCTGGGTTGGGCCTGGGCCTGGCCGGCCAACCGGCGCATCCTCTACAACCGCGCCTCGGCCGACCCCGCGGGCAATCCGTGGGATAAGCAGAAGAAACGCCTGGTCTGGTGGGACGGCGGCAAGTGGGGCGGCACCGACGTGCCGGACTTCAAGGTCGACTCGCGGCCCGAGGACGGCATGAACCCGTTCATCATGAACCCCGAAGGGGTGGCGCGGCTGTTCGCCGTGGACAAGATGAACGAGGGGCCATTCCCCGAGCACTACGAGCCGTTCGAGACGCCGATCGGGCGCAACCCGCTGCACCCAGGCAACGCGCTGGCGATCAGCAACCCCGCGGCGCGAGTGTTCAAGAACGACATGGAGCTGTTCGGCACGGCGGAGGACTTCCCCTACGCCGCCACCACCTACCGGCTCACCGAGCACTTCCACTTCTGGACCAAGCATTGCCGGCTCAACGCGATCACCCAACCCGAGCAGTTCGTCGAGATTGGCGAGGTGCTGGCCAAGGAACTGGGCATCGTCGCCGGCGAGCGGGTCAAGGTGTCGTCCAACCGCGGCTATATCAAGGCGGTAGCGGTGGTGACCAAGCGCATCAAGCCGCTGACGGTGGACGGGCAAACGGTGCACCAGATCGGCATCCCGCTGCACTGGGGCTTCGCCGGGGTGGCGCGCAATGGCTACCTGACCAACACGCTGACGCCGTTCGTCGGTGACGCCAACACCCAGACGCCGGAGTTCAAGTCGTTCCTGGTCAACGTGGAGAAGGCATGATGGCTACTCAAGACGTGATTGCCCGCTCCGCCACAACCACCGAGCGGCCGTCGATCCGCGAGATCGGCGAAGTGGCGAAACTGATCGACACCTCCAAGTGCATCGGCTGCAAGGCGTGCCAGGTGGCGTGCTCGGAATGGAACGACCTGCGTGACGATGTCGGCACCAGCAACGGGACCTACGACAACCCGATCGACCTCACCGCCGAATCCTGGACGGTGATGAAGTTCGCCGAGTACGAGAACCCCGGCAGCGGCAACCTCGAGTGGCTGATCCGCAAAGACGGCTGCATGCACTGCGCGGACCCTGGCTGCCTCAAGGCCTGCCCGGCGCCGGGGGCGATCGTGAAGTACGCCAACGGCATCGTCGACTTCAACCAGGACCACTGCATCGGCTGCGGCTACTGCATCACCGGTTGCCCGTTCGACATCCCGCGCATCTCCGAGAAGGACAAGAAGGCCTACAAGTGCACGCTCTGTTCCGACCGCGTGTCCGTCGGACTTGAGCCGGCCTGCGTGAAGACCTGCCCCACCGGGGCGATCGTCTTCGGCAGCAAGGAGGACATGAAGGAGCATGCCGCCGGGCGCATTGCCGATCTCAAGGAGCGCGGTTTCGACCAGGCCGGCCTGTACGACCCCGATGGTGTTGGCGGTACGCACGTGATGTACGTGCTGCACCATGCCGATCAGCCCTCGCTGTACAGCGACCTGCCGAACGAGCCGACCATCAGCCCGCTGGTCAGCCTGTGGAAAGGCGTGACCAAGCCCCTAGCCCTGCTGGGCATGGGCGCGGCGGTGCTGGCCGGCTTCTTCCATTACACGCGGGTCGGCCCGATCCGCGTCGAGGAAGACGAGGACAAGACCGAACTCAGCGAGCCCGTGGTGCACCAGGTCGATCCTTCGGTGCATGTGGTCGATCCCAAGGAGCCGCGACCCTGACCGCGCGGCCCCGTTCGTGGGGCCGCCCTCGGAGTCCGCTCGCTCAAGGAGTCAACGATGAACAACAACGAGATCGAACGCTACAACCCCTCGCAACGGACCAACCACTGGATCGTTGCGATTCTCTTCGTGCTCGCCGCGCTGTCCGGCCTGGCACTGTTCCATCCGGCGCTGTTCGGCCTCTCCGGGCTGTTCGGCGGCGGCACCTGGACGCGCATCCTGCACCCCTTCATCGGGGTCGCGATGTTCGTCTTCTTCCTCTGGCTGGCGATCCGCTTCGCCGGGCACAACCGCATCGAGGCGCGGGATCGCCAGTGGCTCAGGCAAATCAACGACGTGGTGCACAACCGCGAAGACAAACTGCCGGAAGTCGGCCGCTACAACGCCGGGCAGAAGGTGCTGTTCTGGGTGCTGATCCTCAGCATGCTGGTGCTGCTGCTCAGCGGCATCGTCATCTGGCGCGAGTACTTCAGCAGCTTCTTCGGCATCGTCTCGCTGCGCTGGGCCAGCCTGCTGCATGCCATCGCCGCCTTCGTGCTGATCGTCAGCATCATCGTGCACATCTACGCCGCCATCTGGATCAAGGGTTCGATGGGTTCGATGCTCTACGGCACCGTCAGCCGCGCCTGGGCACGCAAGCACCATCCAGCCTGGTACCGGGAGATCACCGAACGCAAATAAGCGGCACCGCTGTTCAACCGGAGATTCCCGTGCGCGCGCGGGAATCTTCGGCGACGCGCACCATCGAAAGCCGAGCGACAACCGCTGACGGACTATGCTGTTCGGCATAACCACAAGAAAAGGAGTCCTGCGTGGCAGGCACCATTCTAGAGCCCGGGCAGATCGAAGCCGCGGCCAGCAAACCACCCTTCACCAACCTGCCGCCGCGCGATCTGTTCGCTCTGCGCAGCGAACGTTTCAGCAAGCTCGCTGAAGGCCATCCATTCGCCGACTACCTGCGCCTGCTGGCCGCGGTCTGCCAGGCGCAACAGCAGGTGCTGGACAACCCGCCGGCAATGCCGCCGCTGGACGAACACCGCACCCGTGAAAGCCTCAAACACAACCTGCCGCCGCTGGCTGCCGACACCCTGGTCCGCGACGATGCCTGGCTGACGATGCTGGATGCCTGGCTGGATGCCTTCGTGGTGCCGGAAAATCCCGCGGTAGTCGCGGCCATCAGGCAACTGCGCGAGGCCGAGAGCGGCCAGCGCAAGGCCTGGGCCGTGGCACTGGTCAGCGGCCAGTACGACAGCCTGCCGCCGGCGCTGGTGCCTTTTCTCGGCGCCGCCCTGCAACTGGCCTGGAGCCACCGGCTGCTGCAGCTCGACCTCTCCGACCTGCGCGAGCGCGAAGACCAGACCCACTGCCCCTGCTGCGGCGCGCCGCCCATGGCCGGCATCATCCGCCATCGCGGCCAGCTCAACGGCCTGCGCTATCTGGTCTGCTCGCTGTGTGCCTGCGAGTGGCATTACGTGCGGGTCAAATGCAGCCACTGCCGCAGCACCAAGAAGCTCGACTACCTGCACTTCGAAGGCTCGCCTCAGGGCGTCAAGGCCGAGGTCTGCCCCGAGTGCAACAGCTACCTCAAGCAGCTCTATCTCGACCTGGCGCCGGATGGTGAAAGCCTCTCGGCCGACCTCGCCACTCTGGACCTGGACATGCTGCTGGCCGAGCAGGGCTTCCAGCGTCACGCGCCCAATCTGCTGCTGGCACCGGGGGACGATGCATGAGCAGCAGCCACCTGCCCTCGGTCGACAAGCTGCTGCGTGACCCGGCCTGCCAACCGCTGCAGCAGCGCTACGGCCGCCAGGCATTGCTGAACACCCTGCGCGACCTGCTCGATGAATTGCGCGAGCCCGCTCGCCATGGCCAGCTGGCCGCGCTGGAACTGTCCGAAGCGGTGCTCGCCGGGCGCGCCGGCGAACGCCTGGCCAACCAGCACCGCAGCCGCGTGCGCCGGGTGTTCAACCTCACCGGCACGGTGCTGCACACCAACCTCGGGCGCGCGCTGCTGCCGGATGAAGCCATCGAGGCGATCACCCTTGCCGCGCGCTATCCGCTCAATCTGGAATTCGATCTCGCCACCGGCAAGCGCGGCGATCGCGACGACCTTATCGAAGGGCTGATCCGCGAGCTGACCGGCGCCGAGGCCGTCACCGTGGTCAACAACAATGCCGCCGCCGTGCTGCTGGCCTTGAACAGCCTCGGCGCACGCAAGGAAGGCATCATTTCCCGCGGCGAGCTGATCGAGATCGGCGGTGCCTTTCGCATCCCCGACATCATGGCCCGCGCCGGCGTGAAGCTGCATGAAGTCGGCACCACCAATCGCACCCACGCCAAGGATTACGAAGCGGCGATCAACCCGCGCTCGGGCCTGTTGATGCGCGTGCACACCAGCAATTACAGCGTGCAGGGCTTCACCGCCAGCGTCGCCACCGCCGAACTGGCGCGCATCGCCCATGCCCACGATCTGCCGCTGCTGGAAGACCTCGGCAGCGGCAGCCTGCTCGACCTCTCACGCTTGGGTCTGCCGAAGGAGCCGACCGTGCAGGAAGCGCTGCGCGACGGCGCCGATATCGTCACCTTCAGTGGCGACAAGCTGCTCGGCGGCCCGCAGGCCGGGCTGATCGTCGGCAGCAAGGCGCTGATTCAGAAGATCAAGAAGAACCCGCTCAAGCGCGCCCTGCGTGTCGACAAGCTGACCCTTGCTGCGCTGGAAGCGGTGCTCAACCTCTATCGCGACCCCGACCGCCTCGCCGAACGCCTCACCAGCCTGCGCCTGCTCAGTCGCCCGCAGACGGAGATCCGCGCCCAGGCCGAACGCATCGCCCCAGCGCTGGCCGCCGTGCTCGGGGAAAGCTGGAATGTCGCTGTTGTGGATGCTCTGGGCATGATCGGCAGCGGCGCGCAGCCGGTGGCACGCCTACCCAGCGCAGCGCTGTGCATCCGCCCGCAGCAGCCCAAGCGCCTGCGCGGTCGCAGCCTTCGCCAGCTGGAAGAAGCCCTGCGCTGCCTGCCGATCCCGGTACTCGGGCGCATCGATGACGACGCCCTCTGGCTCGACCTGCGCCAACTCGATGACGAACCGGCATTCCTCCAGCAATTACCGCACCTGCAAGAGGAGCTGGCCCGTTGATCGTCGGTACCGCCGGCCATATCGACCATGGCAAGACCGCACTGCTGCAGGCCCTCACCGGGCAACAGGGCGACCGCCGCCGCGAGGAGCGCGAGCGCGGCATTACCATCGACCTCGGCTACGTCTACGCCGAGCTCGGTGAAGGCAGCCTCACCGGCTTTATCGACGTGCCGGGCCACGAGCGTTTCGTGCACAACATGCTGGCCGGCGCCAGCGGCATCGACTGCGTGCTGCTGGTCGTTGCGGCCGATGACGGCGTCATGCCGCAGACCCGCGAACACCTGGCCATCGTCGAACTGCTCGGTATCCGCCGCGCACTGGTGGCGCTGACCAAGATTGACCGCGTCGAGCCGGTGCGCATCGCTGAAGTGCAGCAGCAGATCGAAGCCCTGCTGGTCGCCGGGCCACTGGCCGGCGCGCCGATCTTTCCGGTTTCCAGCATTCGCGGCGATGGCGTCGACGCTCTGCGCACCGCGCTGATCGAAGAAGCCGTCCGCACCGCCGCCCGCGGCGACAGCGGCCACTTCAGGCTGGCCATTGACCGTGCCTTCAGCGTCACTGGCGCCGGCGTGGTGGTCACCGGCACCGCCTTTGCCGGGCGCGTGCAGGTTGGCGATGAGCTGCTGCTTAGCCCCGCCGGCAAACGCGTGCGCGTCCGCGGCCTGCACGCGCAGAACCGTGAAGCGGACGAAGCCTATGCCGGCCAGCGGGTGGCGCTGAATCTTGCCGGCGAGCGCCTGGCCGTCGAGCAGATCCATCGCGGCGACTGGCTACTGCACCCCTTGCTGCACGCGCCAACGCAACGCATCGATATCGACTTCCAGCTGCTGCCCGGCGAAGCCCACGAACTCAAGCACTGGGCGCCAGTGCACGTGCATCTCGGCGCCCAGGACGTCACCGCGCGCGTCGCCCTGCTCGAAGATGCGAGCCTGGCGCCGGGCGAACACGCCTTTGCGCAGCTCCTGCTGAACGCACCGAGCCACGCCGTGCATGGCGATCGCATCGTCCTGCGCGATCAATCCGCCCAGCGCACCCTTGGCGGCGGCCGAGTGCTCGACCCGTACGCACCGCCACGCAATCGCCGCCGCGCCGCACGGCTGGAACAGCTTCGCGCCCTCGACCAGCCGAGCCTGGAGCAGGCATTGCCGCCGCTGCTCGCCAGCGCCACCAATGGCATCGATCCGCAAAGCCTGGAACGCCAGTTCAACCGCCCGCGCGAAGGCTGGCGGCTGCCGCACGGCGTAGTGGAAGTCGGCACCCGGCTCGGCCCGCGGCTATTCGATCAGGCCCGCTGGAGCGAACTCGACACCACCCTGCTCGCGGCCCTGCAACGTTTTCACGAAGAACAACCCGACGAACTCGGCCCCGACCGCGACCGCCTGCGTCGCTACGCCCTGCCGCAGCTGGAACGACCGGTATTTATCGCCCTGCTGGAACAGGCACTGGCCGCCGGCCGCATCGAAACCAGCGGCCCGTGGCTGCACCGCCCCGATCACCGGGTGCGCCTGAGCGATGCGGAAGAAGGTTTGAAGGAACGCCTGTGGCCGCTGCTCGAAGCCGGCCAGTTCGACCCACCTTGGGTCCGCGACCTGGCCCGCGACCTCGGCGTCGACGAAACGCAGATGCGCAACCTGCTACGCAAACTCGCCCGCCTCGGCCTGCTGCAACAGGTGGTGAAAGATTTGTTCTACCCCGAGTTCACTATTCGCCAACTCGCGGGGCATGTACTGCAACTGGAAGCACAAAGCGGCGTCATCCGCGCCGCCGCCTTCCGCGACCGCATCCAGCTCGGCCGCAAACGCAGCATCCAGCTGCTCGAACACTTCGACCGCATCGGCCTCACCCGCCGCTTCGGCAACGAACGCAAAGTCCGCCAAGACTGCGCCTTGGCGATCCAGTCTGGCCTGGGTTAGGCTGGTCGCCGCTTCCTCTTCGGCGTCTCGACAAGATAAGGAAGGCAATCGCACCCGGTGGTGCGGCCGGGCTTCAAACCCGGTTGGGGACGGCAGCCGTTCCCGGGTGAGTTCGACTCTCACTGCCTTCCGCCAATTCCCGCTCTGAAAGCCCCGAACTACGCGGCCTCCAGCTACTCGAACGGAGCGGCCTCGGCTTGGGTGTCGAAGAAGTGTCGAAAACCCCGAATCGGGCCGAGCTTAATCACATCCTTCAGATAGTCCGGCGCGAGGTGTGCGTAGCGCATCGTCATGTTCAGCGAGGCGTGGCCGAGGACTTTTTGCAGGGTGAGGATGTTGCCACCGTTCATCATGAAGTGAGAGGCGAACGTGTGTCGAAGAACGTGCGTCTTCTGGCCGACTGGTAGCTTCAGGCCAGACATTTTCACCGCGTAGTCGAAGCTGTCGCGGCAGTTGGTGAACAGGCCGTGTTCCTGGAAGTGCTGGTGAATGCGGTCATGCAATGCCTGATCGATCGGCACGGAGCGTCGGCGCTTGCCCTTGGTGTTCACGAACAGCACGTGACCATCCCTCACCCGTTCCGGCCGGAGCGCTTGTGCTTCTCCCCAGCGGCAGCCCGTAGCGAGGCAGATGGTGGCGACCATGTACGTGTGAGGCGTGCGGCAGTGTTCCTGGATGGCGCGAAACAGCCGGTCGATATGGGCATCACTCAGGTACGTCAGTTCGCGTTCCTGAAGCTTGAGTGTTTTCACCGAGGCCAACGGGTTTTCGTAGTCGATCTCGCCCAACTGGCGGAGCATGTTGAACACAGCGCACAGGTGCCCGAACTGGATGTTCACCGTTTTGCCGCTGATGCCGGAGGCAAGACGGGCCGCGCGATAGGCCGTATAGGTTGCGCCGGTAAGCTGGCTGGCTATCGGGTTGCCCATTTCCCGAGCCATCCGTTTCAAGACCAGTTCCGTACGGTCAACATCGCTCAACGCATGCCCGTGCAGCAGCCGCCAACGGTCGATCAGATCCAGCAACCGGCGTCTGTCCTTGGGCTTGGGCGTCCAGTCTGGCTTGTCGATCACCTTGGCACGGCAGGTTGCCTCGAATCGCAACGCCTCGGCCTTGGTCTTCACCGTCTTGCGGAAGCGCTTGCCCTTGATCGGCTCTACATCGACTTTCCAGCGCCCGTCAGGCAGCTGCCCGATGGCCATCAGATCGCCCTGCCCCACCTCACATGCCGCTCCTCGAGCAGGTTCTTGATGTGCTTATAAAGATCCCGCTCGCTCATATCCTTGGCGGCGTAGTGATCCCGGATGACCGGCCAGCAATCCCATTGCTTCAAGGTCTCGAATGCTTTCTTAGCGCCCACTCGCTCCCGTGCCAGCAGGCTTACGAAGTTTCCCAGGAACAGTTCCACGTTCTTGCCTGAGAAGCCTCGAGAGGTTTTGTAGTACCGCTTGTACTCCGTCTCATCGACCAGGGAATCGACCGGCAGATCGACCCGCGCGTCGTCACGCATCAGCGTCCAGATCGGATCAAAGTAGCCGGGGCGGGCGAGCAGCTTGAACTGGCTCAGGCCATAGCGCCACAGGCCGTCGAGGTGTGCCGAGAACGCTGCGAAGGAGTCCGTGTCGATGGCTTGGCCAGTCGTCACGTCTACCGAGCCGCTGGCGAACTGCTGGATGATCGAATGGTGGTAACGCAGCTCGACGCGCCACACGTCCTGGGCTGGGTTGTAGTTCTCGGGATCTTTGGCATCGAACGAATCCCGGCGACGCCAGACGCTTTCCCAGTAGTCGAGCTTGTCCGTTGCGCGGGCCTGTTCGGTCTTGTTGTAGATGCACAGCTGCACCCCACCGGCCGAGCCAAACATGGACGTTTCCCCGCGACCGTAGACGCTGGACTTGGTCGCCCACTCCACCTGATTGATGCCCGAGATATCCCGATGTGTTCTGGCCCGGCAATGCAGGCGGGCGACCAGATCCACTGGCGGTTTCCAGCCCTGAAGATCCAACGCCAGATGGACGGCGCACTGGTTGCGTTCGCGGTGGGTCATCACGGCGGCGGCGTAGTAGTCCATCCGCTCTTGCAGGCGCTCAGGCGACAGCGCGTCGATCGCGTGCGGTGACACCTCGATTTTCAGGTGAGGGCCGATCTGTTCCAGCTTGGCGTTGAAGTTCTTGATGAGCAGGATGAACCCAAGGTCGGCGTTCTGGAGTTTGTACTGGTAGCCAGAGTCACGGCCCACACGCCCGGCGTGCCAGATCTCCCCAGCAAACTCGACCATCGCGCCCGGCTTCTCGAACAGCGCCATGATTTCCGGTCGGATCAGCCCGCGGTACAGCTGACGGACCGTATCGACGCCGCAGCGCAGCAAACGGACCTTGGACAGATCGACGAATGCCGCCGTACCGGGATCGACGAACAGGCGTCCGTTGCGATCTTCACGGGCAAGCATGTCTAGGGATGGTCTGAAGTAGCCATGTATTTCCCCGGCATACCACCTAGCGCAACTTTTAAACTCGCCAAATGATCAAAAAACAATCAATTCGACGAGTATTTCTTACGTTTTCGCCACCCGGACCCCA